>JBATPI010000286.1:0-4165 GCA_049291415.1 Paracoccaceae bacterium | reverse complement strand
TGCTTTGCTGTGGGGCTGAGCGCGATAATGCTGTCCACCGCGGCGATCATGTCCCGCTGGGGCGAGGATGGGGAGATTGATGGAGACGCGGCGCTCGCGATTTTTTGCGATTGCTCTAATGGAACAGACGCGGGCTTGCGCGATATTTCGGAGCAGTCCGGCAACCTCGTACGACAGACATTCACCCGATTGCCAACGATCCTCATGCAGGCCCGCCTGCTGGATTTCTGGGTCCGGCACAAGTCTGATGCGAAAGATGGCGGGTTGCCACCTCGCACCCCTGACGCAACGGATTGGCTACGGCTCTTGGGTGAGTTCGTCAGCGGCGTTCACGAGGAGGCACGCGACGCCGACAAAGCGTTCCGCAGCTATGTTTCTGAGCTTCGTGCCGCCAGCATTGAGGAGGCAGACCTAGCCGAGTTCAGTGAGATGGTTGCGCCCTCGGTAGAGAAGGGGCAAGGGGGGCGGTTCCTGGCGGAAGTGCTCAGTAAGGCTGCCCAGAAGGAGGTCGGGGGCGATAAGCTATACGGTTCGCTTACGTCGGCTTTGATGACGGACGAAATCAATGGTTTGGCTCGCCGCCGCAAGATCGTCTTGAGCGGTAAGCGCGCTTTGGGCCAGCGGCGTACAGTGGACGCCCTCTCCTTCGTGCTCACAAACACAGTTCTCGAATATCTCGTCCACCGGCACCTTCGCCAAAACGGCAAGGGCCGCAAGCCCAAGCCGCTCTCTTTTCCGCAGTTCCTGGACATCCTTCGCGAGCGTTACGGTTTCTACGTTGACCGCTCGCCGCCTAACATGACTGTGCCAAATGAGGCGCTTGCACGCAACCGGCGCATGCTGGAACGGCGACTTCGCGACCTCGGCTTGCTCGTCGGCGTCAATGACGCGGAGCGAATGAAGAAGCTCAAAGCGCGTTTCAGCAGCGCGTTCGACGTCAAGGAAGAGGCGGAGGAGGCATGATCGGACCGGAGCATCAGAAGCATTTTTCCGCTGCCCTCGCCGAACTGTTGGGTGAGCCCGTGGAGGGCGCTGTTACCTTTCTGCGCTGCCTGCCGTCTGAGCAGGTCGAAGCGCTGGCCGACGCGGAGCACTTCGCCGTTCCGGGCTGGACCGTCAACGCCGTGGTGGACATACCCGGCCATCGCCGCGTCACGGCGGACCAAGCGGTGGAGCGGCGCGAGGACAAAGCTGATGCGATGGTGTTCCTTATCGACACGATACGTGCGGGTGCCGGCCTCGACGGCATCTACAGCGCCGCCCGCGAGATCGGTGAGGTCGAGCTGTTTAGGGCGGCGCAGCGCCATGCGCGTAGAGCGCTTTGGGGTAGACTGCCGACAATCGACGCAGCCATGAAGCGCGCCGAGCGGCTGGGCCGGCGGCGCAAACTCACGCCATGGCAGGAATTCGACTTCGCAGTCGCCGCGGCGGCTGAGGGCGAGCGCCGCGCCCTCGCGCGGATTGGCATGTGGCCCGTCGACGGCGAGGGCGCTCCGAGCACCGCTGAGCTTGATCTCTCCACTGCGATGGCCGATCGACTGCTCTTCCCACAGGATTCTGGCACCGTGAGTGAGCGCATCCGCGCGCTGATGCTGGACAACTCGCCAGAAGAGGTGGCGACCCTTGAGCGCTTCCTGCGTTCGCTCGCCGGCCGCAGGCCCGAAGAAGTCGCAGCGGCCGTGGCCGATCGTGCCGAACTTTGGCTTGGGCCGCTTAAGCCACGCTTCTCCGGCGAAGGGTTGCTTAAGATTGAATTAGCGTCCTGGCGTAAGCCGAGCGGAGGCATGCATTCCTGGTCCGGCCTGAAGCTGCCCAGCGAGGAGGCGCTCAAGCCGGTGTTACTCTTGGATCGCCAAGCCACTGCCAAGGATCAGGCGAAACTCACAGTGCGTTGGACCACCGAGCCTTCGTCCCTAGCCGGGAGCGGCGTTGAATACCGAGTCAGTTTGCTGGCGGGCGATGAGGAGTTGGCAGAGCAAACGGTCGTGCACCGCGACAAGCCGCAGCAACAGGCAATCTTCTCCCTCGATGATTTTGATGAGATGCTCGGCACTGAGAAGTTCGAGGCACTGGTTCAGATTGCGCCCGTGGCCGCCGAGGGCGTCGAGACTGTCCGTACCGAGGAGTTCGTGCTGGAATTTGGCGTGACTGCCGACGCCGAGACGGCCGCCGGCTCCGGCCAGATCGTTCGTACGCTTGTAGAAGGCGCGTTGGCGCTTAAGGAGCGAACCGCTTTCGACAAGGCTGTTCTAGAAGCAGACCGAGGGAGCGAGGACAAAAAGGGCTTCATCATCTGGAAGGGTGAAGGCGGCGCCCGCGCAGTACGCGTGGCACGACCGATCCTGATCCGCAAGGTCGAGGAAGATTGGATGGCGCGGGGCGGCGCACCCGGCCGATGGGTGCAGAGTGTGCGCGCCGACGGCACGCCAGCGGGCGCGATCGACTTCGTCGCTCTGGATCGGGGCAGTTGCGGCGTCGAGGTGTGGAGGCGTGTCTGCGAGGTGTCGCGGCGGCTTGCCGAAGACCTCGGCCGGCTGGGCCTTCTTGGGCGCGTTAAGGGCTCGGGGTGGCGCCGCGCCGACGAGTACGTAAACGGCTGGTTGGCCGCGCTGGAAGCTGGAGACCCCGACCTAGCGCTTCACGGCACGGTGGAGGTGCGTTCGCTCGGTGGCCGCACACTCGGCCTGCTTGTCACTCCGCTTCATCCACTTCGCTTCGCCTGGAGCGCGCTCTATGACAACTTGGCGGCCTATGCTCGCTACGAGGATGGCTTGGAGCCCTCGCGCCTGCAGAAGGCTCTAAAGGCCATCGATTCCTCACAGTTTCCCTTTGCACTTCCTGGCATTGACGGCGGTCCGCCTTTCTTGTTCGCGGACCTGCTCGGCTTCCACGCTGTCGCCATGACGCTCGACGGCGAACCGGAGCCGAAAGGCGCGGTGGCCGTGCTAGGTGCTTGTCTGGGCGGCGGCGCGCGCGAGGTGGCGCCTTCGATCGGCACCGAAAGCGCGGCCGTGCTCGCGCGCGAGGTGCGCCATTTCCTGCGCTGTCATGAAGGCGTAACGGGTGATCGGCCCGACCTTGTCAATATTCAGGCTTGGCGCCCCGGCGACGGCATGACCGTCGCGCGTGCCTTGGGCCAAGTCTTGAGCGCGGAAAGTGGCGAGGGAGACGAAGAGCACGGGGCGGGCTCGCAGCTCTGCTTCACGCTGGATCTATACCATCCCGGCACGTCAAGCGGGTCGGGACGGTTTCTGTCGATGCTTGGGCAGCGGCGGCGCTTGGGTGGCGGCGTGGAGGTCGGCGACCGCTGGATGGTCGAAACCGCCGCGCGTTCGGGCGGCGTGCTTGTCCCGCGCCTGCGCTGGGCTAAACGCCCAGAGCCCGCGTCAAATGACAAGGACAGCTGGACCGGTGTGCGTGCAACTCATCTTGGCATGATCTTCGACGTGTTCGAAGCGCGGCTGGAAACGCGGCCCACCGCCGAACTCGGCAAAGCGCGTCCTTTGCACGCATATGGCTTGGCGAGAGTACTGGAGCGTCGCGCAAACTTCTCAGGTGAGCCGGAATGGATGGTCTGGTCGCCTCCCGAGCTTTCCGGTGAACGGGCGCCGGACGGGCAAACACTTAGCGAGCGCCTGCGCAAGGTGGATGTCGCAGTGTCAAGGCTTACAGCGCGGGCACTCGGAGGCGGGGCTGAAAGCTGGCCAGTGCTCGTCACCCGCCTATCGCCCGACGGCCAGAACCGGATAGACCGCCTGCACGAGCGCTCCGACTGGGTGATCACGGTGGATCGGAACGCCGGCATTGAATATTTCGATGCGCCGCGCAGCCGAAGCGAGGCTTACGAGCGCTTCGTCATCGACGCGGTTCCTGAGCGTGCTGACCTCGGTTCGTTACAACTGGTCACCTCGACCACCAATCTCGACGCTGTCCGCGACCTCGTTGACGAGGCGCTAAACGCGATGAGCCTGAGCGGCAGTGCGCGAAACAGCCGCTTCCTGATCGGCCATCTGAAGGGCTTGAGTGGGCGCCTGGCGATCCGCCTGGCCAATGCGCAGGGCCGAACTGGCGAGTTGATCGCGCTCGCGCTTGTTCAAGCCAACTGCGCGGGAGCCAGCGGCGTTGACGGTCCATGGCTAGACCTCGCCCAAGGCTTCCTTGTGCC
>JBATPI010000285.1:0-4658 GCA_049291415.1 Paracoccaceae bacterium | reverse complement strand
GCTCTTCACGATGTCAGACTCGGTGACGCTCGACAGAACCTGAATTCGATCGGGCAGGGGGGCTCGGTCAGCCCAAAGGGTCAGAGAGTGGTTGGGGTCACAGTCCAGCATGACCACGCTCGCGCCTGCATGGGCGAGCTCTGTCCCCAACAGGATCGCCGTCGTGGACTTCCCGGCACCCCCCTTCGGCGATGCGATGACAACGGTCGGCATAGGCGTCTCCATGTTATCTGATAATTACATTAACCGGATAAATGGAAAAATCCAATATGATTGTGAGGCCATGAGTACGCTTGACGTAACTCGTCAAGTCGCCTATCTTCCCAAGCAAGTTGATCCTGAGCTATCGCGACAAGAAGACCGAGAGCTTCGTACGCGGCGAGTTCGTGAAGGCGTTTCAGGGGTTTGAGGACCAGGCCGCAAAGCGGCTCGCTATCCTGAACGCCGCGCCATCTCTGGACACGCTTCGGGCGTTGCCGAGCAATCGGTTGGAAGCCTTGCGCGGCGACAGGGCAGGGCAGTTCTCCATTCGCATCAACCAGCAATGGCGCATCTGCTTTGACTGGCCGGAAGGGCAGCCAGGACCAGGCAACGTTGAAATCGTGGATTACCACTGACGAAAGGAGGTCAGGCCATGTTCATGAGAGCAGTACATCCCGGCCAGGTCCTGAAGGATGAGCTGGACGAGCTGGGTATCACACCCACGGAGTTTTCGCGGCAGATCGAGGTGCCGCCCAACAGGGTGAGCCAGATCATCGGTGGCAAGCGCTCAATCACAGGTGATACCGCCCTGCGTTTCGGTCACTGGTTTGGCGTGGACCCTCAGTTCTGGCTGAACTTGCAGGCGCAGTTCGACCTAGTACAAGCCGACAAGGAAACCGGCGAGACAATCCGGCACCTGCCGACACGGGCGAGCCTGCAGCAGCAGCCCATACAGCCGCAATCTGCGTGAGCCACGGGAGCAATGCGGCTGAAATCTAAAGCTATTGGGCTCTCGCCCGCACTTCGGCAATAAACTGACCCAGAGACCAGAGCCAAGTCTGTTGCGCCGCCGTGTAGGTTCCTTGGATAGGCACGGGAACGACCAGCTGAAGCGCCGCCGCGTCCATCTGTGCCGTCTGCGGCTCGGAAACAGGAAGTCCGGTTTCTGCCCATGTTCTGTCATCGCTCCGCGTTCGTAGGGCAGGGCGTAGCAATCGAAGATCGCTGCAATATGGTTCTCAAGGGAATGGCCCATGCGGGACTTCCGGCGGTTCTGGACACCGAGGGAGAACTTGATGAAGCCATCCACATCGACGCCTTCCGCAGCAATGAACCCTTGGCCAAGGCGCTCGGCGACAACACGATGCTCAAGACGGCGGAACATGGCTTCCTCGTGGTCGAGCCACGCCACCAGCGCCGCGTCGGGATCGTCCTCGGCGCGGACCTCGGGCAGGGTCAGGCGCGCGAGCTGCGAGAACTCGGCCGTCGGCGGGAATGTCGTGCCGAACTTCTCAATGATGCTGTCGATCTTGTCAGCATCCGGCTCCTCGAACTCGATCCCCAGCTCGTCAAGGATGAAGCGGGCCGCGAAATCCAGGCGGGGTTCGTCCTCCGAAACCTCGCGCGACACAAAGGACCGCCCCTCGGGCCGGAGGCCGAACAGCCAGAAGAGCTGCTGCTCGCTGGTCGATCCGGCCGGAGCGACGATGAACCACAGAACGCCGTCCCGGTCTTTCGCGAGGAACAGCGTGTCTCCTTCCTGCATGGTCTCCGTGACCGGGTTCGACGGGTAGTAGAGACGCCATTCCGCCGCACGGTCGGGCTTGTTCAGCCGGGCATCATAATGGGTGGCCCAGCCCTCCGCCGTGAAGCCGTCCTGGTCTTCGCCCAGCCAGACATAGATTGCCGGGAACTTCTGCTGGTGGTTCTCGCCGAGGAAGTCCTTCCGCATTTCCCGCGTGGTGCCGATCTCGTGCTGATTGGATCGCACCGGATTGGCATCGACAGCGGAGAGCCGCTTCACGCCGACACCGGCAAAATAGTCAGCGAGCACCCCGCGCTTCATCACCCTCAATCTCCAATGCCTTTTCGTCTGATTTGAGCCACAGACCGAGAGCTTCGACAATATCCGGGAAGGGAAGGCGTGTCTTTCCCTTCAGGGCACACTCGCGGATCACGGCGACCCGCCATCCTGCCCCGGAAAGATCGGCCTTCTGCTGGCTGTCGCGGGCGATGTTCCTGCCGATCTTCTCTCGCCAGAACGCTTCGCGGGTCGCGGGCCAACGGAACAGATGGCACCCGTGACCGTGCCAGAAGCACCCGTGCACAAAAATAGCTGCCCGGTAACGGGGCAGGACCAGATCGGGTTTGCCTGGGAGGCTTGTCAGGTGGAGCCGGAACCGGAACCCGGCCCGGTGCAGCGCCGACCGGATCAGCAGTTCTGGCCTCGTGTCTTTGCCCCGGATGCCCGCCATCATCCGGCTGCGACCCTCCGGCGTCACCACATCGGCGGGCATTACTCTGCCGCGATGCACGGCTCCGGCAGTGGAAGACCGGCTTGCAGAGCATCCGGGAAGGCGCGTCCTTCTCGCAGAAGGGCCTCGCCGATGCATGGCTTCATGATCTGCGCCACAGCCCGCACGACCGGCACGACGACAGCGTTGCCGAACTGGCGGTATGCCTGCGTGTCCGAGACCGGGATGCGGAACTTCGTCTGGCCGGGCTTCTCGAAGCCCATGAGCCGCGCGCATTCTCGCGGGGTCAGACGGCGGGGCCGGTTGCCAGGCTGGTCGATCAGGATTTCCGAGCCGTCCTTGTAATAGCGGGCCGACAGGGTGCGGGCTACGTCTCTGGGGCCGAAGAGTGAGAACCCGAAACCGTTGCCCGCACTCTGGTGTTTTTCTTTGTAGCCTTGCAGGTATCGCCATAGGTGGCTGGTCAGGGTGTATTTCGGATCGACCTCGGGATCGAGGATCGCCCCGAGCGTCGGACCAGCCCCTTCCGGGACCGCCAGCCGGTCGAAATCGAACGCGATGCCAGGATCGCGGAAGCCGACAATGAAGATGCGCTCACGCTTTTGCGGCACCCAAGGGGTCGAACTGATGACGCGGTACGACACGTTGTAACCCAGCTCGTTCCGCAGGACGTGCATGATCGTTGCAAAGGTCTTGCCGCCGTCGTGCCGCTCAAGGTTCTTCACATTTTCCAGCAGGAACGCCGGGGGCCGGTGGTGGGCGATGATCTTGGCCAAGTCGTAGAAGAGCGTCCCCTGCGTGTCGCAAAGGAAGCCATGTGGGCGACCGAGAGAGTTCTTCTTGCTCACGCCCGCTATGGAAAACGGCTGGCAGGGGAAGCCAGCGAGAAGGACATCGTGAGCGGGCACCTTCTCAGGCTCGGCAGCGTAGGGGCGAATGTCCCCTGCAAAGACATGCTCGCTGTCGGCCGCTTCCGGGAAGTTGGCCTTGTAGGTCTCCCGGCTGTAGCGGTCCCACTCGGCCGTGAACACGCAGCGCCCGCCAACCTCCTCAAAGGGTACCCTCAGACCCCCGATCCCGGCAAATAGGTCGATGAACCGGAAGCCTTCGCCCTCCGGCTGACGCTTGCAGCGGTCGTTCGCCACCTGGCGAAGCTTTTCGAGCTTGAGGGGGTCCACCCGCGACCCAGATCCTTCGATGTAGCGGCGGATCGAACGGTCGCTGACAGACAGAAGCGCTGCCGCCTCGTCAATCCCGAGGCCGGCTCGGTCCATCAGATCGGCAAACTCGGTGCGGGAATGTGCGTTCATGGCTCTGCCCTGTACTGTGTCATTTTTTGACAATATGTCACAAGTCAACCCAGACAATCAAGGCGCATTACAGACTATTGTTCTATTTTTGTTCTCGTTTGGTAAATTTTCTGTTGTCGGTACGGCGCAATAGATTTCACATACATCGCTGCTTTGTAGGCAAGGAATGAGAGATTTATGGAAGTTCGCAACTACATTATTGACATGTAGTGAACGGGCACTATACATAATGCAAATATGTGCCAAGCACGCCCGTGATGCAGAATGCATTGGCTGGAGATGCCGAAAATGACCACAGAAGAAACCCCGCACGACAAGTTTCGTCGACTGGCCGAGGCTCGGGTGAACAGGGCGCTCACCGACATCCGGCTGATCGGAAACCTCTCGAACCGGAACAACTACGACTTCACGAGCGAGGAGGTTGAGAAGATCTTCCGGGCACTGGACTCGGAGTTGAAGCAGGTCAGGGCACGCTTTCTCGAAGGTGCGCGGCGGGAGTCGGAGTTTCGCCTGTGACAATGCCAGTCTGGACCTTCGCCGAGCGCTCCGAAAACGATGTCGAGCAGGAGGTGACCGAGGTCGATCAGTTTAACAGTGAGACGGTCGATCTGCAGGAAACCCTGATCCGAGAGTCAGCTCAGAACAGCCAGGACGCGAGAGCCGGGGTGGAACCAGTACGGATCCGGATTGGTCTGAGCAGTCCGGAGCGCACGTATTTAGCTTCGCTGACCCAACAGCTCGAGCCGAGAGTAAGAGCGGCAGGCTTTGAATGGCCAGAAGACACCGAACCGCGCGCGGTCGTCGTCGAAGACTTCGGAACAAAGGGGCTGACTGGGGCAGTGGATGACCACCACAGCACCGACAACTATCGCTCTTTCTTCTTCCGGCACGG
>JBATPI010000284.1:0-9160 GCA_049291415.1 Paracoccaceae bacterium | reverse complement strand
ATGCGGACGGGGGCCAGGCTCATCCGCCGATCCCGGTCTGGCGGTCGGTGATCCCGGCGATCAACCGGTCCAGCCCTGCGGTCAGGCGCGGGCCCAGATCGGCGGGCAGAGGCCGGGCGGGATCATGGGCGGCGGCATTCAGAGCCAGCGCATCGGCCAGCAGTGCGTGCGCGCCCAGTGTGCCGGCCAGGCCGGTCAGGATATGCGTTTGGCGGCGAACCGCGTCCCGGTCCGCCAGCGGCAGCGCGGCGGCCAACCCCCTGGCCACCCCGCCCAGATCCTGCACCAGTTGCGCCAACAGCTGGCCCGCGACCCCGGGGCCAACCTGCGACAACAACCGGTCCAGTTGATCCGGTCCGTCTTCAGAGGCTTTGGCCAATCCTTGCCCTTTGCAAATGGCGGTTTGCCCGCGATCCTGTCCCCTTGGTGCCACAGGGGCAGGCGACAAGTCCAGACATGCCGCCGCTAGTCCTTGGCCCCCGCCAGACCCAGACTGCGCAGGGCCAGCGTGATCTCATCCAGAATGGCCGGATCGTCGATGGTGGCGGGCATTTTCCACTCTATCCCATCGGCGATCTTGACCATGGTGGCGCGCAGGATCTTGCCCGAGCGGGTTTTCGGCAGCCGGTCCACCACCACCGCGCGCTTGAAATCGGCCACCGGGCCAATGCGGTCGCGGACCAGCGTTACGCAGTCACGCACGATGTCGGTATGGGCGCGGGTGCTGCCCTTGTTCAGGCACAAAAACCCCAAGGGCGACTGCCCTTTCAGGCTGTCGGCCACCCCGATCACCGCACATTCGGCGACGTCGGCATGGCTGGCCAATACCTCTTCCATCGCGCCGGTGGACAGACGGTGGCCCGCCACATTGATCACGTCATCGGTGCGCGCCATGATGTAGAGATAGCCATCGTCATCGACATAGCCCGCATCGCCGGTCTCATAAAACCCCGGGAAATGCGCCAGATAGCTTTTGCGGAACCGCTCTTCGGCGTTCCACAGGCCCGGCAAGGTGCCGGGGGGCATCGGCAATTTGATCGCGATTGCACCCAGAACGCCGGGGGCAACCGGGTGGCCGCCTTCGTCCAGCACCTGCACGTCATAGCCTGGCATCGGCACCGCGGGGCTGCCCACCTTGACCGGCAGCAGGCCCAGACCCAAGGGGTTGGCCGCAATTGCATAGCCCGTTTCGGTCTGCCACCAATGGTCGATCACCGGTATGTTCAGATGCTTTGCGGCCCAGTTGATGGTGTCGGGGTCGGCCCGCTCTCCGGCCAGGAACAGCGCCTGCAGGTGGCTGAGGTCATAATCTTTCAGCAACAAGCCCTCTGGGTCATCGCGTTTGATCGCGCGCAGGGCGGTGGGGGCAGTAAAGAACGACTTCACCCGATGTTCTTCGATCACCCGCCAGAATGCGCCTGCATCGGGGGTGCCCACCGGCTTGCCCTCGTAGACGATGGTGGTGGCCCCGGCCAGCAGTGGCGCGTAGCAGATATAGCTGTGCCCCACGACCCAACCGACGTCGGAGGCCGCCCAGAACACCTCGCCCGCGCCGATGTTGTAGACCGCCCGCATCGTCCACATCAGCGCGACCATATGGCCTGCGGTGGGCCGCACCACGCCCTTGGGTGCGCCGGTGGTGCCGGATGTATACAGGATATAGGCCGGATGATTGCCCGCAACGGGAACGCAATCAGCCGGTTCCACCCCGTATTGAAAGCTGTGCCATGCCACATCGCGGCCTTCAATCAGTTGCGCCACCTCTTGCTCGCGCTGCAAGATCACGCAAAAGGCGGGCTTGTGCCTGGCCATATCAATGGCGGCATCCAGCAAGGGTTTGTAATGCACCACGCGCGACGGCTCGACCCCGCAAGAGGCCGCGATGATCGCCTTTGGCGTGCAATCGTCGATCCTGACTGCCAGTTCATTCGCGGCAAAGCCACCAAAGACGACCGAGTGGATCGCCCCCAGCCGGGCGCAGGCCAGCATCGCCTCTAGTGCTTCGGGCACCATCGGCATGTAGATGATGACGCGATCGCCCTTTTCCACGCCCTTGGTGCGCAGGGCACCGGCCAGACGCGCCACCCGCTCTTGCAACTGTGCATAGCTGATGGTGTGTTTGGTGCCGGTGACGGGGCTGTCATGGATGATCGCTGCCTGCGCGCCGCGCCCGGCCAGCACATGCCGGTCAACCGCATTCCAGCAGGTGTTGCCCACCGCATCGGTGAACCATTCATACAAGGGGGCATGGGTGGCATTCAGCGCGGTTTTCGGCGGCTGGATCCAGTCAATCGCCTGGGCCGCCTGCAGCCAATATCCTTCGGGGTCCGCCTTCCATCCTGCATAGATGTCTGCGTATGCCATTGCATGCCCTCCCTCAAAAGCTGGATCTTGTTACGGCACCGGGGGCTGGTGAAGCAACGCTGTTACCGCCTGACAGGCCGAGGTCAGGCGGCATTTGTTTGCAGAAAGCAGTCATAGGGGCTGCGAATAGTTGCAAACTATCGCCAATTGAGCAGCTTTCAGCACTGTGCGCAACAGTTTGCAAATATATCCATGATACGTGCAAAGCCTGCGCTTCACCTGATTCGTCGTGCCGCAGGCTGCGCCCGGTAGCGCGGCTTAGCTATAGAAAGACACCGGCGTGCCCGCGATGGCCGTCATGTTCAAGAGCCCCCGCGCGGTGATCGACGGCGTGACAATATGCGCCAGATTGCCCATTCCCATCAGCAAGGGCCCAACTTCCAGCCCCCCCGCTTTCATCTTCAGCATGTTGCGCGCGGTGTTGGCGGCATCGGTATAGGCGAAGATCAGGATATTCGCAGCGTCCTGCATCCGCCCGTTGGGGAAGATGCGCGCCCGCAGATCGGGGTCCAGGGCGGCATCGGCACTCATCTCGCCCTCATAATCAAAGCTGACTTCGCGGGCGTCCAGAATCTCCATCGTCGCGCGCATCCGGCGGCCGGAATCGCTGTCCAGATTGCCAAAGTTGGAATGGCTGCACAGCGCCACCTTGGGCGTCACGCCAAAGCGCTTGGCATGGCGCACGGCCCCGCAGACGGTTTCGGCAATCTGTTCAGGCGTCGGCACGGCGTTGACATGGGTGTCGGCGATGAACAGCGGGCCGTCTTCCTGAATCATCAGGCTTAGCGCGCCATGCGGGCGCAGGCCCCCACGGGCCAGGATCTGGCGGACATAGTTCAAATGCCACAGATATTGCCCGAAGGTGCCGCAGATCAGGCTGTCGGCATCTTTGCGATGCACGGCAATCGCGGCGATTGCGGTGGTGTTGGTGCGCAGGACGGCGCGTGCAATGTCTGGCGTGACGCCCTGCCGCTGCATCAATTCATGATAGGTCGTCCAATAGTCGCGGTAGCGAGCATCGCTTTCGGGGTTCACGATCTCAAAGTCGCGGTCGGGGCGAATGGGCAGGCCGGCGCGTTCGGCGCGGCGCGCGATCACGTCGGGGCGGCCGATCAGGATCGGCTTGTCGGTGGTCTCCTCCAGCATGGCGTTGGCGGCGCGCAAGACGCGCTCATCCTCGCCCTCGGCAAAGATGATGCGGCGGGTGGCTTGCCGCGCGGCCTCAAACACCGGGCGCATGATCAGAGCGGATTTGAAGACCGAGCCGTTCAGCTTTTCGCGGTAGGTGTCCAGGTCGGCGATGGGACGGGTGGCAACGCCGGTTTCCATCGCGGCAGAGGCGACGGCACTGGCGACCACGCCCATCAGACGGGGGTCGAACGGCTTCGGGATCAGATAGTCGGGGCCGAAAGACAGGGTTTCACCCCGATAGGCGGCGGCGGCTTCGGCGCTGGTGGTGGCGCGGGCAAGGGCGGCGATGCCCTCGATGCAGGCCAGTTCCATCTCCATGTTGATGATGGTGGCACCGACGTCCAGCGCGCCCCGGAAGATGAACGGAAAACACAGCACATTGTTGACCTGATTGGGAAAATCAGACCGGCCGGTGGCGATGATCGCCCCCGGCGCCACGCTGCGCACCTCATCCGGGGTGATCTCCGGCGTCGGGTTGGCCAGCGCGAAAACGATGGGCGCAGGGGCCATCTTGGCAACCATTGCAGGCGTCAAAACGCCGGGGCCAGAAAGGCCAAGGAACAGATCCGCGCCGCCGATCACGTCATCCAGTTTGGCCGCTTTGGTGCCTTGGGCAAATGCCTCTTTCTGCGGGGTCATCTGGGCCTCGCGGCCTTTGTAAACCAGCCCTTCCAGATCACACAGCCAGACATTTTCGCGTTTGACGCCCAGTTTCACCAGCATCTCAAGGCAGGCGATGCCGGCCGCCCCGCCACCGGTAGAGACCACCTTGATCGTGCCGAAATCCTTGCCCGTCACATACATCGCATTGGTCGCCGCCGCGCCCACAACGATGGCCGTGCCGTGTTGATCGTCATGGAAAACCGGTATGTTCATCCGCTCGCGGCACAATTGTTCAACGATGAAACAATCGGGGGCTTTGATGTCTTCCAGATTGATGGCGCCGAAGGTCGGCTCCAGCGCGCAGACGATATCGGCCAGTTTATAGGGGTCGGATTCGTTCACTTCGATATCGAAGCAGTCGATATTGGCGAATTTCTTGAACAGAACCGCCTTGCCTTCCATCACCGGCTTGGACGCCAGCGCGCCGATATTGCCCAGACCCAGAACGGCGGTGCCATTGGTGACCACGGCAACCAGATTGCCTCGGCTGGTGTAGCGGGATGCGGTGGCGGGATCGGCCTTGATCTCAAGACAGGCCTCGGCCACGCCGGGGGAGTAGGCGCGCGACAGGTCGCGACCGTTGGCCAAAGGCTTGGTCGCGCGGATCTCTAACTTACCCGGCTTGGGGAATTCGTGATAATCCAGCGCCGCCTGACGTGTGGCCTGCTTTGCCTCGTCGATCCTGTCGTCGTTCATCCTGCCCTCCCGCATAGATAGTTTATCGTTAAACTACTTTATTTGATGCGAATAGTCGCGGTTTGCAGCAACAGCTTTTGGCTCTGCTTGCAAATCGCCTTGCATGGCAGCACCATGCCCCGAAACATCAGGGATGCAAACATGGAAACCCGCGCTGAAATTCGCCTGCCCACGCAGGAGCTGCGCAATGACCTGCCGTTTTACACCAAGGTGCTGGGGATGCGGCTGGATATGATCTATCCGGCGGATGATCCGCAGATTGCGGTGGTGTCGGGCTATGGCATGCGGCTGCGGATTGAAAAGGGCGCGTCAGAGGGGCCGGGGACCATTCGAATCCTGACCGATGACCCCGGTTTTGCCGGCGGCGCGCGCGCATTGACCGCGCCGAACGGCACCCGGATCGAGATCGACGACCTGAACCCGCCGCTTGTGATGCCCGCCACCGAACACGCCTTTGTCGTGCGCCGTCTGGCCGACCAGGCGCCTTGGGTGATTGGCCGCGCGGGGATGGAATACCGTGATCTGGTGCCGAACCGGTTGGGTGGGGCTATGATCGCCAGCCATATCCGTGTGCCCGATGGCCCGGTGCCCGACATGGTGCATTACCACAAAGTCGGCTTTCAGCTGATCTTCTGCGTCGCCGGTTGGGTGGATGTTTACTATGAAGATCAGGGGGATAAACTGCGCATTCATGCCGGAGACTGCTTTATCCAGCCGCCCGGCATCCGCCATAAGGTGCTGCATTCCGAAGGCGTGCAAGTGGTGGAAATCGGCGTGCCCGCCGAGCATGTGACCGAGATTGACCATGAGATGACCTTGCCCACGCCGCACCACCGCCCGGATCGCGAATGGGACGGGCAGAAATTCGTCCATTCGCTGGCCAAGGACGGCACCTTCAAACCCTTCCGTATTCCGGGGTTTGAGGCGCGCGATACCACCATCAACGCCAATACCAAGGGCGTTGCCTCGGTCATGGTGGCGCGGCCCACCGGTTCCGCCGCGCCCTGGACCAGCCACGATGGCGACATCCTGTTCAGCTTTGTGATGACCGGCGGCATGACGTTGCAGGGGATCGGCAAGGATCCCTACCGTCTGTCGCCCGGCGATGCCTTTGTGATCCCGCCGGGGATGGCGACGCGCTACGCCGACCCGACAGAAGATCTGCAACTGATCGAGGTGACACTGCCCGGCAACCCGCCGACGACTGTGCTATAGCCTTGCGGGCCGGGCGGTTGCGCGGCACTCTGACCGCGTGGTCAAGAAACCGGAGGGGCGCATGGATCTGCTGAAAGCCGCAACAGAGGTGCGTGAGCGGGCCTGGGTGCCCTACTCCCGCTTTAAGGTCGGCGCCGCGATCCGGGCAGAAAGCGGAGCGGTCTACCTTGGCTGCAACGTGGAAAACGTGGCCTATCCCGAAGGCACCTGCGCCGAGGCCGGGGCCATTGCCGCCATGGTCGCGGGCGGTGACACCCGCATTGCCGAGATCACGGTGATTGCCGACAGCCCCGAGCCGGTGCCCTGCTGCGGCGGCTGCCGCCAGAAGATCGCCGAATTCGCCGGGCCCGATGTGCCGGTGACCATGGCCACCATAAGCGGCAAATCCCGCACCGTCACCGTGGCAGAGCTGCTGCCGGGGGTGTTTTCCGCTGCGCATATGACCCGCACATGACCGACGCGCGCACCATCATCGCCACCATTCGCGATGGCCGTCACCCCTCGGCCGACGATCTGGCGTGGTTCGCGCAAGGTCTGGCCTCGGGCGCTGTGACGGATGCCCAGGGGGGGGCCTTTGCCATGGCTGTCTTGCTGAAGGGCCTGGGCGAACAGGGCCGCGTAGCGCTGACCAGGGCGATGCGCGATTCCGGTCAGGTGATGGAATGGGATCTGCCGGGCCCTGTGGTGGACAAGCATTCCACAGGGGGGGTGGGCGATTGCGTGTCTTTGGTGCTGGCACCGGCACTGGCCTGTTGTGGGGCCTATGTTCCGATGATCTCTGGCCGGGGCCTGGGCCACACGGGCGGCACGCTGGATAAGCTGGAGTCGATCCCCGGGTTCAGGACCACCCTGTCGGACAGCGCGTTTCGCGCGCAACTGGCCGATCTGCGATGTGCCATCGTGGCCGCCAGCGCCGACCTTGCCCCGGCTGACAAGCGGCTTTACGGCATCCGCGATGTCACCGGCACGGTGGAATCGGTGGATCTGATTACCGCCTCGATCCTGTCGAAGAAACTGGCAGCGGGGCTGGAAGCCCTTGTCCTGGATGTGAAATGCGGCTCTGGCGCATTCATGAAAACGCTGCCCGAGGCCGAGGCGCTGGCCCGCGCGCTGGTCACGACGGCGCAAGGGGCGGGCTGTATGACCACCGCCCTGATCACCGATATGTCTCAGCCCCTGGCTACCGCTGCCGGCAATGCGCTGGAGGTGATCGAGGTGATGGAGACGCTGACCGGCACATCGGTCAACACCGCCCTATGGGATCTGACGGCGGCGCTGGGCGGTGAATTGCTGGCGCTGGCGGGCCTTGCGGCAGACGCCGAAGACGGGGCAGGGCGCATTGAACAGGCGTTGGAATCCGGGGCGGCGGCCGAGCGTTTCGGCCGCATGGTGGCGGCGCAAGGCGGGCCCGCCGATTTCGTCGATCGTTGGCCCGACCGTCTGCCCGCAGCCCCCGTGGTGCTGGAGGTGCCGGGGTTGAGCGATGGTTTTGTCACCGCGATTGACGGAGCTATATTGGGCGATGTGGTGGTGCATCTGGGCGGTGGGCGGCTGACGGGGGGCGACCGGATCAACCCGTCGGTCGGGCTGTCGGATCTGGCCGGATTGGGTGAGGAAAGCGGCGAAGGCGTGCCGTTGGCCATGGTTCATGCCGCGACCGAAGACGCCGCACGCGCCGCCGTGGCACGGGTGCAGGCGGCCTATCGGATTGGTAAGATCGCGCCAAAAGACCCCGAATTGGTGCTGAAAAGGATTGCCTGAGATGACTGCAGCACAGGGCCGCGCCTTTCTGATCGTGCTGGATTCTGTTGGTGCCGGCGGCGCACCGGATGCCGCCGATTTCGGCGATGCGGGGTCCAATACCCTGGGCCATATCGCAAAGGCTTGCGCCGCGGGGCGTGCCGATCAGGGCCGCATGGGGCCGCTGCATATGCCGCATCTGGATGCATTGGGGCTGGGGGCGGCGGTGCGTCTGGCCTCGGGGGCCGCGATGCCGGGGTTTGAGGCGGAGCCTGTCGGGCTATGGGGGGCGGCGCAGGAAGTGTCGCGCGGCAAGGACACGCCTTCAGGCCATTGGGAATTGGCAGGCGTGCCGGTGCCGTGGGACTGGACCTATTTTCCGGATACCACGCCGTCCTTCCCGCCCGAGATCGTGGCCGAGGTGTGTCGTCTGGCCGGAACCGACGGCATTCTGGGAAATTGCCATGCCTCTGGTGTGCCGATCATCGCGGCGCATTGTGACGAGCATCTGCGGACGGGTTGGCCGATCTGCTACACCTCGGCGGATTCGGTGTTCCAGATTGCAGCGCATGAAGAGGCATTCGGGTTGGAGCGGCTGCTGAAGCTATGCGCTGACCTCGCGCCGATGCTGCATGCCATGCGCGTGGGTCGGGTGATCGCGCGGCCCTTTACCGGGTCATGTGGCGATTTCAGGCGCACGCCGAACCGACATGACTATGCCATTGCACCGCCATCGCCGACGCTGCTGGATTGGGTGGCGGGCGCGGGGCGTGTGACCCATGCGATCGGGAAGATTGGAGATATCTTTTCCATGCAGGGCGTCGTGCATCTGTGGAAGGGCAAATCCGACGCTGATCTTTTCGAACATCTGGTGCGGTTGGGGGGCGAGGTCGAGCCGGGTTCTTTGACCTTTGCCAACTTTGTCGAATTCGACAGCCTCTATGGCCACCAGCGCGACGTGCCCGGCTATGCCCGCGCACTGGAATGGTTCGACGCCGCCTTGCCGCGGTTCCTGGCGCAACTGCACCCCGGGGATCTGGCGATTTTCACCGCCGATCACGGCAATGATCCGACTTGGCGTGGGACCGAGCACACCCGCGAGCGGGTGCCCGTGGTGGGTTGGGGTCTTGGCGTGCGGGCCATCGGGCTGCGCGGATTTGTTGATGTGGGGGCGTCTGTGGCGGCACATCTGGGGGTGGTCTCGCAGGGGCCGGGGGTCAGTTTTCTGTGACCAAGCCCGGGGGGCCAGCCCCCCGGACCCCCCGGGATATTTATGGACAGAAAATAGGGG
>JBATPI010000283.1:0-4011 GCA_049291415.1 Paracoccaceae bacterium | reverse complement strand
TCAACTCCGCCTCATGCCGCCGCGCATAAAGGCCAGAGATCCCCGCCGCCTCCTCCAGCACCCGCCGCCGCGCCTTCGGCTTGGCATTGATCAATTCGGAAATCTGCCCCTGCCGCACCAGCGCCGGCGAATGCGAACCGGTCGAGGCATCTGCAAACAGCATCTGCACATCGCGCGCCCGCACCTCTTTTCCATTGGCCTTATACGCCGACCCCGCATCCCGCGTGATTCGCCGCGTAATCTCGATCAGATCCGCATCGTTGAATCCACTGGGCGCCAGCCGGTCCTGATTATCAATCACCAACGCGACTTCGGCAAAATTCCGCGCCGTCCGCGTGGCAGCGCCGTTGAAGATCACATCTTCCATGCCCCCGCCGCGCATCGCCGTGGGCCGGTTCTCCCCCATCACCCAGCGCAAGGCTTCCAGAAGATTGGATTTGCCACAGCCGTTCGGGCCGACAACACCTGTCAGCCCGTCATGGATCACCAGATCCGTAGGGTCCACGAATGATTTGAACCCGTTCAATCGCAGCTTGGTAAAGCGCACGAAACCCTCACGACTCGCAAACCCCCATCGTCATCCATTCCCCCCCAGAGTCAACACCCCACCCCACCCATGGCAGAGAGCCCCCACTTATCCCCAACATCTTGCGCCAACCCGACCCGATCCCCGTAGGTCGGGGTTCACCCCAACTCCCCAACCCCATACCGTCCGGTGCCGCGCCGCCAAGACCACCACCCTCTCAGCGCACTCTCGAAATGCTGCCTTGCTGCCCTACCGCCGTTGACTATATGCGATCGCACAAATCGCCAGACTGGGGCCAAAGAATGCAGAGTGTCGTAGTTTTCGCCTGGGTTTACTTCCTCGCAGCCGTTGTGGCTGCCGCAGCCGGAATGAATTATGGTTCCCCGGTGCTGTTCGGCGCTGCATTAACCAGCGTGCTGGGCGGGGTGCTGCTTCTCGCGGTGGACCGGGCATTGGTCCGGCTGACCGAAATCCGCGATGCGCTGCGAGGCCCGCAGATACCAGCAGCAGAAGATAACTATTTGACAGGGAAGGATACTGGCGCGATGCCAAAGAGTGCCGCCGACCTGACAGAACTTGACAGTCGTCTGGAACCGGCGCGGTCTAAGAACCAGTAATCGCGGTGTGGGGTTTCACCCCTCTCAGCCCCAAACCCCGAGCCGCACCCGATGCCGAATTAGGCCATTTTTGTATTCAATCACTGGATCATTACCAAAACCACTGCCGAAATGTTTGATAAATCTGAACGGCGCGACGTCGGGCCACCCGGCAAAGACGGGAAGAAATCACAAGATCCTTTCCGCCGTGGTGATCGGAAACGCAATCACGGTATTTTCGAAGGCGGCATCCTGAAATTCACCTATTGCGGGCTTGGCGTTCCCTATTGCGCATACTGACACCGCATCCCACACACAGCCCTTGCCTCCCCCGCCCTCTCATGCCGCTGATCCTCCATGCACATCCCCCCATCACCGGCCACTGCCCGTGCGGCGGCGCCACCACCTACCGCTGCACCGCGGCCCCCCTCTGGCAATCCCATTGCCATTGCGAAAGCTGCCGCCGCGCCACCGCGTCGCCCTTCACTCCCTTCTTCGGCATCGCCGACGGCGCGTGGGAATGGACCGGCACAAACCGCAATTTCTGCCCGACCTGCGGCACGCAAATGGCCTACCGTTCGGACAAATTCCCAGGCGAATGCCACGTCTACGCAGCCACGCTTGTCGCCCCCGAGGCCTACACCCCCCAAACCCAAGTCCACACTGACGAGCAAACTGCCTGGCCCCACCGTGCCGACACGCTGCCGCGCCGCTGAGTCACCTTCCCTTCCCCCCACTCTCGCCCTAATCTGCCCGCCATGATCCAGGCCCTTGCCCTCCTCCTTCTCTTTCAACTCGGCGGCGAGGCGACCAGCCGCGCCCTGGCCTTGCCTATTCCAGGCCCCGTCCTCGGCATGGTCGCCTTGACCGCGGCCCTTGCGCTGTCCCCCAAACTGATGGCCGTGATGCGCGCCCTCGCCGAAGGCCTGCTGTCCCACTTGTCGCTGCTTTTTGTGCCCGCAGGGGTTGGCGTGATCGGTCACCTTGGCGAGTTGGGCAGCATGGGGCCCGGTCTTGCCCTGGCCATTGTAGTATCAACCGCAGCAGCCATCGGGGTCGGCGCGCTGACCTTTGCGGCCGTCGCCCGGCTGATCGGATCAGGGGCGACCGATGACTGATTTTGCCGAAATCTGGAGCTATCTCAGCCGCGGCCCCCTGCTGTGGCTGACCGCAACGCTGATTGCCTATGCGATCGGTGACGCCTGCTTTCGTGCGGCCAACCGGATGCCGGTGGTCAACCCGGTGCTGATTGCCGTGGTGGTGCTGGGCAGCCTTCTGTGGGTCACCGGCACGCCCTATGCGACCTATTTTGAGGGCGCGCAATTTGTCCATTTCCTGCTGGGTCCCGCCACAGTCGCGCTGGCGATCCCGCTGGCGCTGAACCTGCCGCGCCTGCGCAATGCGCTGGTGCCGGTGCTGGCGGCACTTTTGGCAGGCTCATTGACCGCAATTGTCTCGGCCCTGGCCATTGCCCGCGCGTTCGGGGCCGACCATGACTTGCTGGCCAGTCTGGCGCCAAAATCAACCACCGCGCCGGTCGCCATCGGCATCTCGGAATCGCTGGGCGGATCACCCACCCTGACGGCCGTGCTGGTGATCCTGACCGGCATCACCGGGGCGGTGATCGCCACCCCGCTGCTGAATCTGTTGCGGCTGAAGGACTGGCGCGCCCGCGGCTTTGCCACAGGGGTCGCCAGCCACGGCATCGGCACCGCACGGGCGTTTCAGGTGCATCCGGTCGCGGGGGCCTTTGCGGGACTGGGAATGGCGCTGAACGCCATTCTGACGGCGCTGCTGGCGCCCTTGGTGCTGGGGCTGTTCTAGGCCCCGGCCTTGCGCGCCAGTCCGGCCGCCCGCATTTGGTCTACCGTGGCACTGGTGGTCAGCATTGCCGGGTCCAACCGCAGTTCGATGATCGCGGGTGTGCCACTGGCCACCGCCCGCGCGAAAGCCTCCGGGAAATCGGCCTGCGCCTCAACCACCTCGCCATGCCCGCCATAGGCGCGCGCCAGCGCCGCATAATCCGGGTTGGCCAGATCGGTGCCGGACACCCGGCCCGGATAGTCCCGCTCCTGGTGCATGCGGATGGTGCCATAACGGCCGTTGTTGGCCACAATCACCACCACGGCAGCGCCATGCTGCGTGGCGGTGGACATCTCGTTCAATGTCATCTGGAAACAACCGTCGCCCGCCATGCAGACCACCACCCGATCCGGGTGCGCCAGCTTGGCCGCAATCGCCGCAGGAAAGCCATAGCCCATGCTGCCAGAGGTCGGTGCCAGCTGTGTGCCATGCTGGCGGAACCGGTAATAGCGGTGCAGGAACGCCGCGTAATTCCCCGCGCCATTGGTGATGACAGCATCTTCGGGCAGGTTCTGGGCCATCCAGCCCACCACGTCCTCCATCCGAACAGCGCCCGGCGTGGCGACGGGCTTTTGCCAGCCCAGATAGTCGGCCCGCGCCTCACACGCCCAATTCTCCCACGGCCGCACATTCGGCGGCACCAGCCCGGCCAGTGCGGTTACCATCACCGGGGCCGCCGCGCAGACCGAGATTTCGGGCCGGAACACCCGCCCCAATTCGTCCGCATCGGCATGCACATGCACGATGCGCGGCGGGCGCGCGGGGTCCAGCAGCTCATACCCGCCCGAGGCTATGTCCCCCAAGCGTGAGCCCAGAACCACCACCACATCCGCCGCCTGCAGCCGCGCCGACAGTTTCGGGTTCATCCCCACGCCCAGATCACCGACATAGGCGCTGGAGGTGTTGTCCAGCCGGTCCTGCCGGCGGAAGGATACCGCTACGGGCAGGCCCCAGCTTTCGGCAAAATGCTCCAGCTCTTCGGCCGCCGCGGCAGACCACGCAGGCCCCCCCACCACGATCAAGGGC
>JBATPI010000282.1:0-1747 GCA_049291415.1 Paracoccaceae bacterium | reverse complement strand
TCATCATCCGACATGCCTTCGCGCATGGCTTGCGCGATTACGCGGATGCGGTCGGGGGTGGCTTGGGATAGTGCCTTGGAGATGGCGGCCCGATCTGGCGCACCTGGAATGGCGATCTCGTCAAAGCCGGTCAGGCCGGTTTCCAGACTGGCCAGCGCCTTTTGCATGGATTCATGGAAAGTGCGGCCAATCGCCATCACCTCACCGACCGATTTCATGGCGGTGGTCAGGTTAGGCTCGGACCCGGGGAATTTTTCAAAGGCAAAGCGCGGGATCTTGGTCACGACATAATCGATACTGGGCTCAAACGACGCAGGGGTAACGCGGGTGATGTCATTGTCCAACTCATCCAGCGTATAGCCGACGGCCAGTTTCGCCGCGATCTTGGCAATAGGGAAACCCGTGGCCTTGGACGCCAGCGCCGAAGACCGCGACACCCGCGGGTTCATCTCGATCACCACCATGCGGCCATCGGCCGGATTGATCGCCCATTGCACGTTGGACCCGCCGGTCTCCACCCCGATCTCACGCAAGACGGCGATACTGCCGTTGCGCATGATCTGGTATTCCTTGTCGGTCAACGTCAGGGCCGGTGCCACGGTGATGGAATCACCAGTATGCACGCCCATCGGGTCGATGTTTTCAATGGCGCAGACGATAATGGCATTGTCGGCAGTATCGCGCACCACCTCCATCTCGAATTCCTTCCAGCCCAGCAGGGACTGGTCGACCAGAACCTGCGCCATCGGGCTGGCCTCAAGGCCGCTTTTGACAATGGCCTCATAATCGTCGCGGTTATAGGCCACGCCGCCGCCGGTGCCGCCAAGGGTAAAGGCGGGGCGGATGATGGCGGGCAGGCCGACGTAATCCAAGGCCTCGATCGCCTCGCGCACCCCGGCCATGATGTCGTATTTGCCAGAGGGCAGTTTTGGCGCGGCAATGATCGTCGCCTTGGGGTTTTCCAACCCGATGCGGTCCATCGCCTCACGGAACAATTTGCGATCTTCTGCCATCTCAATGGCTTCGCGCTTGGCCCCGATCAGCTCAACATTGAACTTATCCAACACACCCATATCGGCCAGCGCCAGCGCCGTGTTCAACCCGGTCTGCCCGCCCATGGTCGGCAACAGCGCGTCGGGGCGTTCCTTTTCGATGATTTTGGCGACGACTTCGGGGGTGATCGGCTCGATATAGGTGGCATCCGCCAGACCGGGGTCTGTCATGATCGTGGCGGGGTTTGAGTTGACCAGGATGACCCGGTAGCCTTCCTCGCGCAGGGCCTTGCAGGCCTGGGCGCCGGAATAGTCAAACTCACAGGCCTGACCAATGACGATGGGACCTGCACCTATGATCATGATCGAGTGGATGTCTGTCCGCTTCGGCATGCCCGGCCCCTATATATCGCGCAAATTGTTGGGCGTTATAGACCGTGGCAGCGGGGGCGCAAGGGGCAAACGGGGGGGCTGCGCCAGGGCCAGGGGACAAAATCCTTGCAAGGATTTTGCAAATTTCTTTGAAGAAATTTGGTGCGCGCTGACAGGGGCCGTGTCGCAAAAGGCAAAGGCATGGGCGGGAAAAGGGCTGGCAAGGACAGGCGTATCGGCCTATCTCGGGCCAAAGGGCAACGGGGGCGTGCGGTGATCCTTCTGGAACATGGACCATCTGGCAGCCCGGTGGCATTTCTTGCCCCGCGTCAGGTGATTGCGGCCCGGACCCCGGCCGAGGTGCCGCGCGCTTTGGCGCTGGC
>JBATPI010000281.1:0-3272 GCA_049291415.1 Paracoccaceae bacterium | reverse complement strand
CCGGATCCTTGGGCTTTGCGGGGGATATCAGATGCTGGGCCGCTCCATTGCCGACCCCGACGGGATCGAAGGCCCCGCAGGCACCACCCCCGGCCTGGATCTGTTGCAGATCGACACCGTGATGACGGGCGACAAACGCCTGACCGAAGTTCAAGGCCACCACATCCCCAGCGGCCAACCCCTGCGTGGCTATGAGATCCATATCGGTCGCAGCGACGGCGCCGACCGCGCCCGCCCGTTCGCCCGCCTTGGCACCGAAGACGAAGGCGCGATCAGTGCCGATGGCCGGGTGGCGGGCAGCTATCTGCATGGCATGTTCAGCGACGATGCCTTTCGCGCCGCCTTTCTGGCGGATCTGGGGGCCGCCCCATCGGGTCACCGCCATGACGCGGCGGTTGAGGCGACACTGGACGCCCTTGCCGCGCACCTTGAGGCACATCTGGACGTTGCAGGTCTGCTGCAGGCCGCCCGCTGATGGCGGCCGACCTGCCTATGGCCGATCTGCTGCCCCGGCTGGACCGGCTGGCACAGACCTCACTTCCGCTGTGGCCCTTGCCCGAAGGCGCCAGCGCGCGGCTGATCAACGTCGCCGAAAACACCACCTGGCTGGTTGAGGCCCCCGGTTTCCGCGCGGTTCTGCGCATCCATCGGGCGGCCTATCACACGCGACTAGGGATTGAGCAGGAGTTGGAATGGTCGCAGGCGCTGGCCGCGACAGGCACTGTCCTGACCCCGGCCCCCATCGTCGGACGCAATGGCGCTTTGGTTCAGCTCGGCCATGCGTCTGGTCTGGCCGAGCCGCGCTTCATGGTGATGTTCGACTTTGCCCCCGGCGCGCAGCCTGATGAAAACGACGATCTGACCGGACCGTTTGAACGGCTGGGTACCATCGCCGCCGCGACACATCTGCACACGCTGAACTGGCGTCCCGCCCAGTCGTTGCACCGGCTGGTCTGGGATGATGCTGCCGTCTTCGGCCCCACCGCGACCTGGGGCAACTGGCGCGATGCCCCCAACGTCACCCCTGCTATCGCCCTGACGCTGGAAGAGGCCGAGGCGGTTGTTCGCCACCGCCTGCAAGCCTTTGGCAAAGGACCAGACCGCTATGGCCTGATCCATGCCGATATGCGCCTGACGAACCTCTTGATCGACGGCGACACGACCCGGTTGATCGACTTCGACGATTGCGGGCTGGGCTGGCACCTCTACGATTTTGCCGCCGGGATCAGCTTTATCGAGGATCATCCGCAGATCCCCGCGCTGCGGGCCGCATGGTTGCGCGGATATCGACAGGTCCGGGCCATTCCGGCCGAGGATGAGGCCGAGATCGACACCTTTATCATGTTGCGCCGAATGGCACTGCTGGCATGGATCGGCAGCCATATCGAAGCCCCAGAGCCGCAGAAGATGGCGCCTGGGTTTGCCGCCGGAACGGCTGTGCTGGCACAGCGGTATCTGGCCAGCCACGGTTAGGCGCGCGCTTAGAACAAGGCCGCAACCAGCACCCAACCGGCGGTTTCACTGCTCAGTTGAACAGCGCCCAGCACGTCGCCGGTTTGCCCGCCCAGCCGCCGCCGTGCCATCAGCGAGATGGCCAGCGCTGTCACCGCCATCCCGGTCAACAGCCCGACTGCTGGCCAACCAAGCGGAACGGCAATCAGTACAACCGCAATCAGCCCCGGCGTCCAGGGCAGCGTCCCGCCAGAAGCGGCTTTGCCCAACCCATCCGCCCGCGCGGCAGGCATAAGGTCCAGCGCGCAAAGCATCAGCATCCGGCTGGCCACGGCCATCAGCAAGAACAGCCAAGGCGCCTTGCCCTCCGGCAACGCGGCAATCGAACTTAGCTGCGCCAATGTCACAAAGATCAGCACCACCGCACCATAGCTGCCGATCCGGCTGTCGCGCATGATCTCCAACCGCCGCGCAGGGTCGCGCCCGCCCAAGCCATCGGCAAAGTCCGACAGCCCGTCGTAATGCAAAGCCCCCGTCACCAGCGCCATCGCCGCCACGGCAACAATGCCCACGGTCAAAGGTGCAAGACCCAGACAGGCTGCCCCCGAAAACACCCCCCAGCCGATCAGCCCGACCGGAACCCCGGCCAGGGGAAACGCCCAGCGTGACTGCGCCAGCGTCGGTGCTGTGCCGGAAAACCGGCCCATCGGAAGGCGGGTCAGCATCATCAGCGCCAGACGCAGTTGTGCAAGACGGCCAGACAGACGCGCCGCCAGAGTCATCCGCCTGAAACCCCGGCTTCGGCAAAGGTCGCCATGCCGCTGTGGCATTCCACCGCCGCGCGCAACACGCAGAGCGCCAGTGCCGCGCCCGAGCCTTCGCCCAGTGCCATCCCCAGATCGAGGATCGGCTTTTTGCCCAAGGCCCGCGTGAGGCCCGCGTGGCCAGCCTCGGCGCTTTGATGGGCGATCAGGCAATGATCCAGCACCCCGGGCCGAGCCTTGAACAAAGGCGCCACGGCGGCGGTGCAGATGAACCCGTCCAGCAGCACCGGAATGCGCGCGGCACGGGCGGCCAGAACTGCGCCGCACAGTGCTGCCTGTTCGCGCCCACCCAAACGGCGCAGGATCTGCATCCCGTCCTGCCCACCATGCAGCGCGACACCGCGTGCCACCACATCGGCCTTGCGCGCCAGACCTGCCGCATCCGACCCGGTTCCGCGTCCGACCCAATCCTCAGGCTTGCCGCCAAAGCAGCCATGCGCCAGCGCCGCCGCCACGGTCGAATTGCCGATCCCCATCTCACCCAGCAGCAAGATATCCGCCGTCGGATCCACCGCCGCCGCACCGCGCGCCATGGCGTCCAGGCACTCTGCCTCGGTCATCGCAGGGCCTGTGGTGAAATCCGCCGTTGGCTGGTCCAGATCCAGATCGATCACCGAAAGATCCGCCCCTGAGACGCGGCACAGCTGGTTGATTGCCGCGCCACCGGCGCGGAAATTGGCGACCATCTGGGCCGTCACCTCTTGCGGATAAGGGTTGACGCCCTGCGCACAAACGCCGTGGTTGCCGGCAAAGACCAAGGCCTGCGCACGGGCAATACGGGGCTTGCCCGTGCCGCGCCAGCCCGCCATGAACACCGCCAGCTCTTCCAGACGGCCCAGCGATCCGGGCGGTTTGGTCAGCTGCGCTTGGCGCGCCGTGGCGGCCTCGGTGGCCTTGGTGTCGATAGTCGTCAGGGGCAGGGTGGTGATCGCGCCAAGCGTTTCCAAAAGCAGTTTCGTCATTGTGGTTTCACTTTCAAAGGTTGTCCTGCGATAC
>JBATPI010000280.1:0-4437 GCA_049291415.1 Paracoccaceae bacterium | reverse complement strand
CCGCTTCGCGCTTTGCCAATGAGGCAGCCCCGGCGCTGACGCGGTTTGCCAATTCCTCGCCGCAGGGCTTCGTGAACGGCATCAAGGCGGCGCGGCAGCAAATCGTGGCGCGGACGGACGAGGACCGAGATGACTTCCTGCGCAAGCGCGGCTTCTCGAAGGCGGAGTCCGGCAAGATCATCGAGAAAGTCCTGATGGAAGAAGGCCGCCCGCCCGAAAGCATCTTATGCCGAGATCGGCATAAAATGCTTTATGCCGCCCCCAGGATTATGCCGAGGTCACTTGGTGAAGGGCCTATGCGGCAAGGTTTTCGGGGCCGGTTTGCTCGGCATAATTACAGTCCCTTGGTTTACACCAACCCGAGGGAAGATCATGACCGACGACACCCAAACACCGCTTGCGGAGCATCAGCAAAAAACGCCATGCGCTTCGTCTGAAGACGCAGTTTGCGCCTTTCTCGAGCCGATGCGCGGCACTGCGGCCTTCGTGACCTATGGCAGCGCTGCCCGGCATTTCCTGAATTGGCTGAAGATCAGCAGCGTCCCCGTCGGCGATGTCGACCTGTCGATCATCCAGCGCTTTGCCGACCATGACTGCTCGTGTCTGCGCTACAGCGCCGATCAGGTTCGCGATCCCTATTACGTCAACCGGGTCAGGCGCTTCGTCCGGTTTCTGGAAGATCGGGGCGACATAGCCATCGCAAAGGAGTCCGTAGATGTGGACCAGCAGCTGCGCAGTTACGCCGAACACCTTGCGTCGAGCGGCTACAACCGTTGGTCGCAACGGCGGCTGCACTCGGCCGCAGAACACTTCGGGCTCTGGTTGCGTGCTTCGCGCATCGGTTGGCACGAGGTGGACACTTCGGTGGTCGACCAGTTTGTCTGCCATGACTGCGGCTGTGGAGCAGGTCGCAAACGCGGAGCCATCGCAAAGACCGGCATTCAGCGGCGGCGGCTTGGCGCGACCAGGTTCATCGCGTTCCTGGGTGCAAATGGTGGCGTTGCACTGCCCGCCGTGCAGCCAAGCCGCGACCCCCTTGCGGAATCCTTCGGCAACTGGCTTCGTCAACATCGCGGCGCGACGGAACGGACTGTCGATACCTATGTCTTCATCGCCGCCCGGTTCTTGCCCGAACTCGGGTCCGATCCGGCCTGTTACGATGCGGCCACCCTCCGGCGGATCGTTCTCGATCAGCCAGCGCATTTCGGCCGAGCATCGGTGCGTCAGGCAGCGACGGTCCTGCGCTCCTTCCTCCGGTTTCAGGCTGCAAGTGGCCGATGCCGCCCCGAACTTCAGCATGCTGTGCCGTCCGTGACGCCCTACCGACTGTCCGTTCTTCCGCGATACGCCGATCCCGCGACGATCGAGCGGATCGTTGCCGCCTGCAGCGCCGAGACCCCGGCAAGAATACGGGACCGGGCCATCATCCTTCTGTTGGCCCGCCTGGGGTTGCGGGCGGGCGATGTCTGGCTGATGCGGATCACCGATATCGACTGGCGACAAGGCCTTCTGAGGGTCCATGGCAAGGGACGACGCAGTATCCGCCTGCCTCTGCCGCAGGATGCCGGGGACGCAGTTGTGGCCTATCTGGACAAGGTCCGGCCGGTCATCTCTGAAGAGCGGCTATTCCTGCGCCTCGGAGTGCCCTTCACACCTTTTGCCTCGTCATCGGAGATATCTGGGATCTTGGCCCGGCATCTGGTGCGCGCTGGCATAACGGGAGTGCAATCGGGCGCCCACATGTTCCGCCATTCTCTTGCAACCAGGCTCTTGCGCGAGGGTGCAGGCCTCGAGGCCGTCGGCGCTGTCCTGCGCCACCGCTCGCCCGACACGACAACCATCTATGCCAAGGTCGACATCCCGATGCTGCAGATGATCGCTCAGCCCTGGCCGGGAGATCTGGCATGCTGAGCGATGACGTGACCCGCTATGTGGCGCTTTACCGTCGGCTCGGGCGCAGTTTCGCCGAGCAGAGCCGGACCCTGCATCTTTATGCCCTCTACGCCGGGGCGCAGGGCGACAGCCATGTTCGTATCGCCCGCATCCACAACTGGTGCGCTACGGCGTCGTCGCCCAACCGGGCAAGAACCTGCTATGACGCGGTCCGGCGCCTCGCTGCCTTTCTCAATGCCGAGGATCCCCGCCATGAGCTGCCGCCAGTCGGAGCCTTCGGTCGCGGCAAACGCCCGCGCCCGGCCCCACACCTTCTTGATCCCGGGCAGATCCGAGCCATTCTGGACGCAGCCCTCGACCTGGGTCCGAGGGGCTCGATCAGCCCCTACACCTTCCACTACCTCTTTGGCCTGCTGGCGGCGACCGGCATGCGCGTTTCCGAGGCGCTCGCGCTGCAAGCCGGTGACATCGGCCCGGATGGTCTCACCATCCGGCATGGCAAATTCGGCAAAAGCCGACTGCTGCCGATTCATGCCTCGACCCGCGCAGCGCTGGCCGAATACACCGCAATCCGCCAAGACCTGAAGGTGAATGGTAGTGATTTCTTCGTCCTCAACTCCGGAAGGGCCCCCAGTAAGGTCCGGGCCCATGCCGTCTTCGTCCAGATCGCCCGGAACCTCGGCATTCGCCCCCACGCCTTAAGAAGTCCCGGGCCCCGGCTCCATGACCTGCGGCACAGCTTCGCCGTCCGCTCGCTTGAAGCTTGCCTGCATGACCGGCAAGCCGTCGCCCACCACATGGCCGGCCTCAGCACTTATCTCGGCCACGCCAGCATGGCCCACACCTATTGGTATCTGGAGGCGACGCCCGTGCTGATGCACAGCATCGCGGCGGCCGGCGAGCATCTGTTTGCGGAGGGTCGGGCATGACTGCGCTGGCACCTTCCCTGGCTTCCTTCCTGCGCGAGCATTTGCCCCGCGAACGCAACGCCAGCCCTCACACGGTGGCCACCTATGCCCATGCCTTCGGCCTTCTACTGCGGTATGCTGCGGAGCGGCTGGATCGGCGACCGACCGACCTGACCATCGAAGACCTCGATCCGGATCTTATCCTCGGCTTCCTCACCCATGTCGAGCAGGAACGTGGCAACACGGCGCGGTCGCGCAATGCCCGCTTCGCCGCTATAAGGTCTTTCTTCCGCTATCTGGAATACAAGGTTCCCGCCTGCCTCGAACAGGCCCTCCGGGTCCGGTCACTGCCGATGAAGAAGACCGACAAGGCGCTGATCGACTACCTCACCCGCGATGAGATCAACGCGCTTCTGGCGGCCCCGGATAGCACAACCGCGGTCGGCCTCAGAGACAGAGCGATGCTACATCTCACCTATGCCGCGGGCCTGCGGGTCTCCGAACTTCTCGCTTTGCAGATCGGCGACTTCCCGGACCGGTCGTTCGCGATGGTGAGGGTCCTCGGCAAGGGGCGGCGCGAACGGGTGCTACCCCTTTGGCAGGAGACCCGGAACGTCCTTCGGGCATGGCTTGCCTTGCGCCCTCCCGTGCAGGCGAAGGAACTGTTCGTCAATCGCGATGGTCTGCCGCTGAGCCGCGACGGCTTTGCCCATCGGCTCGCGCTGCACGTGGCTGCGGCGGCGAAGAAACGGCCCACCCTGTCGGGAAAGCGGGTGACGCCGCATGTGCTGCGCCACAGTTGTGCCATGCATACGCTGGAAGCGACGGGCGACATCCGCAAGGTGTCACTCTGGCTGGGACACGCCAGCCTGCAAAGTACCGAAGCCTATCTGCGCGTCGATCCCGCCGAGAAGCTCGCCATTCTGGCCGCTAACGCCCCGCCAACCGTTTCGAAAGGCAGGTTCCGGACGCCCGACAAGCTTCTCGCCATGCTGACCGAAATCCAGAAGTCGCGCTGATCGGAGCCCCCTGCAGTCCCTCGGGTTGCCGTAACCCGAGGGACTGCAATTATGCCGAGCAACCCGGCCCCGAAAACCTTGTTGCACAGGCCCTTCACCAAGTGACCTCGGCATAATCCTGGGGGCGGCATAAAGCATCTTCGACTTCGTGCAGGGCATCACGCGCCTTGCGCGCGACAAGACCCAGCAAGATGCGCGGCTGGATATGGAGGGGCGCGCCAAGAAGCTTCTCGACCGGGTCGGCTGAGGCCGCGCGTCATCCGCTTGACCGCCCAAGCCCGTTGGGCGGTCAGCTTTTCATAATTGCGCCGACGGCCCGCCCTTCGACAGGGCAGGGGCGTCGGTGTTTTCATTTTCCGGAGACCCCCCGTGACCCCGCATGAAGAAACCGTCATCCTCGAGGCCCGCGAAATCCTCGGGCGCTATCTGAACCAGAACCCAGTCCTCGGCAATTGGCAGGCTGTTCGCGATTACTGTGCGGTGGCCGTACGCGGCGAGGTGGAGCGTTTCCACGTCCTCTACCTCGACCGGCGCAATCGCGTGATCTCGGACGAGCAGCTTTCGATCGGAACCGTGGACCATGTTCCAGTCTATCCGCGCGAAATCATCAAGCGGGC
>JBATPI010000279.1:0-1556 GCA_049291415.1 Paracoccaceae bacterium | reverse complement strand
GGCGGATCGAGAGGTGGCCGCGTATCAGGATGCCCTTGCCGAAAAGCCAGCCATCATCGCCACAGGCGACTGGGTCACGACTGATGCAAATGTCGAGCTTCGGCCCGTGGCAGTTGCAACCGACCGGGGCGTTCACGCAGGCTACGAGGCAAACCTGCCGGAAGGGGAGAATGAGGTCACCTATTCGGAGCGCACTTTCCCGAATTCCCGCGAGGCCCTGCGCCATGCTTATGATTTCTATGAAGGTGGTGAGGAAGGCCTTGACCTGGCCGTGAAGCGCACGGTGGAGATGGACCGCGAGTTGGTGGACGAACCCGACCGCGGACCGGAAGGGATTGTCCTTGAGCATCGACCGCAGCCTGAGTTCGCGCGCCCCGAGACCGCGATCTGTGCGGGCGATGATGCGCAACTAGTCCTGACCCTTGGTCGGGACAATGAAAACACCCGCTATCTGGCCGAGCGGCTCGTCGCCGACCCGGAATTTCGGAAGGTGGTGGCAGAGCATATCGCCAATGCCGAGGCCACGATTGGCACTGGTCGCTTTGTCGACGGTGAAGGCTCCAGCGGATTTCTGCCCGACGAGCTTTTGGCCGTCACTTCCTACGGTCGCGATGGTGGTGCCGAAGTTCTGGCGAAGTTTCCCGATGAAGGGCCGCTCAGTGAAGCCTTGGCCAAGCATCTGGCGCAAAGCCCAGTGATGGCGGCCTATGTCGAAGAGGAACAGCAGCGCAGCGATTTTGCTTCCGACCCGGCGCGGGCAATCTCCACTTGGGTGGCACAGTCCAATGCCCAGATCGACCGTTTGCTCAAGGACGCTCAGGGCGATCTGCGTGCCGAGATGCAGGGCATCGCCACAGAGGCGACCGCGGCCTTCGGACTGGATCGGCAGCAGGCTGAAATAGAAGCCCCGCCCCGTTCGACGCTTTACAGCACATCGATCGGCGCGTCGTATTTGAATGTCGCCGGTACAGAAAAGGAACTTCAGGACGGCGCAGGCGAGAACCTTCAGCTCATCTTGAGGATGATTGCCAGCACGACCAGAATAGATCCGGAGAAAATCAGGCAAAGATTGGAAACTGGCGCTGCCAATGCGCGCGAGGAAGAGGCCTGGGTCAAATCCGATATCGCCGAGGTGGCCAAGTATCACGGTTTTGATCTCGGCAGTCAGCAAGGTCGCAACTCCGCAGCCGAACGGCTTGATCGTTTCTATGAGCGTGCAGCCGAACTGATCCATTCCGCTCGCGGCATAGTGGTGGATCGCAGTCCTGACCCGCTGGTCGAGGCATTGGGCTCGCTGGTACGCGTCCATGCCAGCCAGGGATCCGTCGCCTTCCGAAATGAAAATCAGGCGCGGGATTTCGCGGAAGAAATGAAGGAGCGCTACGGGCCTTCGGTTCTGAAGGACATCGCGGCTGGCCGGACTGAGGCACTGGCCAAAGATGTGCCGGACCCGTCCGCTCGGGCGGCGATGGCCGTTGCCGTCGTCTCGGCGGCCAAAGAGCATCCCTCGCTTGGTCTCAGCGCGCATGAAGCGGAGGCGGCGGAACGCAGAATGG
>JBATPI010000278.1:0-11526 GCA_049291415.1 Paracoccaceae bacterium | reverse complement strand
TCTGACCACCCTGCCCAATGGCGAGGTTTGCGCCGTGAACAGCTGGTCGGGTGACTATGGCGTGGCCAAGGCCCGTGCAGCCGAGGCCGGGATCGAGATGAACCTGGCCTATTTCGTGCCCCGCACCGGCGCGCCCGCGTGGTTTGATGTTTGGTCAATCCCGGCCGATGCTGGCAATGTCGATAACGCCTATCTCTTCATCGACTATCTTTTGCGTCCCGAGGTTGCGGCGGCCTGCACCGATTACACCGGCTACGCCAATGCCAACAAGGCGGCGACGCCGCTGGTTGACCCGTCGATTTCCTCTGATCCGGCGGTCTATCCTGATGCGGAAACCCTGTCGCGGCTCTATACTCCAAAGCCGCAAACGCCCGAGCAGGAAGAGGCGCTGACCCGGATCTGGACGCAAATCAAGACCGGTGGCTGACGGATGAGCCCCCCCACCGAGCCCTTTTTGAAGATCGAAGGGGTGTCCAAGAAGTTCGGCGCCTTTCAGGCGGTCCGCGACGTGTCGCTGAGCGTGGAAAAAGGCGAGATCTTTTCGCTCTTGGGCGGATCGGGCTGCGGCAAGACCACGCTGTTGCGGATGCTGGCGGGGTTTGAAGAACCCAGTGCGGGGCGGATATTTCTGGACGGTCGCGACATGGCGGGCGTGCCGCCGTGGTCGCGGCCGGTGCATATGATGTTCCAGTCTTATGCCCTCTTTCCGCACATGACGGTGGAAAAGAACATCGCCTACGGGCTGAAGCATGAACCCCTCAGCCGTGCGCAGCGCGATGACCGCGTGCGCGAGATGCTGGATCTGGTGCAACTGACGCAGTTTGCTGCGCGCAAGCCGGATCAGATTTCCGGGGGGCAGCGGCAGCGGGTGGCCTTGGCGCGGGCGCTGGCGCGGCAGCCCAAACTCTTGTTGTTGGACGAACCTTTGGCCGCGCTGGACAAGAAACTGCGCGAACATACGCAGTTTGAATTGATGAGCATTCAGGCCCGCACCGGGGTGACCTTCATCGTTGTCACCCATGATCAGGAAGAGGCGATGACCCTGTCAGACCGCATCGCGGTGATGGACCGGGGCGAGGTCAAACAGATCGGCAGCCCGACCGAGATCTATGAGTTTCCCGCCAGCCGCTTTGTCGCCGGGTTCATCGGCTCAATCACCTCGTTCGACGCTGTGGTGACGGCGGTGGATGGCCAATTGCTGCTGGACGTGCCTGCGCTTGGTGGGGCGGTGACGGCGCGGCCACAGCCGGGGTTGGTGGAGCGGCAGGCGGTGACGCTGGCGCTGCGGCCCGAAAAGTTGCGCCTTACCAAGGATCGCCCCGAGGGTCCGAATGTGTTCGAAGGTATGGTCAAGGATCTGGCCTATTTCGGCAAGGACAGCCTTTACCGCATCACCCTGAACTCGGGCGCGCTGGTGCAGGCCCATGCGGTCAACGCCAGCCGTGGCGACGATGTGGCCCGTGCTGATTGGGACGATCAGGTGTTTCTGTCTTTCGACCCCGCCTCGGCCATTGTTCTGGCGGGGTAGGGGCATGGCCGACACCCCAAACCCGCCGCAAAAGACCCGCTGGTTTGACCGCCGCGGCTGGTCTGACGTCATCATCGGGCTGCCCTATGTCTGGCTGATCCTGTTCTTCCTTTTGCCCTTTGTCATTGTGGTCGCGATGAGTGTAGGGACCAAATCACCCACTGCCCCCCCGATCAGTTTTGGCGGCGATTATGCCTGGCTGAACTTTGGCAGCTATGCGCGGGTGTTTGCAGACGGCCTCTATCTGCGGGCATTCCTGACGTCCTTGATGAATGCGGGCGTGGCGATGGTGCTGTGCCTGCTGATTGGCTATCCGATGGCCTTGGGGTTGGTGCGGGTGGCACCGGCCTGGCGCAACATCCTGTTGATGCTGGTGATCTTGCCATTCTGGACCTCATTCCTGCTGCGCGTTTACGCCTGGATGGGACTGATGGGCAAATCCAGCTGGTTCAACAAGATGCTGACCGAAGGCTGGAACTGGCTGGTGCCGGTGGATTGGGCGGTAAACTCAATCCCGATGATGCACACCAATTTTGCCGTCGTGCTGGTGATGGTCTACACCTATCTGCCCTTCATGATCCTGCCGCTTTATGCCAGCCTGGAACGGTTGGACACCACGCTGGATGAGGCGGCGCTGGATCTGGGATCGCGCCCGCATCAGGTCTTTCTCGACATCACGCTGCCGCAATCGGTTCCCGGCATCATCGCGGGCGGCATGCTGGTGTTCATCCCGGCGGCCGGCGAATTGGTCATTCCGACGCTGGTCGGCAATGCCTCCAGCCCGATGATCGGGCGGGTGATTTCGGATGAGTTTTCTTCGGCCCGCGACTGGCCGATGGCCTCGGCCGTGGCAGTCATGCTGCTGATGCTGATGGTGGTGCCGACGATGATCTACAGCCATTATCAGGCCAAGGCGGGGGGTGTGAAATGAGGCGGCGCCCGATCTTCCTGATCTCCATGCTGTGCTTTGGCTTTGCCTTCTTCTACATCCCTATCCTGTCGATGATCGTCTATTCCTTTAATGAATCGCGGTTGGCGACGGTCTGGGGCGGGTTCTCGACCAAGTGGTATGTCTCGCTGTTTTCCAACCGGCAGGTGATGTCGGCACTGGTCCTGTCGCTGAAAATCGCGCTGATCTCGGCCACGGTTGCGACCATTCTTGGCACCATGGCCGGGATCGCGCTGGTGCGGTTTCGCCGGTTTCGTGGTCGGTTGCTGTTTTCCGGTCTGGTCACCGCGCCCCTGATCATGCCCGAGGTGATCACCGGCATCTCCAGCCTGATGTTCTTCATCATGCTGGCAGAATGGATCGGCTGGCCGGGGCAGCGCGGATTCACCACTGTGACGCTGGCGCATATCACCTTTTCCATGGTCTTCGTGACGACGGTGGTGCAGGCCCGCATGGTGCAGGCTGACCGCGCCATCGAAGAGGCGGCTATGGATCTGGGGTCGCGCCCTTGGCAGGTGCTGTTTGATGTAACGCTGCCGGTGATCTTTCCGGCGATCATGTCGGGCTGGTTGCTGGCATTCACCATTTCACTGGACGATGTGGTGATCACGTCCTTTACCACCGGGCCGGGGTCCACCACGCTGCCCTTGTTGATCTGGTCAAAGGTAAAGCTGGGGGTCACGCCTGACATCAACGCCCTTGCCACGCTGATGGTGGCGGTGGTCGGCTTGGGCGTGGTGCTGGCGGGCATCTTGATGAACCGGGCCGAGGTGCGGCGCAATGCCGATGCCCGGCTGGCCTATCGGGCCAACCAATGAGCGGGTTTTTGGGATTGCCATTGGGAGAGCCGGGCTCAGCACGGGCGCGCTATGGCCGGGCGATGCAGTTGTGGGCGTCGGGGGCGATATCGGTGGCGCAGCTAGAGGCCTATCGCGTGGCCGCCGCTGACGATCACCGCCCGCCATCGCAGGTGCTGGTCGACCGGTCCCTGCCGGTGCCCGCAGATGTCACCCCGGACCCCGCCGCGCTGATCCGCGCCTTGGTGGCTGAGGCGGATCGCTATCTGTCACGCCTGCCCGGGCCCGGAGTGGCCGAAGCCCGCGCAGGTCTGGCGCGCTGGCAGGGCGGTCCGGTCACACCCGCTAACCCGGCTGCCAATGCCGTGCTGGCCGCCCATCTGGACCCGGCATTGCAGGCGTTGGCCGCAGATCACCCCGGTCTTGCCGCCGCCATTGCCGCCGCCGCGCCACATCTGCGCTGGATCCCCTATGACGGCTATCCGCCGGATCAGATCGGCGAAGGATTTGCCAAAGGTCACGCCTATGCACCGCTGGTCGGCGACAGTGCGGCGATCCCGGCGCAGGATTATGATCTGGGCCTGTTGGTGATCGCGCCGCATGTTCTTTACCGTGATCACGCCCGTGCCGCACCTGAGTTGTATGCCCCCCTGACCGGCCCGCATGGCTGGCGCTTTGGCCCCGACCGGCCGCTGAGCATCAAGCCCGCGCATCAGCCGGTCTGGAATCCGCCGGATCAGCCGCATCTGACCAAGGTCGGGCCGGTGCCGTTTCTATGCTTGCTCTGCCGGGCGCGCGATGTGCAGGCACCAGCCCATGTGATCGCGGCATCAGACTGGCCGCAGCTAGAGGCGCTGCGCCTTGACCTTACCCGAAAGGACCCACCATGACATTCACCAAAGACCAGCGCCGCATCGCCAATATCCACGACGCCGCGTTCACGCCGTTTGTCTATCCCGACGGGGTGGCCTTGGGCGACGCCGTCCTGCAATTGGACGCGGATCAGCCGTTGGGCGTGGGGTTCCACGTCTACCGCATGCCCGCAGGCATGAAATCGCGCCGCCATATCCACAACGGGCATGAGCAGTTCCTGATTCTGGAGGGCGAGTTGATCGAAAGCGACGGCACCGTGTTGCGCGCCGGAGACATGGTGTTTTACGCCGATGGGACCGAGCATGACAGCCACACGCCCAATGGTTGCTTGTTGGCGGTGCATATCGCCGGGCCAGAGTTTCCCACCGAATAGCGCTGCAACATATGCGATTTCGCGCATGTGATTGATCAAGATCATGGTTTGCGCGGTGGCAAAGCGCCAGACAGGCTGCAACACATGTTGCCCGGAGGCCAAAATGACCCGCCTGACCCTGATCCTGTTCTCGATGATCTCAACCGCCATGATGGGATCTTTGATCGTGGCCGCGCTGACCATGGGCTACGCGACGCTGAACCCGATCCTGATCGCCGCCGCCGCCGGATTCGTGCTGGCGCTGCCGGTCAGCTGGTTTGTGGCGCGGCAGATTCTGGACTGACCTCAGGCGGTCAGGAACACCCGGACGGTTTCTTCAAACTCACGCGGTTTTTCGGCGTGCAGCCAGTGGCCGGTGTCGGGCAGCTTGGCAAATCGTGCCTTTGGGAACAGGGCGCGGATCGGCTCACGATCGTCGGGCCGGACATAGGTGCTGTTGGCCCCGGTCAGGAACAGGGTGGGGTGGTCAAAGCGGCCTTCGGTGCCGGGCCATCCGACGATCTTTGGCATCTCGGTCTCCAGCACGTCCAGATTCAGCCGCCAGTGCGGGCCACCGGGGGTCTTGAAGTCCAGCGATTGCAAAAAGAACGCCCGCAAACCCGCATCGTCAATCACCTGCGCCAGCCGCTCATCGGCCTGCCCGCGCGTGGTGACGCCGGTCAGATCCAGATCACGCATTGCCCGGACATGGCGGGTCTGGTCATGGTCATAGACGACGGGGGCGATATCGGCCACAACCAGCCGCCGGATCAGCGCCCCATCAGCCAGCGCCAGCTGCATCGCGGCCTTGCCACCCATCGAATGGCCCAACAGATCCACCGGCCCGGCCAGACCCGCAATCACCTGCGCCAGATCGCCCGCCATGTTGGCATAGCTTTGCGTGTCCATCCACGGGCTTTGGCCATGGTTGCGCATATCCACCGCCACTACATCGCGGATATCGGCCAGCCGTCGCGCAATCACCCCCCAATTGCGCGCTGACCCGTACAGCCCATGGGCAATGACCAGAGGCGGGGCGGTGGAAGTCTGATGCGCGGGGTGCAGGATCGTGGCAAGCATATCTGTGCTGATACCGAAACAACGTGTTTAGCACCAGAGCAGTTGAATCCTGCGCTGGTGCGAGTAGATTTGCACTCTGGATGTAGGGGTAACAACATGGGTGCGGTCAGCATCGCACAAATGGCGAATCGGGTCTCGGGCTTGATCGAGCAACGTCTGGGTGTGCGCGGGCGCGGGCTGCAAGAGCAGATCCGCAAGGCCGGTCGTCGCCTGCCGCGCCGTGTGCGTGATGCGGCGGTCTATCTGGCTGATGCCGGGTTGATGGCGCAAAATCCCAAACTGCTGGTGCGGATTGACGAAGGGCAGGTTGCCACCGCCTATGACACCTGCGTCAAACACCTGGTCCGTCTGAACAAGGGTGAGCGGCGCAAGGGCCTGATCCTGAACGCCGCCGCCTCGGCCGCCTTTGCGGTGTTGGCGGTAACGGTGGGGGTGTTGGTGTTCGTCTATTGGCGCGGCCTGGTCTGAACTGGTCGGCCCTTTGGATATAGCGCCGACCGGCTGACCAGCGACACGGTTACGAAGGCGACGTACAGCAGCAGATACCACGAACCCAGCTTGGCAAAGCTGACCCAATGGTCCGGGCGCTGACCGGAATACAGCCAGGTGCCAGTGGCGGTGCCGACATTTTCAGCCACCCACAACGCCAATGCGGCCAGCAGGCCAGCCACCGGTTTCGGCAGCCACCAGTCCCGGTCATGGATGCGGAACCACACGCGGGTGGGGCCAAAGATCACCACCGTCGCCACGAACAGGACCAGCCGGATGTCGGGCAGGAAATGATGGGCGAAAAAGTTGATATAGATCGCCGCTGCCAGCAGGTAGGTCTGCCAATAGGGCGGGTAGGGCGCGAACCGCATGTCGAAAATGCGGATGACCCGGACGATATAGCTGCCCACCGCGGCATACATAAAGCCCGAGAACAGCGGCACGCCCATGATCTTGAATATCGCCACCTCAGGGTAAGCCCAGGAACCGGCGCTGACCTTGAACCACTCCATCGCCGTGCCGGTCAGGTGGAACAGCGCGATAACGCGGGCCTCTTCCCATGTCTCCAGCTTTTTCCACAAGAACAGCGCCTGTGTACCGATGGCGAACAGGAATAGCGCGTCATAGCGGTGCAGCGGCCAGTCCGCGCGCCAGGCCAGCTTTGTGCCAATGATCCCCACCAACAGCAGCCCGCCGAACAAGCAGGCCCAGCCTTGCTTCAGCACGAACATGATGAATTCGGCCAGCGCAAAGGGCAGGCGCGCGCGGGCCCAGTCGCCCATCCTGCGTTCCAGGCTGCGGGTCTCAAAGGGGGCAGGGTGCATGCGGGTCAATGTCACAAAATGAACGGGGCGCGGATCAAATATCCACGCCCCGCCCCTGTCAATGTTGGAATATCACAAACGGCTCAGAGACCCGGATAGATCGGGAACCGCTCGCACAGTGCCTGAACCTCGGCCGCCACCTTGGCCTCAATCTCGGCATTGCCGTCTTCACCGTTTGCGGCCAGCCCGTCGACCACTTCGGTGATCCAGGTGCCAATCTGGCGGAATTCGGCCTCGGCAAAGCCGCGGGTGGTGCCGGCGGGGGTGCCCAAACGCACGCCGCTGGTGATGGTGGGCTTTTCGGAATCGAAGGGAATCCCGTTCTTGTTGCAGGTGATGCAGGCGCGCTCCAGCGCCTTTTCGGTGGCATTGCCTTTGACGCCCTTGGGCCGCAGATCGACCAGCATCAGATGGGTGTCGGTGCCGCCGGTGACGATATCAAGGCCACCTTTCATCAGCTGATCGGCCAGCGCCTGAGCATTCTTGACCACCTGCTTTTGATAGTCCTTGAAGCCGGGCCGCAGCGCCTCGCCAAAAGCCACCGCCTTGGCGGCGATCACATGCATCAGGGGGCCGCCCTGGATGCCCGGGAAAATCGCCGAGTTCACTTTTTTGGCGATATCTTCGTCATTGGTGACGATCATGCCGCCGCGCGGTCCACGCAGGGTTTTATGCGTGGTGGTGGTGGCGACATGGGCATGCGGGAACGGGCTGGGATAGAGACCCGCCGCCACCAGACCGGCGAAATGCGCCATGTCGACGCACAGATAAGCCCCGACCGAATCCGCAATGTCGCGCATGCGAGCAAAATCGATGATGCGCGGAATGGCAGAACCACCGGCGATGATCATCTTGGGCTTATGCTCGGTCGCCAAGGCCTGCACCTGATCGTAGTCAAGCGTCATGTCCTGACGGCGCACGCCGTATTGCACGGCATTGAACCACTTGCCCGACTGGTTCGGGGCAGCGCCATGGGTCAGGTGGCCGCCTGCGTCCAGCGACATGCCCAGAATGGTGTCGCCCGGCTTCAGCAGCGCCTGGAACACGCCCTGGTTGGCCTGGCTGCCCGAATTCGGCTGCACGTTGGCAAAGGCACAACCAAACAGCTGCTTGGCCCGGTCAATCGCCATATTCTCGGCCACGTCGACAAACTGGCACCCGCCGTAATAGCGACGGCCCGGATAGCCTTCGGCGTATTTGTTGGTCATGACCGAGCCTTGCGCCTCCATCACGGCGCGGCTGACAATGTTTTCCGAGGCGATCAACTCGATCTCATGGCGCTGGCGGCCCAGCTCGGCCGTGATCGAGGCGAAGAGGTCGGGATCGCGGGAGGCCAGGGTCTCGGTGAAAAAGCCGGTGTCGCGGGTGGTGGTCATGGACATATCCTTTTGCGGGCAGATAGGGCGGGTTGCACTATCTAGGTCATGCCTGCCCTTACGGGAAGTGCGGAAAGCGACACGCAAACACGATGTGGCGGCTGAAAAACCGACATTGTGCAAACTATCCGCCCCGCACGGCCCAACGCCGGACCTGTGGCACCCTGTTCGGGGGTTGCGTTTGTCCCGCCCATCCGGCCAAGGTCGCACCAAGGAGTGTGCGATGCCCCAAAAGATCCGCTTTGCCGCAAGCAAGTCCCCGGCCGCCCTGGCCGCCCTGGCCGATCTGACCCAGCGCTATGGTCAGGCCGACGCACGCCGTGCGCAGGTGATTGTGGCGCTGGGCGGAGACGGGTTCATGCTGCAGACCCTGCACGCGCAAACCGGGCGCGATCTGCCGGTGTATGGCATGAACTGCGGCACCATCGGGTTCATGATGAACGCATTTAGCGTTGAGGGCCTGCCCCAGCGGCTGGCGGCAGCCGAGGAGACCGTCATCAACCCTCTGTCGATGCGGGCCGAGAATACCCGCGGCAAGGTCACACAGGCGCTGGCGATCAATGAGGTATCGCTGTTGCGGCAGGGCCCACAGGCAGCCAAGCTGCGCGTCATCATCGACGGGCGCGTGCGGCTGGAGGAACTGGTCTGCGACGGTGCGCTGGTGGCCACGCCCGCCGGGTCCACCGCCTATAACTATTCCGCGCATGGCCCGATCTTGCCGGTTGGTGCCGATGTGCTGGCCCTGACCGCGATGTCGCCCTTTCGCCCTCGGCGCTGGCGCGGCGCGGTGCTGCCGGCGTCGGCGCATGTGCGGTTGGAGGTGCTGGAGCCGGAAAAGCGCCCCGTCATGGCAGATGCCGACAGCCGGTCGTCAACCCGCGACGTGCTGTCGGTTGAGGTGGTGTCGGAAACCGCCATCACCCACCGGCTGTTGTTTGACCCAGGCCATGGGCTGGAAGAACGGCTGATCAGTGAGCAGTTTACTTGAAGGGACTGGCGCTATGCCTATGCCTCTTGCCGCTGCCGGCAGGGGCCGAAGAGCATTCCTCGCTGGCCCAGTTGATTGATGCGCTGTCGCGTCCGGATCTGGACATGGCCGCGATGCGCGATGGGCTGACCGCAGCGGGCTATAAGATCGGGTCTTTTGCGGCCGCAGGGCCTGAAGGTCTGCCAGACAATTTCAACGATCCGTTCTATTACTATTTTCAGGCCAGTGTGGCCTCTACCGGTCCGGTTGATCTGTCGGGGTCAGTGATTTGCTTTCGGGTGGGTCTGGGGCTGCTGCCCCGATTCGTACCCGCCGCAGGGGCCGACACCGGCGATGCCGGGGGGCAGGGGATGATCCTGCAAAGCGCGAAAGTACCGAATTTCGAACCGGGGGCCGTCGCGCAGCTTTCGTGCAATCTGCAGTTGATGACCCTTACCGAAGCGCCATTGCCGACCGAAGATCAGGTCGTTCAGACCCTGCAGCCGCGCTTTGACACTGTGTCTGTGACCAAAGGCCCCGATCTGTCCGAAGGTGATCCCAACATCGGTTGGGTGCTGTACCCGCCCTTGTCCGCGACGTCAGGGGTAAGCGGGCCAGCCCTTATGCCGGGGCAATCCTTGATCGAAGGCACAAGCGGCGGGTTGCAAAAGACCGGGCGCGCCAATCGCATCGCCTACCTGCATCAGGCCGAAACCGGGTTGTACAGCTTTGATCTGGTCAGCCATCTTGCGCCGCAAGGATCCTAGCGCCGCTTGACGCCCCAGGCCTCCAGCTTGCGATAAAGGGTCGAGGGCGAGATATCCAATTCCCGCGCCGCCAGTGGCACCGATCCGTCCTGCCGTGCCAAGGCGGCCTCGATCGCCTGCCGTTCAATCTGTGCCAGCGTGCGGGGCGGGGCCAGCGCTGGGGGCGCGGCAGTGTCGGGGGCCAGTCGGTTGCTGGCCATGCCGGGGGGCAGCATCTCGGGCGTGACCGGTCCACCATCATGCAGCACCACCACATTGCGGATGACGTTCAGCAACTGGCGCACATTGCCCGGCCAGTCCTGCGTGACCAGATAGGCCCGCGTTTCGGGCGTCAGACCGGGGAAATCCTTGCCCTCTTCGGCGGCAAAGCGGATCAGGGCGGCCTCGGCGATCTCTATCACGTCCTGCGCACGGTCGCGCAAGGGCGGCATGTGAACCGGCACGACGAACAGCCTGTAATACAGATCTTCGCGGAACAGGCCCCGGCGGACGTAATCCATCGGGTCGCGGTTGGTGGCGCAGATGATGCGGACATCCACCTTGTGCGGCCGCGTCGCCCCGACCGGCTGGATGGTGGATGTTTGCAGGAACCGCAACAGCTTGGTCTGTAGCGGCAGGGCCATCTCGCAGATCTCGTCCAGAAAGAGGGTGCCGCCATCCGCCGCCGCCGCCGCCCCGGGTTTGTCCGAAATGGCGCCGGTAAAGCTGCCCTTCATGTGGCCGAAAACCTCTGATTCCAGCAGGTCCGGCGGGATCGCCCCGCAGTTCAGCGCGATAAACGGTCCGGCGGTGCGGTTTGACCGGGTATGCACCGCCACCGCCGCCAGCTCTTTGCCAGTGCCGCTTTCGCCAGTGATGAACACCGTGGCCATCGACCGCGCCACCGAGGCCAGCGTGCGTTGAACCCGCCCCATCGCCTCGGATGAGCCGATAAAGACCGATGTATCCGAATGCATCTCGGTCTTACGCCGCCGGGGGGTGGCCTCTCGCCCGACCGCAGTCGCCTCACAGCCCGCGCGGATTGCCGAGAGAAAGCGGTTTTCCTCAAACGGTTTGACCAGAAAATCATAGGCCCCGGCGCGCATCGCATCGACCGCGCGGTTGACGGTGCTGTTCGCCGTCATCACGATCACGCAGGCCTGCGGGTTTTCGGTCAGGATCTGGTGCAGCAGGGTCATGCCGTCGCGGTCGGGCAGCACCAGATCCAGCAGGATCACCCGCGGCGCATGGCTGCGAAACAGGGCCAGCCCATCCTCGGCCGTGCCCGCCAGTGCCACCTGATACCCCGCCGCCGTCAGAACCGAGCGGTAGATGGTCTGCAGCGAGGGCGTGTCCTCAACCACAAGCACCGGTATGCGGACGGGGGCCAGGCTCATCCGCCGGTCCCCGTCTGGCGGTCGGTGATCCCGGCGATCAACCGGTCCAGCCCTGCGGTCAGACGCGGGCCCAGATCGGCGGGCAGAGGCCGGGCGGGGTCATGGGCGGCGGCATTCAGAGCCAGCGCATCGGCCAGCAGTGCGTGCG
>JBATPI010000277.1:0-2083 GCA_049291415.1 Paracoccaceae bacterium | reverse complement strand
CCCGTATCTGACGCAAGGCCTACTGCAAGCCGATGCACTCTCGGCACGACTGCAGCGCGAGTACCTGCAATCCATTTGCCAGCGCTTGATTGGTCATTCGTCATAGGTATTCAACGCTCGCAAACTTCAGGCCCACAAAATGCGTATAGCTCTTGGCCGCACGAATCGGCGAACATGGCCGAATTCTGCTCGGCATCTCCCGAAAGCAGAGGCATTACTTAGTCGACCCTGAACAACTCTCATCCATCTGAATTTTCTTGGGAAAATGGCGATTTTATTGGGCATGAGCTGCAAGGTTTTGTATTCTGGTAATAGAAACCTTGCAATTTCGAGCCATGATATGAAGCCGAAAACGCCCCCTGCGGAACAAGACGATCTGCTGCGCGCCCGGTTGGTCGAGATGATCGATATGCGCCACGAATTGGTGAAGCTCGCTGAGCTGATTGATTGGGAGGTCTTCGATCGAGAATGGGTCGGGTTCTTTCCGTCTCATACCGGCAGGCCGGCGACGCCGCCGCGGCTGGTGGCAGGGCTGCTGTATCTTCAGCACGCCTTTGCTCTTTCGGACGCGGCCGTCGTCGCGCGATGGGCGGAGAACCCGTATTGGCAGCACTTCTGCGGTGAGACGTTCTTTCAGCATCGTCTGCCGATTGACCCGTCTTCCCTGACCCGCTGGCGCAACCGGATTGGCGAAGAAGGCGTGGAGTGGATGCTGACCGAGACGATCCAGGCGGGTCAGCGCTCCGGGGCGGTGAAGGGCAATGATCTCAAGCGGGTCACCGTCGATACCACGGTCATGGAGAAGACTATCACCCATCCGACGGATGCCCGGCTGTATGAGACAGCGCGGCGCAAACTGGTTGGATTGGCGCGCGAGGCCGGGCTTGACCTGCGCCAGAATTACAACCGGCTGGGGCCTCGTCTGGCTGGTCAGGTTGGCCGCTACGCCCATGCGCGCCAATTCAAGCGGATGCGCAAGGCGCTGCGTCGGCTCAAGGGCTACACCGGACGCGTGCTGCGCGACATCGAGCGACAGCTGCACAAGGTTCCAGAGGGCGTGCTGAGGACGCGAATACTGGAGATTGTCGCTCTGGCCAAGCGGCTGCTGGCGCAAAAGGTCAAAGACAAGAACAAGCTTTACAGCCTGCACGAACCGGCGGTGGATTGCATATCCAAGGGCAAGGCGCACAAGCGTTACGAGTTCGGCACCAAAGTCAGCGTGGCCACGACCAACAGGGGCGGCTTTGTGGTCGGGATGCGGGCGTTGCCGGGAAATCCGTATGATGGCCATACGCTGGCCGAGGCACTGGAGCAGGTCGAAATCCTAACCGACCAGCGGCCAGACATGGCCTTTGTTGATCGCGGATACCGCGGCCACGGCGTTGATAACGTGAAGGTCTTCATCAGCGGCGCCCGGCGCGGCGTCACCAGAAACATCGCGAAACTGCTGCGACGGCGCAGCGCTATCGAGCCGATGATAGGCCACATGAAGAACGACGGCCGTCTGACCCGATGCCCGCTCAAAGGAACCACCGGAGATGCCCTCTTCGCGGTGCTTTGCGGTTGCGGTCACAATATCCGAATGATCCTCAGACACCTGAGGGCATTTTTGCGCCACATACTTTGGCTGATCATCAGACTTTGTCAGCTCATTCGCGTGCCAACAGCGCCTACCAGAGCAGGGCAGAACAACCGACAGGCAGTTTGAGGCCGTTGTTCAGGGCGGACTACTTAACATAATATCACTTATCGGCTATTTAGGGTGGCTTAAACAACGCCCACTCTTGTTAAAGAACGGCGCTTCTTGCTTAAACAACGCGCTCGTGCGACAAGCCTTTCGATGATAGACGCAATTCCAGTCACCCGCCTCGGGCGCTATGTTGAAGCCGCCGTCGGCGGCGAGATCGTCCGCGCGTTCATACCGCCCGCTCTGCCGCCGAACCCACCCATCAACGTCCTGCCGCTGCTGACAGGACTCAGCGCGGCGGAGCGTGCGTTGGGGCGTCTTGACGGGATCACCATGTTGCTGCCGCGCCTCGTAGTCGGTGACACCGTTCGCGCCGAAGATCCTGCCCTCGTGCTC
>JBATPI010000276.1:0-3744 GCA_049291415.1 Paracoccaceae bacterium | reverse complement strand
TCCTGGCCGGTGGTGCGCATTCAAAACGGGCGCGCCCGGATCGTCGAAATCCGCTCGATCCTTGGCTGGTGGGAGAAGCACGGCGACCTGCTGCTGAGTCACATGCGGGCCTGCGGTCAGATGTGGGATCAGCGTTTGGACCGGCTGGCCAGCGGCGCGTCCACATTCGAGGATCACGCGCCGCGCATCAGATCCTGATGGAACTCGGCCAGCAACAACCGCATGAATTCAACGGCTGAATCGATGTCGCGGCTTTCAATCGCCTCGCAGAGTGACAGGTTCTGCAGCTTGTATTCCCTGATCCGCGCGGGCGTCAGCCGCCGTCGCCGCTGCACCGACCAGCCAGCGTCGTTGCTGACGCGGTTGATCATCGTATAGATCGCCACAAGCAGCGGGTTGTGCGTGCCTTCGGCAAGCTGCATCCGAAAGGAATCATCAAGCACCGAGAACCGTTCGCCGTCGACTGTGACCCGGTCAATCTCGGACTGTATATCCTTCAGTCTCAGAATGTCGCGTGAGGTCATGTTCAGAACGGCAAGGCGCGCAATCTCGGGCTCGATGATCGAGCGGACGACGCCCAGCTCCAGAGGGCTGGTGATGTCGCCGATCTCGCTGAGGTCCAGTGCGTTGGGCAGCCGCGGCGTGAGAGCGGGGAGCGGGTCGGCCTGCGGATCGGCCCGGTAGCAGACCACCGATCCGCTGCCGATGCGGCGCTGGATGATCCCGAATTGCTCCAGCAACCCCAGCGCCTGACGGACCGTATTGCGCGACAGGCCGTGCTGCTCGGACATCAGGCGCTCGGCCGGAAGGCGGGTTCCGAAACTATGTGCGCCACAGACGATCTCGGCGAACAGGGTATCGGCCAGTTGTCGGGTCTTTGCGGAAACCGGCTTGCGTATCTCGCCGTCCGAATCCCACGGCGGGGGAACTGGTCGCCTCATGATTCTCTACCGCCGGGTTCGGGTGTCTTTGATGCCCGGATAAGGGCGTGATCGTGGCCGAATCGGCCGGAGTCTGGCTGCCAGCCGGTCGTTAGCGGGTGTGCCCGCAGAAATGGCAAGAGAGATCTGGTCATTGGTTCAATCTTTTAAACACATGAAATCACCACCTGATTTGAATATATATGATACCAGTTGCACCCAAATAACACCAATTACATCGCAAAATCAAGCGAGCATCCTAACTTTATGTCGTTTATGTTGAGATTGGCGCAATTTTGCGCTAGCCTGACTTTCAGACCCCTGAAAATACCGGGCGGTTTGATGCTGCAGTTTATCTATGGGTGGATTTGGTGTGAAATTGGACCAAATTGGTCTCTTGGAGTAGCGAGAGTGCCGAAAAGGGGGGAGAGAAATGCTTAAGGACATATTCTGGACGGGCTTGACCCGCCGCAAGATGTTGCGCGGAGCTGTTGCACTCGCGGGTACCGCAGTGGCGACAACCTTTGCGCCACGCGCTGCCCACGCCGCCGGAAATACCGTCAAGATCGGCTTTCTCGCGCCCCTGACCGGTGAGGTCGCTGCCTGGGGCAAGCCCGGCCTGGACGGCTGTCTTATCTGGGCCGAATGGGTCAATGCGGCCGGCGGCGTCAATATCGGCGGCGAAGCTTATATGGTCGAACTCGTTCCCTATGACGACGAATATGATGCGGGCAAGGCCCGTGCCGGCGCGACCAAACTGATCAAGGAAGACGGCGTCAAGATGATCTTGATGCTGGGCGGAGATCCATGGCCCGGCGTCCAGCAATTGGCCGAGCGCGAGGGCATGCTGTGCACGACGCTGCTGCCGTCGGACCTATCGCCCGACACGGCGACGCTGCTGGCCCCGTGCGAGGTGCATCCGGTCTACAACGTCACCGGCATCCAGTGGCTGGCCGAGAACAAGCCCGACCTGAAAACCGCTGTCATGTGTGCGCAGGAAGATGCGCTTGGCCTGCCGTCGGTCGCGACCTATCTTGCCGCGTTCGAGGCGGCTGGCATCGAGATGCTGGATGACACCTTGTTCTTCGATCCCGCAACCACCGACTTCGCGCCGATCGTGACCAGGTTGATGTCAAGCAAGCCGCAGATCGTCTGCCTTGACACCTGCTATTCAGACTATGTCCATCCGATCTGTGAACAGCTGTTCCAGCAGGGATACAAGGGGCAGATCATCTCTTGCACGGCCGATTTCTATGACCAGATCGTCACCAAGACCTCGAAGGAGTTCATGGAAGGGTTCATCTTCCAGTTTCCCGATTTCGACGATCCGGCCCTGAACGCCGATTTCATCAACTTCAAGAAGCCGAACGAGTTCTACGCCGAGTACAGCAAGCGTCACCCCAACCAATGGGGCGCCGTGTCCTGGGAATACGCCTCGGTCATGGATCTGTGGAAGGCGGCGGCGGAAAAGGCGGGATCGGTCGAACCCGGCGATGTTCTGGCGGCGATGAAAGAGGGCGGCAAGGGTATGCATGCCTTTGGCGAGGCCGACTGGTGGGGCAAAGAGTTGTTCGGGATCGACAACGCTCTGGTCGGAAACTGGCCGGTGGTGATGATCGAAGACGGCAAGGCGGTCGTCAAGGATTTCAAGAGCATCCCCGAGTGGTACGACAAGCATGGCGACCTTCTGATCAAGCACATGGAAGCGCTTGGTCAGATGTACTACCAGCGCGCCTGATCCCCAGACGCGCCGGTCACCAACCGCTTCGGGCCAGTGCTGGCACCGGAGCGGACGCCCTTCCGCCAAACCGGGGAGTTCTCGCCTGATGATGGATCTCTTTGCCCAGACGATTCTGAACGCGACCTATGCTGCCAGCTACATGGCGCTGGTTGCGGTCGGTCTGGTCCTGATCTTTGGCGTCATGGGGGTGATCAATTTCGCCCATGGCGAGCTTTACATGCTGGGCGCCTACGCGGTGGTCGCGGTTTACGGCGACTGGAACATGCCCTTTCTGGTCGCCGTCGCCGCCGGATTGGTGTTTGTCGGCCTTGTCGGCCTCTTGATGGAGCGGGCGCTATTCCGACCGCTTCGCGACAACCCGCTTGGCGGACTGGTCGCCTCGATCGGTTTTCTGTTGGTGCTGCAGGCATCGGCAGCGCTGATCTTCGGTGTGCGGATGGAAAACATCCCGCCCTCGACGCAGCAGATTATCCAGTTCTCCGATAGTGTCAGCCTGCCGGTCCAACGACTCTATGTGATCGTGGCGACGATCGGGCTGCTTTCCGCCCTCTGGCTGTTCCTGAAAAAGACCCGGTTCGGCTGGGCTTTGCGGGCCAGCGCCCAGGATCCCGAAGCCGCCGCCCTGCAGGGCATCTCGATCAACCAGACAGCGCGGATCGCGATGTTCATCGGGGCGGCACTGGCGGGCGTGGCCGGCGCGCTGACCGCACCCCTGGTGCGAACCTATCCCTACATGGGCCATTCGGTCATCGTCACCGCCTTCATCATCATCATTGTTGGTGGTGTCGGCAGCCTTGAAGGGGCCGTAGTGGCGGCGGTTGTCTACGCCTTCGTCCACACGTTCGTCACGACATTCGTCGATGGCGTGATGGCTGATATCGTCGGGCTGACACTGATGCTGCTGGTGCTGATCGTAAAGCCCACCGGGCTTTTCGGCACCCGTGAACGGGCGTAGAGGGCGGGCGGATGCTGAAAACAATCGCATGGATCCTGCTTGCAGTGGCGCTGGTCGTGCTGCCCTTTGTTCTGAGCTATTCGCAGCAAGAGGTGCTGGTCTTTCTGACCATCAACGTCCTGGTGGTG
>JBATPI010000275.1:0-7332 GCA_049291415.1 Paracoccaceae bacterium | reverse complement strand
AGGCCCGATTGCAACACCACATCATAGCCCGACGATCCCGCCAGCATCTTGGCCTGCGCCTCTTCGGAGCTGGCATAAAGGTCATAGACCACGCCGATTCCGGTTTCGGCCTCAAAATCGGCCACCGTGGTCTCACCGATGTAATCGGACCAGTTGTAGACATTCACCGTGCCGGCAGCGGCCCAGGACGGACGCACATAGGGCAGGGCAAGACCCCCGGTCAGGGCTGCAAGCGTAGATCGACGGGTCAGTTTCATGATCTTCTCCTCAGTTGTATGGAGCCATCTTGCGCGGCTTTCATTTGATCAAAAGTCTAACGCCTTATCCGCCTGTGCCAAGCATTTCCGCATTCACAGCCGCCATCTTTTCCCCCTCAGGGGCCTGCGGCAGCCGCATCACCGGCAAAAGCCCGCGCAAATGATCGTGATGGCGGCGCAGACCATATTCGTGATCGGACAGATGGAACCCGTCAAAGGCCGAGGATTTCATCGATTCGTTGGACCAGATCGTCAGTTGCTGATCCTCGGCCGATGTATCGCGGTCAATCCGCATCGCCAGATAGCGCGCCAACCGCGCCGCGCGGGTTTCATGCGGGTTGCGATAGCTGCGGCCGGTCAACAGGGTGCGGCCCGGCCCGCGGGGCAATTCGTGATAGAACTGCGCACCTTCGGGGGTAAAGGCAAAGACCGCACTGGGGAACATGCCATAATAGGTCCAGCTTTTGCGCAAATGATCCGGCAGATGCGGCTGATCGGGGCTGTGCTTGACGTATTCCTTGACCGACCAGCGCCGCCCCGGCCTGTCACCAAAGAACCCGACGGCAATGTTCAGCGCATTGTCCAGATGGATGTCGCGGTAGTCGCGACCATACAGCTCTTGCAGTGACGGATGCGCCAAGGGCACATGATAGCCCTCATTGTCGACATCGCGCACCGATTTCCAGTTCACCGGCAGCTCTGTCGTCCAGCTGAGCGTGGAAGCAGGCAGCACGTCTGCCGCGCCGTAGGCGACGAAATCGGCATCAAACGGGGCCAGCAGTTCGGCGATGGGCGGCTGCGGACCGGGGTGAAAGCGCAGAAAGACAAAACCGTGGAAAATCTCCATCTCGATCGGTTTCAGACCGAAATCCTCACGCTTCATCTGATCAAAGCTGTCGGGTTGGGCGACACCGCGCAGGGTGCCATCCAGATTGTAGACCCAGCCGTGGAACGGGCAGACCACAGACCCGCGGCACTGGCCCTGAGCGCCGGCCACCACCCGCGCGCCGCGATGGCGGCACAGGTTGTGAAACGCCCGCACCACCCCATCGGCCCCACGCATGACGACGGCACGCTCATCAAAGATGTCGAACCCCAGCCAGTCGCCGGAGGCCGGGATGTCGCAGACATGGCCTGCAACCTGCCAGTGGTTCAGGAACACATGGTCGCGCTCCAACGCGAAAAACTCGGGTGAGTGGTAGGTCCAGGCGGGCAGGCCCGAGCGGTCCCAGTCATTCGGGATGGGCAAGGATTTTATCGGCATCTCAGTCATTTTGCGGTCTCCATCTGGGCCAACACCCATCGGTGAAAGCGGTGGATTTCGTATTCCTCCGGCATCAGCCGTGCGGCGCGAAACGAAGGCGAGCGCATGCCGCGCTGGTTCATCTCGCATGCCTCGCCGTCCTGGCGCATGACGATCTTGGCAAAGGCCGCCGCGTCGGCGCCATCAAAGCCGGGCTGGGCCAGTGTCTCAGCCGGGAAATGCCATTCCGCCACCAATCGGGTCTGTTCGGGCCCCAAGGGGATCAGCCGGACCGACCGCGCATAATCAACATGCGCCACGACGTAGGCCGACGGCCAGAGGGTGACGAAATGATAGCCCGCCACCCGCTGCGCCTGCGTCAGCGCGGGAAACTCGGGCCCGCAGGGCGCGCCGGTCAGGGTCCAACTGTCCGCCCCCGGTTTCAGGGTGCGGCCCGGTGGAGTGTCAGGCGTCCAGTCCAGCACCTCAGTCTCACCCATGAGGCCACGGGCATAGACCGGCACCATGTCGCACAATTCGGGGTGAATGCCCGGACAGTGCAGACATTCGGAATAGTTTTCCCAAAACGCTTTCCAGTTGCAGGCGATGTCTGTCTGCCAGCGATGGCCCGTCACCAGCCCGTCCATCGGCCAGTTGTCCAGGGTGTGCAGGCCCACATCGGTCCCGATCTGGCCCGGAGCGCTGGACAGGTTCAGGAACAGAAACCCGTTCCAGATCCGATGCGCCACGGGTCGCAAGCCATGCGCGTCGCGGTCGAAATCTTGCGTAGGAACGGCATGGGCGGTGGACACGAGCCGCCCGTCATCGGCGGCAAAGGCAAAGGCGTGATAGGGGCAGCGGATCAGCCGCCCCAAGGGTTGCACCTCCTCGCCGCACAGCTCTGACCCGCGATGTGGGCAGGAGTTGTGCCAGACGGCCAAGGCGCCCTCCGCCCCATGCGCCACGATCACCGCAGCATCACCCACCACCACCCGCCGCAGTGTGCCAGCGGCAAAATCGGCCATACGCCCGACGCAGACCCATTGATGGGCAAAGACCGTGACCATCTCACGATCATACCAGCCATCATCCAGATAGGCGGCGCGGGGCAGCCCTTCGGGGCAATGGTCCAGCCGGGGCGACAAGGGGTGGCGGTGACCCAGCATCATACCCTCAGGTCCGGTCGGGGGCCGATCAGCCTCATGCCCCGGCCTCAGATGGCGCGGCCCTATCGTCAATCGTCAGATCGCGCTGCGGGCACAGGGGCATTCCAGCTCCGGTTGGTTGTTTCAGGTGTGACAGACTGTCACACCATTGACTGACCTGTCAATCAGCCGCAATCTACCCCCTGCATCGGCCCACCTGTTGCGACAGACCGGCCCAAAGACCCGCAAAGGACAGACAGGTGAGCGAAACCGAGGTTACTGAGGCCGCCCGCCCGCCCCGCACCCTCAGCCGTGAGGCGCGGCGCGCGCAGATCATCGAATCGACCATCAGCACGCTGGCCGCCCGTGGCTATGCCCGCACCACCCTGACCGAAGTGGCCAAAGCGGCGGGACTGTCGCATGGGCTGGTGTTGTTCCACTTTGCCACCAAAGAGGGGCTGCTGGCCGAGACCCTGGCCCATCTGGCCGAGGAATACCGCCAGAACTGGCAGGCAGCACTGGACAGCGCCGGCCCGTCGCCGGCCAGCCAGTTGTCCGCCCTGATCGAGGCGGATTTCTCACCCGCCATCTGCACGCCGGCCCGCCTGTCGGCCTGGTGCGCCTTTTGGGGCGAGGCGCAAAGCCGCCCGTTGTATCAAGACAGCTGCGGCGAAAAGGATGAGGCGTATAATGCGGCGATGGAAGCGATCTGCGCCGCCCTGATCGCCGATGGCGATTACATGGGTTCTGCGGTCCGCATGGCCCGCATCCTGCGCGTAACGATTGAGGGGCTCTGGCTGGACCTGATGACGATGGCCGACCCCTATCCGGTGGGTGAGGCGCTGATCACCGCCCGGACCTGCGCCGCCCTGTTGTTTCCGCGCCATTTTGCGGCCCCGGACTGACCCGGCAGCGCCTTACGGGGTCAGGTCGCGCCCGGCCCCTGCATCAGCAGCGCCTTTTCAACCGCCGCCTGCAAACCCTCTTGCAACGCTTGCGAGAACCCTGCCGCTTCGGCAGCCTGCAGCCCCGCGCAGGTGGTGCCGGCATAATCGATAAAGGTTTGCACCATCGCCGGGGCCTCGGCCATCCGGCCTTCCAACAGCCGGGCGGAGGCGCAAACCGTGCCGTCGACCGCCCGCGCCGCCGTCTCGGCCGCCACGCCCCGGTCAGTCAGAAAGCGCAGCATCGCCGTGGCCATCAGCGCGGGAAATGCCGGGCCTGCCCCGGACAGCGCCGTCATCAGCGTGATCTGGCCCTCATCTGGCAGTTCTTCCTGCGGCCCGATAGCACCCAGAACCCTGGCCACACTCGCCCGATCCGCCGCCGTCACCCTCGGCCCCGCAACCCAAGGCGTATAGCTGGCCGCTACCTCAGCCGCCGCGTTCGGCATGGCCCGCACCACGCGCCCACCGCAAGCCGCCAGCGCGGCCATGTCCACTCCGGCCATAAAGGAAATCACCAAACGCCCCGGCGCAATCAGCCCCAGCGCGGGCCAATCCCCCGGCCGGACCGAGATCACCACCACATCCACCCGCGCCACCAGATCGGCCAGATCCGCCGCCCAGACCACGGGATGGCAGGAATACTCACGCGCACCACTGCGGTTCAGGATCACCAGATCGCCAGCGCTGACCACAGCGCGCGCAATCAGCGCCCGGCCCAGCGCCCCGCCCAGCCAGCCCGTGCCGCCAATGATCCCGACCCGCATTGCTTAACCCTCCAGATAGATCGCGCGGGCATTGCGGTGCCCGATCAGCGCCTGCTCGTCCGCAGACAGCCCGGCCAGCAGCTCTCTGGTCATCGCAATCCAGGCCGGCAGCCCGGCCCCCAGATTGACCACCGGCCAATCGCCACCCCAAACCATCCGGCCCGGTCCGAACAGCGCCAGAACCTCTTCGACATAGGGCTGCACCGTCTGCCCCGGTGCCGCATAGGCCGTGACCCCGGACAGCTTGACCCACAGGTTGGGCAGCGCGGCCAGCCGCGCCATACTGGCCCGCCAAACCGCGAAATCATCGCCCGCTATGTCAGGCGTGCCGCAATGGTCCAACACAAAGCGCAAATCCGGGCAGGCCCGCACCAGATCTTCGCAGATCGCATGCTGACGGGTCAGGAAACACAGATCCACCGGCCAGCCCGCCGCCCCTATTTTGCGGATATTGCGCCGGAACGTTTCGGTCTGGCTGATCCCGTCTGGCACCTCATGGGTGATGCGGCGAAAGCCCACCACGCCCAGCCCCCGGCATTCCCCCAGCCAGTCGTCAAAGCCCGCGTCGTCTTCGGGCCGGCAAGATGCAATCTGCCCCAGCATGCCACCGGTACCGACCATGTCCGCCACCAACCGCGCCTCGGTCCGGTAATCGGCATCATCCACTCCGGTCTCCATGAAGATCGTTCCCACGACCCCCTGCCCCTCAACCAATCCAGCATAGTCGGCCCGGTCAAAATCGCGGCCTGAAAGGGCCGGGATCGCGTCGGCCCAGGCATAGCCGATGTCACCCCGCAGGATCAGATGCTGATGGGTGTCGATCAGCTGCATCCCACACCCCTTGCCGCAAAGGCCTCAGACATTCGACCAGCCGCCGTCGATCACATGCGCGTGGCCGGTGGTAAAGCTGGACTCATCACTGGCCAGATAGACCACCAGATTGGCGATCTCTTCCGCCGTTGCCATCCGCCCCATCGGCTGCCGCGCGACAAAGGTCTTGCGCGCCGCGTCATAATCGCCGGTCGCCCGCAACCTCTCATTCAACGACGGGCTTTCCACCGTGCCCGGACAGACCGCGTTGCAGCGAATGCCTTTGGTCACGAAATCCGCCGCCACCGCCTTGGTCAGCCCGATCACGCCCGCCTTCGTCACCCCATACACAAACCGGTTTGGCGCCGCGATGATCGACCCCACGGCCGAGGCCATATTGACGATAGACCCGCCCCCCTTGGCCACCATCCCCGGCACAAAGGCCCGGCACATCCGAAACATCGCCGTGATATTCAGATCCAATGAGAACGCCCAATCCTCTTCACTGCAGTCCAGCAGAGTGCCATTCGCCACAAACCCCGCGCAGTTGAACAGCACATCCGTTTCCGGCAACCCGGCCGCAAATTCGGCCACCGCTGCCGCATCGCGCACGTTCAGAAGCTGCGTCTCCAACCCCAGATCTGCCAACTCGGCCAGGGTTTTTGAGTTGATATCAGTGGCAATCACCCGCCCACCCTCACGGTGCATCGCCAGGGCCGAAGCCCGCCCGATCCCCTGCCCCGCCGCCGTCACCACACAGGTCTTGCCCGCCAAACGCCCCATCATCGCCTCCTTGATGCATCCTTTGCGCTCACCCTAGCGCCCCCTAAACTGACATGCCAGTTCTGCGTGACCTCTTGCACCCCGAACCGCTCTGCCCCTACGCTGCCCCCAAACCCTGAGGCCCGCATGACAGCGCCATACACCCTTACCGCCATAGGCATCAGCGCCGGGTTCACCCCCCAGGGCGGCACCCTTTATCCCCTGACCATCACCGATCAGGACACCCGGATCAGCCCGCTGCACGCTGCCCCCTGGACCGCAGATGAGGTTCCGCCTGACGCCCCCCCACACCAGAGCCATCTGCGCGGCGACTTTCTGGCCGCCCCGATGGGTCCGGGGCCCGAGGGGCTGCATGGGCCGGGTGCCAACGGCACATGGGCCGTCACCCCGGCGCCCCCCGGCACGCTGCGCGCCCTGCTGACAGGCCAGATCAACGGCGCCACCGTGATCAAAGAGCTGTCGGTTCAGGACCACCACCCCTTCGTCTACCAGCGTCACCTCTTCATCGGTGGGCAGGGCCAGATCCCTGTCGCCAACCACGCCCTGATGGCGCTGCCGAACGGCGCGAAACTGTCCTTTTCGCGCAAACGCTGGTTTGAGACGCTGGCCCAACCGCCAGAGCCTGACCCGGCCCGGGGCCGCTCGGGCCTGGCCTATCCGCGCCGCCATGAAGACCCGACCGAGTTTCCCGGCCGCGATGGTGGCCCGGTGAACCTGTTGCGATACCCGTGGGGCGACGCGCAGGATGACTTTGTCACAGCGGTCGATGATCCTGCAGCCACCCTGGGCTGGACGGCCGTGGTGCGCCCTGATGAAGGCGATCTGATCCTGTCGCTGAAAAACGCACGCCACCTGCCGATGACCATGCTCTGGCACTCAAACGGCGGGCGCGACTATCCGCCATGGAACAGCCGCCACCGAGGCTGCCTCGGCATCGAAGAGGGCGCGGCGCTGCCGGTTCTGGGCCTGTCATCGCATGAGACGCCAGATCCGCTGACCGCCGCCGGCCAGCCCGGCCTGCTGACGCTGGCCCCGCATGGCACCACCGAAATCCGCCACATCCTGGGCGCGCTGCACTGGCCCAGCGGTCAGCCCATAGCCGGCGTGATGCTGGAGGGCGACACCCTGACCATCACCGGCGACTGGGGTGCAGAACGTCAGGTTCCGATCCGTGGCGGCTGGTTGGGTCTGGATACGGTCACCCAACCGTCGGCATCAAAGGTCGATTGGCAGCTCTGACCTACGCCCTTCATCGCGGCATAAATACTCCGGGGTGGAGTGCGATCAGAGGGTTTGACGACGCGGCGAAGGTGGCGCGTTGTTTTTCAATGGGTTAGCGGGCGGATCCTTCTTTCAGGCGTGAAGCAAGGCGAGCTGCGGGTG
>JBATPI010000274.1:0-6262 GCA_049291415.1 Paracoccaceae bacterium | reverse complement strand
CCTCAAAGCCGTGATAATCCCCCGGCCCTCGGCAGTGGCCTCGGGCGTTCGCCGGGAAAACACACCACTGGACTGTTTTCTGATCCGGCTCACCCTCTTGCCTTCCCTGCCCCGCTCCCCCATCTTCCGATCACAGGCTCCGACCTCCGCGATCAGCCGCGCGGAACCGTCCCTGATGCCTGCCGGACCAGCCTTTGACCAAAGGGCAACCCCGGCGGCAGCGCGCGTGGGTGGCGTGTGCCACCTCTGACCCTCAGGCCAAAAGGAAACCGGATATGTCGAAAGAGAAAAACAAGGGCGGCAAAGAAGCCAAAAAGCCCAAGAAAGAAGTGCCAAAGGTGCTGGCCACCGCGAATTCCAACGCAGGCAAGGACGGCGCGATGATTGCCGGGAAGAAGATCAAGTAAGCCGGGCGTGGGGTGCCCGGGCGGCATCCCGCTCCATCCCGGACAGGTAGCACTACTTGACCTGCAGGCTTTCTACATATTCCGCCAGCTGCACCAGCCGCAGCGGGGTCGGGCTTTCGATGCCGTCGCCAGCGTCATAGGGCACCATCTGGCTGTCCAGCAGCGGGCCAAAGTTCGGCATCACCGCAGCCCCCCCCTTGCCCCCGGTATAGCCCCAGATTTTGGCCATCACCCGCAGCTTGGGATAGTCACCGCCATTGCGCCGGGCGATGCGGGTCAGGTCGGCGGGGCGGTGGTCCAGCGTGGTCGCCATCGGGCCGTCGCCCTTGGCCCCCGCGCCATGGCAGGATGAGCAGAAGGCGGCAAAGTCCTGCGCCCCGGTGGGGGGCTGTTCTTCGGGCGTGCAAGCCGCGACAAGGGGCAGGATCAGCAGGTATCTGGCGCGCATGGGTTGGTCCTCCGTTTGGGGTATATCATAGCGGCCCGCGCGTTTCCGCGATGACACGGATCAAATGGCGATCAGACCACGCGGCCCTGATCCAGCCGGACGATGCGGTCCATCCGGCCTGCCAGCTCCATGTTGTGGGTGGCGATCAGAGCGGCCATGCCGGTGCCGCGAACCAGTTCCATCAGCGCGCCAAAGACCTGATCAGAGGTGGCGGGGTCCAGATTGCCGGTCGGCTCATCAGCCAGCAAGAGACGCGGCGCATTGGCCAGCGCGCGGCAAAAGGCGACGCGCTGTTGCTCGCCCCCCGACATCGCGGCGGGGCGATGGCTGGCACGGGGGGCGACACCCACGCGGGTCAAGAGCTCCATCGCCTGGGCCTCGGCCGCAGCCTGCGCCACGCCATTGGCCAGTTGCGGGATCACCACGTTTTCCAACGCGGTGAATTCGGGCAAGAGGTGGTGAAACTGGTAGATGAAGCCCACATCGCCGCGCCGCACATCGGTGCGGGCGCGGTCAGATAGCCCGCCCATTTCACGCCCACCCAACACCACGCGGCCCTTGTCGGGCGTGTCGAGCAGCCCCGCGATATGCAAAAGCGTCGATTTGCCGGCGCCCGAGGGGGCAACCAGCGCCACAACCTCTCCCGCCGCCACCGACAGCGTGGCCCCGCGCAACACCTGAACGGCGGATGGCTTGCCGGCGTTATAGCCCTTTTCGATACCGTCCAGGATCAGGGCGTCACTCATAGCGCAAGGCCTCTACCGGACTCATCCTGGCCGCGCGACGGGCCGGGAAAATGGTCACGCCAAAAGACAGCACCAGCGACAGAACCGCTGCCGTGACCAGATCCCCCAGGCTCAGCTTGGCGCTGAGATGGTAGATCGGGCGCACCGACGAATCCCATAGGCCCCCCCCGGCGATCCAGTTGATAAAGTCGAAAATCGGGGTGAAGTAATAGGAAAACAGGCTGCCCAGCGCCAACCCGGCAATCGTGCCGACCAGCCCGGTCAGCGCGCCGCAGAGGAAGAAGATCCGCAGGACAGAGCCTTCGGTCAGCCCCATGGTGCGCAGTATGCCGATGTCGCGGCCCTTGTTCTTCACCAACATGACCAGCCCCGAAATGATGTTCAATGACGCGATCAACACCAGAATCGACATCAGGATGAACATCATGTTGTCTTCCACCGTCAGCGCGCGCAGATAGTTGCCGGCACTTTGCTGCCAGGTCCAGACCATCGCCCCCTCCCCCGCCGCAGCCATCAGTGCGGGGGTGTAGCTGTCGATCAGCTCGGGCGACTGCACCATCACCTCAAACTCATCCGCGACGCCTTCGGCATTGAAATAGCTTTGCGCCTCTGCCATCGGCATATAGGCGCGCAGGCGGTCAATCTCGGGGCTACCAGAGGTGAAGACATAGACCACCTCATAGGCCTTTACCCGTAGCCCCGTGCCCATCGCGGTCTTGGCCCCGTCGGGTGAGATCAGGCGCACGCGGTCGCCGACCTGCACACCCAGATCGCGCGCCACGCCAGAACCCAAAGCAATGCCTTCGGACAGGCGCGCAGGGTCGCCCTGATCGTCGTCTCCGGTTGTAAACGACGGTATGGCGATGATGTCCTCGACAGGCATGCCATAGATCTGGATGCCGGAATTGCCGTTGATGGCCTGCAGCATCGCCTGCCCCTTGACCACGGGGGCCACGCGCACAACGCCGGGCACCTGGCCCAGACGAGCGGCCACCTCGATATAGTCGGGAAAGCCGCGCAGCTTGTGCCCCTGCTCATCCGTGCGCCAGTTGTAGACGCTGGTATGGCCATTGGCACCCAAGAGCGTCGAGATGAATTCCTGCCTAAACCCCGCCCGCACCGACATCACCGCGACCAGCGCAAAGACCGACAGGGCGATGCCGATCACGCTGATCCAGGTCATCACGCTGACCCCGCCTTCGGCCCGGCGCGCCCGCAGATAACGCCAAGCGATCATCCATTCAAAGCCCGCAAAAGGGGTGGTCTTGCCTGCCATGTGCCTCTGACTCAGATTCTGGCCACGTGTCAGGCCTTTTCATTGTGGCCGAAACTGGCGGTTTCTGGCGCAAAGGTCAAGAATACCGCGCCGCGTCAGGGGCCGAATGGTCGGATTCCTGCCCGCGCAAGGCGGCATGGAAAAACCCGCTGGACATTCCATTCCCTAACGTCAATCTGCCGCCGTGGCGCGGGAAAAGCGCCGTTTTACCCTAGTTGATGGAGAATAAGATTATGCGCGTCCTTCCCCTTTTGGCCATGGTTGCCTCGGTAGGCTTTCTGTCGGCCTGTAATGAAGAAAAGCCCTGCACCCAGGAAGAAGCCCAGAAAAAGGCAACCGAGCTGACCACCAAGATCACCGAACTGGCCCAGACGAACCCAGAGAAGGTGGCAGCATTCATGCCCAAGATGCAAGAAATCGCCACCAAGATGGCCGCAGCGCCAGAAGATGTGACCGCCGCCTGCAAGGCGCTGGATGAGATGGCTGCCGAACTGGACAAGTAAGCCACACATATCGGGGGGGCTGCGGTGCCGCCCTCCCACCCCACGCGCGGGTGACTAAGCGACCGTCAGCGCAATGGCCGTGAAATGCAGGCCTGCCGCCACGGCGACAAAGCCGTGCCAGATCGCGGTCTGAAACCGCAGCCGCGTCCACAAATAGAACGTCACCCCAACCACATAGGTCAGCCCGCCCGCGATGATCAGCCATAGCGATACCGACGGCAGCGCCGCCGTCAGAGGGCCGATAGCGATCACCCCGACCCAGCCCAGCGCGATATAGGCCAGCACCGACAGCCGGTCATAGCGGCCCGGCAGCGCCACCTTGACGGCTATGCCGAAAATGGCCCCTGTCCAGACCACGATGCCCAGGGTCCAGGCCCAGACCGGGCTACCCAGATGCGGGATCAACGCCGTATAAGTGCCTGCAATCATAACATAAATCATAGAATGATCAAACCGCCGCAGCAGCCATTTCAGCGCACTGGGCCGCGCCATGTTATAGGCCATAGAGCAGCCCCACATCAGAAAGAACCCCGCCGCATAGACCATCAGCGCCACCAGAACACCAACTCCGGCGGTCTGATGCGCATGTGACAGCAGCAGCGGAAAGGCGATAGTCCCAGCCACCAGAGCCGAGGCATGCACGATGCCGTCGGCGGTCTGCTCAGCCATCGAATGCTCGCGCCGAAACAGGCGCCTGTCAGGTTCGGGCACGGTTATCAGTCCAGCTTTTTACGGGGGTGCATGACCAAAATGGCGTGTCGGTGCCGTGTGTGCAATGGGCCTTGGCGCGGGGTGACGCAGGGTTATCAAACCCGGCGGTTACACGTTGGTCGCGGACCCGAAAAACGGGCCCGCGGCTCAGGGCCTAATGATGCGCCGCATAGATCTGCGCCACGCGGTCAACAGCGGCCTCGGGCGGCATCTCTTCGCTGAGACCGGTGCGACGGTTGGTCAACTCAACGATGCCCTTCTCCAGCCCACGCGGCCCGACGGTGATCCGCCAGGGCAGGCCGATCAGATCCATGGTGGCGAATTTGGCACCCGCGCGTTCGTCGCGATCATCATAAAGCGGCTCCAACCCTTTGGCCAGAAGTGCTTTTTCCAAGCTTGCGCAGGCCGCATCAGCCGCCGCGTCGCCCTGCTTCAGGTTGACGATGCCGACCGGAAAGGGGGTCACGCCTTCGGGCCAGATGATACCTTTGTCATCATGGTTGGCCTCAATGATTGCGCCCAGCAGGCGGCTGACGCCGATGCCGTGGCTGCCCATTTCAACCGGCACCTTTGTGCCGTCAGCAGTGACGACCGTAGCACCCATGCTTTCGGAATATTTGGTGCCGAAGTAGAAGATCTGCCCGACCTCGATGCCGCGCGCGACCTTGCGGCGGGATTCGGGGATGGCGTCGAACAGAGCGGCGTCGTGGGTCTCGTCGGTGCGGGCGTAAAGCGTGGTGAATTCGCGGCAAACAGCAGCAACTTCGTCGCGGTTGTCATAATCAACTTCGCGGTCGCCCAGCTTTAGGTCGGTGACGGCCGAGTCGAAGAAAACCTCGGATTCTCCGGTGCTTGCCAGCACCAGAAACTCATGCGTGTCATCGCCGCCGATGGGACCGGAATCAGCGCGCATCGGGATGGCGGTCAGGCCCATGCGCTCATAAGTGCGCAAATACGACACCATATGTCGGTTATAGGCGTGAAGCGCGGCGGGTTTGTCGACGTCAAAGTTGTAGCCGTCCTTCATCAGGAATTCGCGGCCCCGCATCACGCCGAACCGGGGGCGCATCTCGTCGCGGAACTTCCACTGGATGTGGTAGAGCGTCATCGGCAGGTCTTTGTAGCTGTTGACGTGGCTGCGGAAGATGTCGGTGATCATTTCTTCATTGGTGGGGCCGTAAAGCATCTCACGGTCCTGACGGTCGGTGATGCGCAGCATCTCGTCGCCATAATCATCATAACGGCCGGATTCGCGCCACAAATCAGCAGGTTGGATGGTGGGCATCAGCATCGGGATGTGACCCGCGCGGATCTGTTCCTGATGCACGATCTCTTCGATCCGCTTTAGCACGCGGTAGCCCAAGGGCAGCCAGGAATAGATGCCGGCAGCCTGCTGCTTTATCATCCCCGCACGCAACATGTAGCGGTGCGAGACGATCTGCGCCTCGGCCGGATTTTCCTTGAGGACGGGCATAAAGTAGCGCGACAGACGCATGGCGGGCCTCATGGCAAAAGGGTTTTCCCGTTCCTAACGGGAAGCCGCGGGGCAGGCAAGCACAGCCGAAAGCGCGGTCTTTCTTGCGTCTTGCCAGCGTCTTCCTGACGTCTTGCCAAAATGCCCCTACCGCCCGGTGGCTTTTGCCCTTTGCGCCGTCGCAGGCTTGGGCCACTGTCGGCGGGTATGTTGTGAGGGATGTGATGCAAGAGACCGTGACGACCCTGCCGATTTCACCGACCACGTTCGGGATCATCTTTGTGCTGGCTTGCCTGATCGGTCTGACTGCGGTGATCTATTGGCTGCTGAACCGGGGCAAGCACCCCTATAGCCCGCCGATCTGGGAAGACGTACCAGGCGGCTGGCATCCGGTTGTGATCCTGTTGGGGCTGTTGTGGGTTGGCCTGTTCGGCCTGACCATCGCGGCGGCCTATGCCGGGGTCTGGCAGATGATCGGAGCGTCGGGGGCACCGGCTTCCCCCGGCTTGGGGATCGGCGCGCTGTTGGCCGCTCTGCTGGGTGGACCGTTTTTGATCTGGGGCACGGTGTTGAAACACCGCACGGTGGGGTTTCAGAAAGAGGGGCATATCACCGACCGGATCAACACGGCGGTCGAGATGCTGGGGGCGGAAAAGACGGTGAAAAAGGACGGCGTGGAAGAAACCGTGCCGAACAT
>JBATPI010000273.1:0-1688 GCA_049291415.1 Paracoccaceae bacterium | reverse complement strand
GTATAGGGGCTGGTGATTTCGGGCAGGCGGATGGTGCAGATGCGGCGGTCCAACACGACATAGACGCCCTCTTGCTTGGCGCGGCGATTGGCAAGGGCGGTGTCGATGGCTGATTCAATTGTGGCTTCAGAAAACCCCGCCGCGATGGCCGCCGCCCGGCTGTCAGCGCCAAAGGTGCAGCCCTGCCCGCCCATGAAGGCGATCAGGGCGGCGTCATCCGCGATGGCCGGGGTGGCGGCGAGAAGAAGGGGGAGGAGGGCCGCCTTCATTCGCTGACGGTGGTATAGGTGCCCTTGCCCGCCAGGATGCCACGGAAGCCGCCGGGTTCATCCAATGAAAAGACAATGATCGGCAGGTGGTTGTCGCGGGCAAGCGCAATGGCGGTAGCGTCCATTACGCCCAGATGCTTTTCCAGCACTTCGTCATAGCTGACATTGGTGTAGCGTTTGGCATCGGGGTGTTTCTTGGGGTCTTTGTCATAGACTCCATCCACCTTGGTGCCCTTGAAGATCGCCTGACAGGCCATTTCCGAGGCGCGCAGGGTGGCCGCCGTATCAGTCGTGAAATAGGGGTTGCCGGTGCCCGCAGCAAAGATGCAGACGCGCTTTTTCTCAAGGTGGCGGACGGCGCGGCGGCGGATGTAGGGCTCGCACACCTGATCCATCGGGATGGCGCTGATCACGCGGGTGTAGACGCCGATTTCTTCCAGCGCCGATTGCATGGCGAGGGCGTTCATCACCGTGGCCAGCATGCCCATGTAGTCGGCGGTGGTCCGTTCCATTCCTTGGGCAGAGCCTTGCAGCCCGCGAAAGATATTGCCGCCACCGATGACCATGGAAATCTCGACGCCCAGTTCATGCACCGATTTCACCTCTTCGGCGATGCGCTGCACGGTGGGCGGGTGCAGGCCATAGCCCTGATCACCCATCAGCGCCTCACCCGAGATTTTCAGCATGACGCGGCTGTATTTGACGCCGTGGTCGGCGGAACTGGACATGGGAACCCCTGCTATTACGGTGCGGCCTTGGATTGCGGCGCAAAATGGGGGAAAACGAGGCGGGGTTCAACCCTGTGACTGGAACGCCCGGGGGGCTACGCGCCCCCCGGACCCCCTGCGGGATATTTGAGGACAGAAAATGCTACGGGCCGGGCTGCAACGGATCTCACGCGAGGCGCCCGTGCTGATTGCGGGGCCAACGGCCAGTGGCAAGTCGGCTATCGCGATGGATCTGGCAGCACGCGACGGGCGGGTGATCGTCAATGCCGATGCCTTGCAGGTTTATGGCTGTTGGCGGGTGCTGACGGCGCGGCCTTCTGACGCCGAAGAGGCGGCTCTGCCGCATGCGCTATACGGTCATATCGGCTGTGAAGCCGAGTATTCAGTGGGCCACTGGCTGCGGCAGGTGGCCGGGTGGATGGATCGGCCGGTGGTGATCGTCGGCGGCACCGGGCTGTATTTCAAGGCGCTGACCGAGGGGCTTGCCGAAGTGCCGCCGGTGCCACCACAGGTACGCGCGGCGGGTGATGCGCTGCGGGTGGCCGACTATCCGGCGCTGGTGGCGGGGCTGGATCCGGCCACGGCGGCCCGGATTGATCTGGCCAACCCCGCCCGGGTGCAGCGCGCCTGGGAGGTGCTGCAGGCCACCAGGCGGGGTCTGGCCGATTGGCAGGCAGCGACCCCGCAGCCG
>JBATPI010000272.1:0-20366 GCA_049291415.1 Paracoccaceae bacterium | reverse complement strand
GGCCAGCCGCCAATACGCCAAGCGTCAGCGCACCTGGGCCCGCAGCCGGATGGAGGGCTGGCAGGCGCTGTCGCTGCCCTGATCCGGCCCTGACCCGGCCCGCCGTTTCGGCCAGATTTCGCCGAGTACCGGGGTTATGCACAACTTTCCGCCGACACTGTGGACAACTTGGTCCCTTTGCCATCTTTTTGCTTTGGTCCCGCTGTCTTGGGTGGCTAACCTTGGCTCTGCCCCTAAGACTGGATTCCCCTGACCAATGCAAACTGCCCTTCCTGCCTCAGACCTGCGGTTGATCGCTATTCCACGCCTGGCCGCCGCCGGGCGCTGGCGGGTTGAAGCGATGCGCTCAATCTCGGAACCCTGCTTTTTGTGGTTCACCAAAGGCCAGGGGCGGATCACGATTTCGGGCGTGACCCGCGGCTATACCGCCAACAACGCCGTCTTCATCCCCCCCGGCGTGATGCATGGGTTCGAGGCCGGGCCAGCGGTCTTTGGCACGGCGGTGTTCTTTGGCCGCGGCTGCGATGTGACCCTGCCCTCGGTGCCGCTGCACCTGCGGATCCGTGAGGTGTTTGCCCAACAAGAGCTGAACGTTTTGCTGGACAGCATCGGGCGTGAGATGGACAGCGACACCCCCGCGCATGAACGCGCCACCCGGCATTATCTGGGCCTGATGGGCGTCTGGATCGAACGGCAAGCGAAAAAGGCCGAATCAGAGGCGCCGCGCCCGGATGCGACGCGCCGTCTGGTGGCGCGCTATACCGCGCTCTTGGAACGGAATTTCCGCTCGGGCATGGGGGTTGCGGATTTTGCCGCGGCATTGGGGGTGACGCCCACCCACCTGACGCGCTGCTGCAACACCGCCTGCGGACGTCCCGCCAGTGCGCTGTTGCAAGACCGGAGAATTTTTGAGGCGCGCCGCCTGTTGGCGGAAACCCGCATCCCGGTGGGGCGGATCGCGGATCAGCTGGGCTTCAACTCGGCGGCCTATTTCACCCGTGCCTTCCAGCATCTGACCGGCAAATCCCCCAGCGCATTCCGCCGCGCCGCGTGACGCCGGGGATCAGCAGCCGACGCCGCAGATTTCCGTCAAAGCGGACGCACGTCCGGGATTTCGGCGTCCGGCATTGACCCGGTGGTCAAAATGCGACATATTTCTGTCGCTCGCCAACAAGGCGTGTCGGTTTTGACGCAAGGGACGTCCATTACAGACATTGACGCATCGGCGAAAAACATGCGCTATGGCGTTATCGGAGGGATGTAGGGTCGGCGCAGACCGATTGCTGCATGAGTTTCATGCAGACCAAAGTACACCCAAAGCCCTCTGGACCGCTCGGCATGTTGACGGCCAACGGATGACCTAATCAGGGAGACCACGAATGAAAGATATGAATACGCCTGACATGCTGCACCCCGCAGCGCAGATGTATGCTGAAGAAGTTCGCACCGGCACGCTGAGCCGTCGTGAATTCCTGGCGCGCACGACGGCGCTGGGTGTGTCGGCAACGGCGGCCTATGGCCTTTTGGGTCTTAGCGCCCCGGCCCAGGCGCAAGAGACGCCCGTGGCGGGCGGTACGCTGCGTATGTCGATGGAGACCAAGGGTCTGAAAGACCCGCGCACCGCAGACTGGAGCCAGATCGCCAACTTTACCCGTGGCTGGCTGGAATACATGGTCGAATACAACAACGACGGCAGCCTGCGCGGCATGTTGTTGGAAAGCTGGGAGGCCAATGACAACGCCACCGAATACACCCTGAAGGTGCGTCCGGGCGTGAAATGGTCGAACGGCGATGATTTCACCGCCGATGACGTGGCAAACAACATCACCCGCTGGTGTGATGCCAATGTCGAGGGCAACTCGATGTCGGGCCGCATGGGCACGCTGATCAACCCCGAGACCAAGGTGGTTGCCGATGGCGCCGTGACGGTCGTGGACCCGCTGACGCTGACGTTGAAGCTGAATGCGCCGGACATCTCGATCATCATCAACATGGCCGACTATCCGGCCGGTGTGGTTCACAAGTCCTATGACAATGGCGACCCGTCGGTGAACCCGATCGGCACCGGCCCTTATATGCCCGAAACCAATGACGTCGGCGTCAAGCAGGTTCTGGTCAAGCGCGATGGCGAATGGTGGGGCACCGCCGTTTATGGCGGCCCATATCTGGACAGGATCGAATATATCGACCTGGGCACCGATCCCGCAGCTGAAGTGGCAGCCGCCGGTTCGGGTGAGATCGACGCGGTCTATCAGACCACCGGCGATTACATCGATGTGCTGGACGGCCTGGGCTGGAACAAGACCGAAGCGGTGACTTCGGCCACCATCGCGGTGCGCTTCAACCAGGATGCCCCCACCTATAAGGACGCAGCCGTCCGCAAGGCACTGGTTCAGTGCGTAGACAATGCGGTCGTGCTGGAGCTGGGTTATTCCAACCTGGGCACGCTGGCGGAAAACCACCATGTCTGCCCGATCCACCCGGAATACTTCAAGCTGCCGCCTTTGGTGGTGGACCCCGCCGCCGGCAAGGCCGCGATCGAAGCGGCTGGCATGGCCGATACCGAGTTCGATCTGATCTCGATCGACGATGCCTGGCAGTCGGCCACCTGTGATGCAGTTGCAGCGCAGATCCGCGATGCCGGGATCAAGATCAAGCGCACGGTTCTGCCGGGCTCGACCTTCTGGAACGACTGGACCAAATACCCGTTCAGCGCCACCGAATGGAACATGCGCCCCCTGGGTGTGCAGGTTCTGTCCTTGGCCTACCGGACGGGTGAGGCCTGGAATGAGACCGCCTTTGCAAACGCCGAGTTCGACGAGTTGATGGGCAAAGCCAACGCGATTGCCGATGCAACCGCGCGCAGCAAGGTAATGGAGCGGGTTGAGCAGATCATGCAAGAAGAGGGCGTGATGGTTCAGCCCTACTGGCGCTCGCTTTACCGTCACACCAACCCACAGGTCAGAGATTGCGGGATCCACGCAACCTTTGAGCATCACCAGTACAAGTGGTGGATGGCTGCCTGATCCGGGCGCAGTGACCCATAGGGGAAGAGGCATGCGTCTCTTCCCCACCCCAGATTCCTACCCGTGATCCGGCACCCGCCGAACCCGCTGTCCCGGCGCGCGTCTGCGTCGTGGGAAAGGACATGCCATGCTTGCATTCATCTTGCGTCGTCTGGGAGTGATGCTTCTGACGGCGCTTGCGCTGACCTTCATCGTCTTTACCCTGACCAATCTGGAGCCGAACCTGCGCAAGCTGGCCAAGTCCGAAGGGTCGGTGCGGATGGAGGAACCGGCTGTCCAAAGCTGGTTGGAGAACAACGGTTTCAAATCACCTATGCTGGTGCGCTATGGCGAATGGCTGGGCGTGATGCCGGGCTGGACGCGTGAGGTTGACGGCGTAACCCGCGGCCGCTGCATCCGGTCAGGAACCCCTTCCGAAAACGCGCCCAGCTTTTGTGGCATCCTGCAAGGCGACTGGGGCTGGTCAACGGTGTTCAAAAAGCCGGTTACCGACATCCTCAGCCGCAGTCTGGGCTACACCGCCTGGCTGATGCTGTGGGTGATGATCGTGATGGTGCCGACCGCACTGCTCTTGGGCGTGTTGGCCGGGATGCGCGAAGGCACCCGCACCGACCGCATCCTGTCTACCACCGCCATTGTCTCAACCGCGACACCGGAATATGTCTCGGGCGTGATCTTCGTGGCGCTTTTTGCCAGCGCCACCGCGGGCATCTCTCCCATTCTGGCCGACTGGGGCTGGCTATCGGGGCGCACCCTGTTCCAGGGCACCGCCACCAGCGCCATGGACAAGATCACCTTCTGGAATTTCGCCCTGCCGGTGATGACCATTGCCCTTTACGGCATCGGCTATATCGCCCGCATGACCCGCGCCTCGATGACCGAGGTGATGACCCAGCAATACATCCGAACCGCGCGGCTGAAAGGGGTCTCCTTTCGCAATGTGGTGATGAAACACGCGCTGCGCAACGCATTGATCGCGCCCTTTACCGTGATCATGCTGCAGTTTCCCTGGCTTTTGAACGGTGTCGTGATCTCTGAGACCCTGTTCAACTACAAGGGCTTTGGCTGGACGCTGGTGCAGGCCGCCGGCAACAACGACATCAACATGCTCTTGGCCTGTTCGGTCGTGGCGGTGATGGTCGTGCTTTTGACGCAGCTGATCTCGGACGTTGGCTATGTCTTCCTGAACCCCCGCATCCGGCTGAGCTGAGGAGACACCCATGGACTCACTGACCTGGACCGGTAGCGCGGGCATCATTCTGACCCCGCTTTTCAAAATCGCAGCGCTGCTGTTCGTGGCGGCGCTGGTGATCGGCATCGTGATCGGCATCCTGCGCCTGCTTGCCGCATTGGTTTCGTCACTCACGCTGGCCGACGGGCCGCAAACGGCTGTCAACCTGACCTCGCCCGCGGGGCTGATGCGGGCGCTGCCCTCAGCCACCCGCTGGGCGATGCTGGCGGCTTTGGCGGTGGCAATCGCCATTCCCGCCTTGGGCGCGCTGATGCCGGGGATGCCGGGAAAGGGCATTTTCGGTGCCGCCGCTGTGCGGTTCTGGCCGGTCTGGCTGGCGTTGCTGATCTCATTTTCGCTGTCGATCCGGTTTCGTCGGCGGCTGGGGCTATATGGCAAGCTGATGGACAGCCCGGTTGGCATGTTCGGCCTGGCCATCGTGTTGTTCTGGGTGTTCACCGCCATCTTCGCCGATGTCATCCTGACGCAGGATCCTTTGGTGCAGCTGTCAGGCCTGAAGAACGCCAGCCCCGGCAGCGCCTTGCCGAACGCGGCCGAAGGCGCCTATCCCTATTACCTGTTCGGCGGCGACCATCTGGCGCGCGACGTCTTTTCGCGCGTGGTCATGGGGGCGCGGCGGGTGTTGCAGATCGCTCCGGCGGCCACCTTGTTCGCCTTTATGGTGGGCATCACGCTGGGCCTGCCAGCCGGCTATTTCGGCGGCAAACTGGACACCTTCCTGTCCTTTCTGGCCAACCTGGTGCTGGCCTTCCCGGTCATCTTGCTGTTCTACCTGCTGGTCACGCCGGAAATCGTGGAAACCGGTATCCCGACGTATTTCGCCGCCGTCCTGTTCATCTTCCCGATCGTGTTTCTGGTCGTGCTGCTGAACTCGCGCTACCGGACCAATCCGCCACGCCGCAATCTTTATGTCGGCATCACACTGGTGCTGGGGCTCTGGGCCTATTCGGGACTGGCCTTCAACATGGACCCGCTGAAGTACATCGGGTTTGAGACCTTCTCGATGGACCCAAACATGCTGAACGTCTTTGTGTCAGTGGTGTTCGTGAACTCACCCGGGGTGTTCCGCATCGTCCGCGGCCTGGTGATGGACATCAAGGCGCGCGACTATGTCGCCGCCGCCCAGACCCGCGGCGAAAGTGCCTGGTACGTGATGCTGTGGGAGATTTTGCCCAATGCCCGCGGCCCGTTGATCGTCGATTTCTGTCTGCGCATCGGCTATACCACCATCTTGTTGGGAACCCTGGGTTTCTTTGGCCTCGGCGTCAGCCCTGAAAGCCCGGATTGGGGGTCCACCATTGATGACGGGCGCAAACTGCTGTCGATCTACCTGCACCCCGCTCTGGTCCCGGCCATGGCCTTGATGAGTCTGGTCCTGGGCCTGAACCTGCTGGCCGACGGCTTGCGCGAAGAAAGCATGCGCGACTGATGCGCGCCCCGGCTTTCATCTTGGCCCAAATATCCCACGGGGGTCCGGGGGGGTGAACCCCCCGGTCCTGCTCCCTCCAACCGAGGACAGTCACATGACAACCTGGGACCCTTCCCAACCGATCCTGGAAATCAAGAACCTCTCGATTTCCTTTTTCACCCGCGCCCGCGAAATCCCTGCAGTGATGGATTTTTCCTGCACTGTGATGTCCGGAGAGGCGATGGGCCTGGTCGGTGAATCTGGCTGCGGCAAATCCACCGTGGCCTTGGCCGTCATGCGCGATCTGGGCACAAATGGCCGCATCGTCGGCGGCAGCATCACCTTCAAGGGCCGCGATCTGACCAATATGTCGGACGCGGGCCTGCAAAAGATCCGCGGCTCTGAAATTGCCATGATCTATCAGGAACCGATGGCCAGCCTGAACCCGGCGATGAAGATCGGCGCGCAGCTGGCCGAGGTGCCGATGATCCACGAAGGCATGTCCAAGACCGAGGCGTGGAAACTGGCCCGCCAGATCATCACCGACGTCCGCCTGCCCGACCCCGACCGCATCCTGAACGCCTATCCACACCAGCTGTCGGGCGGCCAGCAGCAGCGCATCGTCATCGCGATGGCGCTGATGTCCAAGCCCGCCCTCTTGATCCTGGATGAGCCGACCACCGCGCTGGACGTGACGGTTGAGGCAGGGATCGTCGATCTGGTCAAAGTGTTGGGCGAAAAATACGGCACCTCGATGCTGTTCATCAGCCACAATCTGGGTCTGGTGCTGGACGTTTGCGACCGACTTTGCGTGATGTATTCCGGCGAGGCGGTGGAAACCGGCAATGTGGCCGAGGTTTTCACCGACATGCGCCACCCCTATACTCAGGCGCTGTTCCGCGCGATCCCGCTGCCCGGCGCGGACAAGAACGCGCGGCCGCTGATCTCTATCCCAGGCAACTTCCCCCTGCCCCATGAACGCCCGACGGGCTGCAACTTTGGCCCGCGGTGTGAGTATTTTGAGGATGGTCGCTGCAATGCGCATGAGATCCGGATGGAGCAGGTATCCAAGGGCGACCGCCACGAAAGCCGCTGTCTGAAGTGGCTGGAGATCGACTGGGATGCCCCACCAAAGGCCCGCGTGACCCGCGAAAAGCGGCCCATCGGCAAGTTGGTCCTGAAGATGGACGATCTGAAGAAATACTACTCGGTCTCAAGCGGGGCGTTTGGCGGCGGGTTGACCAAAGTGGTCAAGGCCAATGAAACCCTGTCGTTTGAGGCGCACGAGGGCGAAACGCTGGCCATCGTCGGGGAATCCGGCTGCGGAAAATCCACCTTTGCCAAGGTGTTGATGGGGCTGGAGACCGCAACCGACGGCCATATCATGCTGTTTGACGAAAACGTCGAATCGACACCCATCGAAAAACGCGGTGCTGATACCATCTCAAAGGTGCAAATGGTGTTTCAGAACCCGTTTGACACGCTGAACCCGTCAATGACCGTGGGACGTCAGATCATTCGCGCGCTGGAAGTGTTCGGCAAGGGCACCGATGATGCAGACCGCGAAAAGCGGATGCTGGAGCTGATGGATCTGGTCAAACTGCCGCGCGCCTTTGCCGAACGGATGCCGCGCCAGCTGTCCGGCGGGCAAAAGCAGCGCGTCGGCATTGCCCGCGCCTTTGCTGGTGGCGCAAAGGTGGTGGTGGCGGATGAGCCTGTCAGCGCGCTGGACGTCAGCGTTCAGGCTGCGGTCACCGATCTGTTGATGGATATTCAGCGCGAAAACGGCACCACTCTGCTGTTCATCAGCCATGATCTGTCGATCGTGCGTTATCTCGCGGATCGGGTGATGGTGATGTATCTGGGCCATGTAGTTGAGATGGGCACCACCGATCAGGTCTTCTCACCGCCCTATCACCCCTATACCGAGGCGCTGTTGTCGGCGGTGCCTATTGCCGACCCGCGTGTGACACGCAAGCGGATCGTGCTGGAGGGCGACATTCCGTCAGCGATGAACCCGCCGCCGGGTTGCCCGTTCCAGACCCGCTGCCGCTGGAAAACGCAGGTGCCGGACGGGTTGTGCGACCGGGAGATGCCGCCGGTGCAGCTGCTGGAGGGCGGCCATCAGATCAAATGCCATCTGTCGGCCGAACTGCTGGCCAGCATGGAGCCGGTGATCAAGGTGGCGGCGGAATAACTATTGCTGGGATAATCCTGCCTGCCCCTGTGGGGCAGGTTCGGAGTTTTAAGAACCCCGGGGCGCGCAAGGATGTGCGCCCGTGAAACCTTGAAAACAGTCCACTGGACTGTTTTCGCTCCGGCCGGGCCGGGGCCGGGTTTCACCCCAAAATAACCAATACGTAATTCTTGGTCTCGGCATAGGGCGGCACGCCGCCGTGCTTTTCCACCGCTGCGGGCCCGGCGTTGTATGCCGCCAACGCCAGCTTCCAGCTGCCAAATTTGTCGTACATCTGGCGCAGATAGCGTGCGCCACCTTCCAGATTTTCAGCCGGCACATCAATTGCCACGCCCAATTTGCGCGCAGTGCCCGGCATCAACTGTGCCAGCCCGGTGGCACCTTTGTGCGACACGGCGCCCGGGTTCCAGCCGCTTTCCTGCTGGATCAGGCGCAGGAACAGATCCTCAGGCACGCCATGCTTGCGCGCGGCGGATTTGGCCACTTCCAGATACTTGCCCTTGTAATTGCCCTTATAACGCGGAACCGCCGTTGAATCGGCCGCGGCCATATCAACGCCACCGGACTTGTACTTGGGCGTCAGCTTGACCGAGCCGCTGTATTGGCCAGCCAACCGGCCATCCAGCAGAGCGGTCTGGCTTTTGAAGATGGAATTGCGGTTCTTTGACCCGCCCGACAGTTTCAGGGAGTCCGCCTCAACCGGCGCGGAAAACACCACCGACGCCGCAAGGGCAAAACTCAGACGAGAAAACACATGGCGCGTCATTGAAAGGCAATCTTCCCCGTGGCGAGCATCGGACTGGCCGGGGCGCAGCAGCATCCCTGACCGATGATGGGCGCAGTATACCTAGGGAACCTACCGCTACCAGTAAGGAATTGCCGATTAATGGGCGCGCAAAGACACCTCATCGGCGAAGTTTCGCCTATTCAGAACCGCAGCGCTGCGGTGTCGCCCGGTTGCGGTGCCGGGGGGGGCGGTGTAGAGCTTTGCGTAACCAAACCGGGCGCAAGGTGCCCAGGGCGAACGGAATCAGGGAGAAACGTGATGGCGGGTTCGGTCAATAAGGTGATCATCGTCGGAAATCTGGGCCGCGACCCCGAAGTGCGCAGCTTTCAGAACGGCGGCAAGGTGGTGAACCTGAACGTCGCCACATCGGAAACCTGGCGCGACAAGGCCAGCGGCGAGCGCAAAGAGCGCACCGAATGGCACCGGGTGTCGATCCTGAACGAAAACCTGGCCAAGATTGCCGAGCAGTACCTGAAAAAGGGCTCAAAGGTCTATATCGAGGGCCAATTGGAAACCCGCAAATGGCAAGACCAGTCGGGTGTTGAGAAATACTCGACCGAAGTCGTGCTGCGGCCGTATCGCGGCGAATTGACGCTGCTGGATGGCCGCGAGGGCGGCGGCGGCGGTGGCGGCGCCTCCGGCGGTGGCTATGATGACCGCGGCGGCTATGACGACTATGGCGGCGGCCAAGGCGGCGGCCAGTCGGGCAGCAGCCAGTCAGGCGGCGGCAGCCGGGGTGGCGCTTCGGGCGGTGGCGGTGGCCGGGCCGATATGGACGACGAAATCCCGTTCTGATCCGCGCGGATTTCACAGCCGATCCGGGGCCCTTCGGGGCCCCTTTTCATTCTTTCCGGCGGCTCTGGACCTTGGGAATGGAAATCCCTATATAATCCCTCAACAAAGCTGACCGCACAGGACAGACATGATGCAGGACCACGTCGAGGGCACTCCCCTTATCCGCCCGTCAACCACCGATCACCCCCTATACGACAGCGTTGTCGATGCGTGCCGAACGGTGTTCGACCCTGAAATCCCGGTGAATATCTATGATCTGGGGCTGATCTACACGATTGATATCGACGATCAGAACGTCGTTGACATCACCATGACGCTGACCGCTCCGGGCTGTCCGGTGGCTGGCGAAATGCCCGGTTGGGTCGCCGATGCGGTAGAACCGCTGGCCGGAGTGAAGCAGGTTGACGTCAAGATGACGTTTGAGCCGCCTTGGGGCATGGACATGATGAGCGATGAGGCCCGTCTGGAACTGGGCTTCATGTAGATTCGCCATGCCGCTTGAGAAAGCTGCATGCTGCGCCTATCTTTGACCCAGTCCAATCTTTGGCCCATAAGGAGCGTTCTCATGTTTGGAATTCCGGGCAAAGCCGCCGTTACCCTGACCCCTGCCGCGGTCAATCAGATCACACGTCTGATGGCCCGTGATGGCGCACAGGGTCTGCGCGTCGGCGTGAAAAAGGGCGGTTGTGCGGGCATGGAATATACCATGACCTATGTGACCGAAGTGAACCCGCTGGATGAGGTGGTCGAGCAGGATGGTGCGCGCGTGTTGATTGCGCCAATGGCGCAGATGTTCCTGTTCGGAACCGAGGTTCATTATGAAACCAGTCTGCTGGAATCGAAGTTCACCTTTCGCAATCCGAACGTGTCCGAGGCCTGCGGCTGCGGCGAATCGATCAAGTTCAAGGATGCGCCGGCGGCCTGACCGGGCTTTGCTTGCGCGCTGAGTATTTGTAAAAGGGCAGATACCCGCGCGCGCAAGGAGATCAGGCGATGCAAAAACTGGCAGCCGGAAACTGGAAGATGAACGGCTTGACCGCCTCGATATCAGAGGTGCGCGCCCTCTTGGCTGCATATCCGGCCCCGGGATGCGAGATGCTGCTGTGCCCGCCCGCCACCTTGATCGCACAGATGGCGGTGGCGGCGGCGGGATCTGCCCTGCAGATTGGCGGGCAGGATTGTCATCCTCAATCCAGCGGCGCGCATACCGGCGATCTGGCCGCAGCGATGTTGGCCGATGCCGGTGCCAGCCATGTCATCCTGGGCCATTCCGAACGCCGCGCCGATCATGCCGAGACCGACGCGCTGGTCGCGGCCAAGGCAGCTGCGGCCTGGGCGGCGGGGCTGATCGCGGTGATCTGCGTTGGTGAGACCGAGGCGCAGCGCGACGCAGGTCGGACGCTGGATGTGGTGGGCACACAGCTGGCCGGATCAGTGCCCAGCGGCGCTACGTCCGCCAACACCGTAATCGCCTATGAACCGGTCTGGGCGATCGGCACCGGCCGCACCCCGACCTTGGCCGAGATTGCCCAGGTGCATGGCACCATCCGCGCCACTGTGGCCGTGCGCTTCGGCACCGAGGCGGGCGGCATGCGGCTGCTATATGGCGGATCGGTCAAGCCGTCGAACGCGGCCGAGATCTTTGCCCTGCCAAATGTCGATGGTGCATTGGTCGGTGGGGCCAGCCTGAAAGCGGTTGATTTCGGTGCCATCGTGGCGGCGCTGGCGGCCAGTTAGGCCGGGCCGCGACCAGATGGTGTCGCCTCCAGACCAGACCGCGCGGCGCGCCTTGTGAATGCTGGGGACCATGACCCTGACCGCCACCCCCCAGCCCGCCGCCCCGCTACCCGTGCGCCCTGCCAACAGCCTGATGACGGCCAATCTGATCTGCATGGCGTCGATGATGATCTGGGCGGCAGGACTGCCGGCAGCCGACCGGCTGATTCCGCTGTTGCCCGGCGACCAGCTGACCGCGCTGCGCATGGTGCTGGTTGCGGGCGCGCTGGTGCCGTTCTGGGTTCTGCGCGAGGGGTTGGCACCGTTGCGCGCAGTGAACTGGCTGCGCGGCATTGCCGTGGGCAGCCTGATCGGTCTGGGCGCATGGTTCCTGATCCTGGGGCAGGCCCGTGGCGGCGCAGTAACGGCGGCAGTGATCTCATCCACGCTGCCGCTGGTGGGCATCACGCTGGAAGTGGTGCTGGACGGGCGCAAACTGACGCTGGCGCTGATCCTGGGGCTGCTCTTGTCGCTGGCGGGCGGGCTGATGGCGCTGGATCTGGCCGCCGGCGGGATGAACCTGGGGGTCGGGGCGCTCTTGTGCTTTGCCTCGGTGGTGGCGTTCACTGTCGGCTCTCGGCTGACGGTCACGGCCTTTCCCGATCAGACCTCCTTGGGTCGCACAGCGGTGACGTTGACCGGTGCTGCGGTGGCGGTCCTGCTGGCATCAACGCTGCAATGGGGCGTCGGCGGCCCGGCCCCGCATTTCACGGCCTGGGGCTGGACAGAGGTAGCGGCGATCCTGCTTTTCAGCGTGGGCGCCTTGGGGATCAGCCAGGTAATGTGGATCATGTCGGTTGAGCGGCTGGGGATCGGCCTTTCCGCCTTGCATATCAACGCCGCCCCGTTTTACGTGATGCTGATGCTGTTTGCCCTTGGCAGCGCCTGGGATTGGACGCAGGCCAGCGCTGCCGCCGTCGTCGGCCTGGGCGTGTTGATCGCGCAAGGCATCCTCCCCCTACCCTTTGGACGCCGCTGATGCAAACCCTGACCCAATCACCCACCGACCCCGATTTCGTGCAAAATCCCTATCCGCTCTATGAGCGCGCGCGCACAGCGGGGCCGTTTTTCTACTGGCAGGATTACGGGTTGGCCTGCACCGGCAATTGGGCGGCGGTGAATGCCATCTTCCGTGACCGCCGCTTTGGCCGCGAGGTGCCGGCAGAACTGGCACCAGAGGTGCCGCCGCATTTGGCCCCCTTCTACGCGGTTGAGGCGCATTCCATGCTGGAGTTGGAGCCGCCCCGCCATACCCGGCTGCGGTCCTTGGTCCTGCGCGCCTTCACCTCGCGCCGGATCGCGGCATTGGCGCCCGAGATTGCGACGCTGGCGACCGACCTGGTCCGCGCGCTGCCCGAGGGCCCGTTTGACCTGCTGACCACCTTCGCCGCCCCGCTGCCGGTGCGGATCATCGCGCGGCTGTTGGGTGTGCCCGAAGAGATGGCACCCGACCTCTTGCGCTGGTCGAATGCGATGGTCGGCATGTATATGGCGGCCCGCACCCGCGAGACCGAAGACCACGCCGTGGCCGCATCCACGGCCTTCGCCGATTTCATGCGCGGCTATGTCGATCAGCGCCGCAAGACCCCGCGCGATGATCTGATCAGCCACCTGATCGCTGCCGAAGAAGGCGGCGAACGGCTCAGCACGGATGAGCTGATCTCAACCTGCATCCTGCTGTTGAACGCAGGGCATGAGGCCACCGTGCATACGATCGGCAATGGCGTAAAGGCGCTGCTGCAGCACGAAACGCCACCGACCGCGCTGGCTCCCGCAGCCATTGAGGCCACTGTGGAAGAGATCCTGCGCCATGACCCGGCGCTGCATATGTTCACCCGCTACGCCTATGAAGAGGTCGAGGTGATGGGCCAGACCTTCACCCGCGGGGATCAGGTCGGGCTCTTGTTGGCGGCCGCCAACCGTGATCCCGGCCAATGGGAAGACCCCGCCTTGTTCCGCCCTACCCGCCCGATCCGCCCGCTGGCCAGCTTTGGCGCAGGTCTGCATTTCTGCGTCGGCGCACCGCTGGCGCGGCTCGAGTTGCAGATCGCCCTGCCGATCCTGTTCCAGCACTGCCCCGCCTTGCACCTGACCGAACCACCCCTCTATGGCGATGTGTACCATTTCCACGGACTGGGCCGCCTGATGGTCGCGCGGTAAAGCAACCGAGCGCCTGCCGGCGCAGGCCTTTGGTCTTTAGTAAAACTGCGCGCCTGTCCAATCCCGGCCGATGAGGGGCGCTGCCCCTCAAACACCCCGGGATATTTGACCCAAGATGAAGGGATAGGCAGCTTCATCTTGGCATAAATATCCCCCGCGCGGCGCGCAACCCCGAGGCGGTTGGCGCATCGCGCCAGAGCCGAGACAACAGACCTGCGGCGCAAGCCGCTCAATTTGGCAAGTCTGCCGTCAGAGCGGCAGGGTGGTGGTCGATTTGATCTCTTCCATGCTCAGGAGCGCGGTGACGTTGTAGATCCGCACTTCGGAAATCAGCGCCTGATAGAAGGTGTCATAGGCGCGGGCGTTCTTGACCCGGACCTTCAGGATATAATCGATATCACCAGCCAGCCGGTGCGCTTCCATCACTTCGGGCCGTTCCTTCAGCGCTTTCAGGAACTTGCGTTGCCAGTCAGCCTCATGTTCGCTGGTGCGGATCAGGACGAAAAAGCAGGCCTCCAGCCCCAGCGCCTCGGGGTCCAGAATCGCTGTAGTGCGGGTGATGACGCCCTGATCCTTCATCTTGCGGATGCGGTTCCATACCGGGGTCTTGGAGGAGCCCACGTGCCGCGCGATTTCGTCCAGGGATTGTTCGGCATCCTTTTGCAGCTCGGACAGGATTTTCCGGTCCAGTTCGTCCAGTGCGGCAGCCATTCCTGAAAATCCCCTTTTGGCAGAACCCTAGCGTTCCACGCGGGGCACATTAGAACAGTCGTTCTTATCCGCAAGGGTATCTGGCGTTAATGCGGGAAAATATCCTATATTCAGCGTCAAGAGAAAGGCCCGCCATGACCCAGTTTTCCCCTGTCCTTTTCGTCGGTGCCGGTCCGGGTGCGGCCGATCACCTGACCTTGGGTGCCGCGCGCGCTTTGGCGCAAGCCGAGGTGGTGTTGCATGACCGGCTGGTTGGCGACGAGGTTCTGGCCCTGCTCCCGGCCCATGTGCGCCGTCTTGATGTCGGCAAAGTGGGCTTTGGCCCGACCATGACCCAAGCCGCGATCAACGCTTTGCTGGTCGCGCAGGCACAGACCGGTGCGCGGGTAGTGCGGCTGAAGGGCGGCGATCCGGGCATCTTTGGGCGGCTGGATGAAGAGATCTTGGCGCTGCAGGCGGCGGGGCTGGCATTTGCCATCCTGCCGGGGCTGACCACCGCGTCGGTTGCGGCCGCCGCCATCGGGCAAAGCCTGACGCAGCGCGGCCGCAATGCCGGTCTGCGCATTCTGACCGGCCACGCGATGGACGGCTTTGCCGAGCAAGACTGGAGGGGTCTGGCCCGCGCGGGCGAAGTGGCCGCGATTTATATGGGCAAGGCATCGGCCCGGTTTCTGCAAGGTCGGCTGATGATGCACGGGGCCGCCCCTGACACACCGGTGACGGTGGTGGAAAACGTCAGCCGCGCCGATCAGCGCATTCTGCCCGCCACCCTGGCCACGCTGCCCGCCGTTGTGGCCCGCGCCACTGGCCCTGCCATCCTGCTTTACGGTCTTGCCCCGCGCGCGGCCGCCCCAGCCCTGTCACAACTGAAAGAGGCCTGAAGATGAGCCGCGCCTTCACCCCCAAGGTCGTCACCGCCAATGCCTTGCGCGCCGGCGATGTGGTCTATCTGACCGCCGATGACAGCTGGACCCCGCATCACCATCAGGCCGAGTTGATTGACGATGAGGCGCATGCCCAGATGCGGCTTTTGCACGCAGCGGCACAAAAGCTGGTTGTCGTGGGCGCCTATCTGGCCGATGCAAGGCCCGGCCCGAACGGCCCCGAACCGGTGCATTTCCGTGAGGCGTTCCGCACCCGGGGCCCTTCGAATTATGCCCATGGCAAGCAGACGGATCTGATCCATGTATGATTATACCGACTTTGACGACGCCTTTGTCCGCGCCCGTGTGGCGCAGTTCTCCGATCAGGTCGAGCGGCGGTTGGATGGCAGCCTGACCGAGGATGAATTCCGCCCGCTGCGGCTGATGAACGGGCTATACCTGCAGCTGCACGCCTATATGCTGCGCGTGGCCATTCCCTATGGCACCATCAACCCGCGCCAGATGCGGCAGTTGGCCCATATCGCGCAGACCTTCGACAAGGGATATGGCCATTTCACCACCCGGCAGAACATCCAGTTCAACTGGCCCAAGCTGACCGATGTGCCCGCCATTCTGCATGCTTTGGCCGATGTGGGGATGCACTCGATCCAGACCTCGGGCAATTGCGTGCGCAATGTCACGGCGGATCATTTCGCAGGCGCTGCGGCGGATGAGATCGAAGACCCGCGGCCCTATGCCGAATTGTTGCGCCAATGGTCGATGGACCACCCGGAATTCCAGTTCCTGCCGCGCAAATTCAAGATCGCCATCACCGGGGCGTCCGCTGACCGCGCGGTGACCGGCGCGCATGACATCGGGTTGCGGATGACCCGTAATGCCGCCGGAGAGCCGGGGTTCACTGTGCTGGTTGGTGGTGGTCTGGGCCGCACGCCGATGGTGGCGATGGTGGTGCGCGAATTCCTGGCCGAGGCCGATCTTCTGCCCTATGTCGAGGCGGTTCTCAGCGTCTACAACACGCTGGGCCGGCGTGACAACAAGTTCAAAGCAAGAATCAAGATCACCCTGCATGAGACGGGAAAGGCTGAAATTTCCCGGATGATCGAAGCCCGCTTTGCAGAATTGCGCAGCCAGTTCGGCGGCGCGGATCAGCGTCTTCTGCACGACATCCGCGCGGCCTTCGCTGCACCCGTCTTGCGCACTGCGCCGACCGATGCCTATGACGCGTTCCATAAGGCTGATCCCACTTTCCGCGCCTGGGCCGATACAAATCTGGCCCCGCACCGCGATGCGCAGCACGCCATCGTCACCATCAGCCTGAAGGCGCATGGGGCCACGCCGGGCGACGCATCGGCCGACCAGATGCGCCTGATCGCCGATCTGGCTGAGCGCTACGGACACAGTGAAATCCGCATCAGTCATGAGCAGAATGTGATCCTGCCACATGTCCATAAATCCGACCTGCCCGCCCTGCATGCCATGCTGATGCAGGCAGGCTTGGCCACGGCGAATGTCGGTTTGGCCTCGGATATCATCGCCTGCCCCGGCATGGATTATTGCGCGCTGGCCACCGCCCGCTCGATCCCGATCGCGCAGGAAATCGCGCTGCGACTGCGGGATGTCGGGCTGGAGGAAGAGGTCGGCCCGCTGAAGATCAAGATTTCCGGCTGCATCAACGCCTGCGGGCATCACCATGTCGGCCATATCGGCATTCTTGGGTTGGATCGTGCGGGGGTGGAAAACTACCAGATCACCCTGGGCGGCGACGGCACCGAAGATGCGGTCATCGGCGACAAGACCGGCCCCGGCTTTGCCTATGATCAGGTGGTGGGCGCGGTCGAACGCATCCTGCGGGCCTATCTGGGCCTGCGCCTGTCGGTTGAGGAAACCTTCCTGCAGGCCTTTCGCCGCGTCGGGATGGAGCCTTTCAAGCTGGCTTTGTACGAAGAGGCCGCACGCGATGCCGCTTGACCGTCACCCCGGCCCCGTGGCCGAACGGGTGGCGGCGCTGAACACGCGCTATCGCCACCATTCGGCCACTGCAGTGCTGGAACATAGCCTGAAGGACGTTGATCTGGGGCGGGTCGCGCTGGTCAGCTCTTTTGGTGCTGAATCGGTGGTGCTGCTGCATCTGGTCAGCATGATCGCGCCGGAAACTCCGGTTCTGTTCGTGGACACGCGCATGCTGTTCCCCGAAACGCTGGAGTATCAACGCCAACTGGCCGAGACCCTGCACCTGTGCGACCTGCGCACGATCCGCGCGGCCCAACCACGGGTGGCGTTCGATGACCCCGACGGCACCCTGCATCAGTTCAACACCGACGCCTGCTGCAATCTGCGCAAGGTGGAACCGCTGGAGCGTGCGCTGGCGGGCTTTGACGGCTGGATCACCGGGCGCAAGCGCTATCAGAACAGCGACCGTGGCGCCTTGGATTTTTTTGAGCCCGAAGCCGATTACCGCATCAAGGTGAACCCCTTGGCCCATTGGGGGCGCGACGATCTGGCCGAATATATCGTCAACAACCGCCTGCCCCGCCATCCGCTGGTCGCCAAGGGCTATCCGTCGATCGGCTGTGCGCCCTGCACCAGTGCGGTGAAACCCGGCGAAGACCCGCGCTCGGGCCGCTGGCGTGGCCAGCAGAAAACCGAATGCGGCATTCACTTCAAGGACGGCAAGGCCGTCAGACCCCAAAAGGAGAGCGCGGCATGAGCGTTATTGTCACCGACACGGGCTTTGCCCCCGCGCCCGCCCGCGACATTTTGGCGCTGGCCGAGCTGGGGCCGGACGATACCGCCGTCGATCTGGCGCAGACCGATGATCCCGAAGCGGTGATCGGGCGGCTGGGTCAACTGACCCTGATCCGCGTCGCCTTTCCCGCCTTCAATGATGGGCGCGCCTTTACCATTGCGCGGCGGCTGCGGGCCTATGGCTATACGGGGAAACTGCTGGCCCATGGTCCGGTGATTGCCGATCAATATGCGATGATCCGCCGCGTCGGCTTTGACGGCGCAGAAATTCCTGATGAGATCGCCGCCCGCCAGCCTTGGCCGCAGTGGCAAGCCCGGGCCGATTGGCGCGCGCATGACTATCAGTCGCGGCTGCGGGCCTGACCACTGGACGGGCGCGTCCGTATCATATATGCAAATCATTGAATATTACTGCCAGTGCAAGGGGTTTTCCTGCCCCGGATGGTGGTCTAGAAAGGGCTGATGGCCATGACGGAGCTTGCCGCGATGAATGCCCCCGAAGTGAATACCCGCCCGGCAAAGCCGCATCTGCCCGACGCGCAATTGGTCACGCAAGTCACCCATTGGACAGACCGGCTGTTTTCGTTCCGGGTGGCGCGGCCTGCGTCGTTGCGCTTTCGTTCGGGTGAGTTCGTGATGATCGGGTTGATGGGCGATAACGGCAAACCCTTGCTGCGCGCCTATTCCATCGCCTCGCCGTCCTGGGATGAAGAGCTGGAATTCTATTCGATCAAGGTGCCCGATGGCCCCCTGACCAGCCGGTTGCAACATATCAAAGTCGGCGATGAGATCATTTTGCGCCCCAAGCCCGTCGGCACGCTGGTGCATGATGCGCTGCTGCCGGGGCGGCGGTTGTGGCTATTGGCCACCGGCACCGGTTTTGCCCCCTTTGCCAGCCTGCTGCGTGAGCCTGAAACCTATGAGAAATACGATCAGGTGATCATGATGCACACCTGCCGCGAGGTGGCCGAACTGGAATACGGCCGCCAACTGGTCGAAGGGCTGGAGAATGATCCCTTGATCGGTGAGATGGTGGCGGGAAAGCTGAGCTATTACCCCACCACCACGCGCGAACCGTTTCACCACATGGGCCGGGTGACCGACAATTTGGCCTCGGGCAAGGTGTTCACCGATCTGGGCCTGCCGCCGATGAACCCGGCCGAAGACCGCGCCATGGTCTGCGGATCGCTGGCCTTCAACGTCGACGTCAAGGCGATCCTCGAAGGATTCGGCCTGCGTGAGGGGGCGAATTCCGAGCCGTTGGAGTTCGTGGTAGAAAAGGCCTTTGTCGGCGACGGGATCTAGCGCAGTCCAAAGGTCACCCTTGAAAACCCACGCAAACTGACGTATATTAGCGTCATCATTCGTGGAGGGAACCCGATGAACATCGCCACTTTCACCGAGAAATCGCTGTTCTCGCCGCGCCTTCTGGCCGAGGAATTGCTGACCACGCAGGATGAAATCGCCCGTACCGCCGGTCTGGGCCGCGATGCGATTGCGCGCAAGGACCGGCTGGGATCACCCCGCACCCAGACCCGCTTGCGCGAGATGGTTGAGGTGGTGAACCGATTGACGCCGCGCTTTGGATCGTCCTTGGTGGCCTATGCCTGGTATCGCTCACAGCCCCTGCCCGGCTATGGCGGGCTGACGGCGGCGCGACTGGTGCAGGATGGGCAGGCCGAGGCGGTGATGGACTATCTGGATGAAATCGACGCGGGCGGATTTGCCTGATTTGGGGCCCGAGGTTGGGCCCACAACCCGCTTTCACGGCACAGTCTATCGCGCGCTGAATCCGGTCTGGATGCGTCAGCCCCTGTCGGGCGAAGGGGCGCGGCGCCATGGTGGGCGGTTCAATCCAAAGGGCACGCCGGCGTTATACACCGCGCTGACCCCCGAAGGCGCGATTGCCGAAGCCAATCAGGCCGGCCGCCCGTTTGAGCCGGTGACGCTGGTGGCCTATCTGGCCGATCTGGGGCCGGTTCTGGATGCCACCGATCCCCGGCAAGGCATCGACCCGGCGGTGCTGGCGGCAGATGACTGGCGGCTGCAGATGCGTCAGGACGGGATCTCGGCCGGACAAAGGCTGGCCCAGGGTCTGATTGCGGCGGGCTGGGTCGGCATGATCGTGCCGTCATTCGCGCCCGGCGTGCGGCTTGGCGCGCGTAATCTGGTGTTGTGGCGCTGGGAGCCCGGGGTGCAGGTGATCGATACCGAGGGGCGGTTGAACTGAAACGGGCCGCAAGGGTTGCCCCCCGCGGCCCGCAGCATGGCAGCACCCGGACCATCAGGCCCGGGCACGGCGCGTCAGAAATTACATCCCCAGAGCAGCTTTGACCTGAGCGATGGCATCCGCAGCCAGGGCCGGGTTGGCTTTGGCCGCGTCAACAGCGCCTTTCAGCGTGGTCTTGGTGGCGTCATCCAAGTTCGAGCCGTCGATCAGCGCGACAACGGCATCAGCGTTGAAGTTGGCCGGGTCCAGAGCAGCCATCGCGCCGTCCATGGCGCCGGTGGCAGCGTCGCCCGCAGCAGCGGCAGCGTCGCCAGCGGCTTCGGTGGTGGCAGCGGCAGCGTCGCCTGCAGCAGCGGCAGCATCGCCAGCAGCTTCGGTGGTGGCAGCGGCAGCGT
>JBATPI010000271.1:0-3834 GCA_049291415.1 Paracoccaceae bacterium | reverse complement strand
CCCCTAGCCCTCGCAAGCGTGCTCGGGCGTTCGCGGCTGAAAACAGTCCACCGGACTGTTTTCTCCCCGCGCAACAGCGCGGGGCCGCCGTTCACCCCGTCAGCTTTGCACCCCGGCGTGGGGCGTGGGGTTAACCGCGCAAGGGGTTTGCTGCATCGGCCGCCCGGCCCCGGCAAGTGTGCCGGGGCGTTCGGCGCTGAAAACAGTCCACTGGACTGTTTTCTCCCCGGCAAAGCCGGGGCCGCGCCGAACCCAACTCGACCACGCCCAATCGCCCGGCCGCTCGACAAACCCGTGCTTCACCGGGTTGATCCTACAATACTCCACATGCGCCGCGCCGTAGGGTGTGTGATTGCACGCATCGCCCCCCACCGGAACAGTGCGTGCAATCACACACCCTACTTCCCCACCCCACGGGGCGGGCAAGCGTGCCCGCCCGTTTGTGCCTGAAAACGCTCCACTGGAGCGTTTCCCCCCCCGCAAACGCGCTAGCCAAGGTTTTAGCCGTGCGCCCCAACCCTCCGCCTATGTTGCAGCCGGCGGGGCGTCCTCCAGCCTCCCGTCGCGCAGGTGGAACAGGCGGTCAAAGCGGTCCAGGATCTTTTCGTCATGCGTCACGGCGATGATGCAGGCATCCTGTTCGGCGGCCAGTTTGCGCAGCAGGTCCATCACGATCCCGGCCCGCTTGCTGTCCAATGCTGCGGTCGGCTCATCGGCCAGGATGATGCGCGGGCTGTTGGCCAGCGCGCGGGCGATCGCCACCCGCTGCGCCTCACCGCCCGACAACAGCGCGGGCATGGCGCGGGCGCGGTTGCCAACCTCTAGATAATCCAGCAGTTCCTGCGCGCGCTCTTGCGCCTGAGCCCGGCTCTTGCCCGCCAGTTGCAGTACCAAAGCCACGTTGTCGGCGGCATTCAGAAAGGGCAGCAGGTTATGCGCCTGAAAGATGAAGCCGATCTTGTCCAGCCGCAGACGGCGCAGATCGCCGCGCAGCCAGCGTTGGTCATAGACCATCTCGCCATCCAGACTGACCTGCCCTTCGGACGGGTCGATGATGCAGCCGATGATGTTCAAAAGCGTGGTCTTGCCCGACCCCGAGGGGCCCAGCAGCGCAACCACCTCACCGGCATGGACGGCCAGATCCAGATTGCGCAGGGCGTCCACGCGGGTCTCGCCGTCGCCGTAATGCTTGGCGACCCCTTTGATATCGACAATGACGCGGCGGCTGTCGGTGTCCATGGCTTAGCCCCCCAAAGCGGTGGCAGGATCCACTTTCAGCGCCGCCCGCACCCCCAGGCCCGAGGCCAGAATGCAGACCACCAGGATGATCCCGGTCAGCGCCAGCGCGTTCAGCGGCTCTAACAGCACGCGGCGGGGGAAGAAATCCTTGACCGTCATGATCAGGCTTAGCCCGATCGCCAGACCCAAAACGCCCAGCGCCACCGATTGCTGCACGATCAGCGCGATGATGGTGCGGTCCGGCGCGCCGATCAATTTCAGCGTGGCGATCTGTTTCAGCTTTTCCATGGTCATCGTGTAGATGATCAACGCGATGACCACGGCAGACACCGTCAGCAGAATGCCCAGAAAGAGGCCGATCTGCTTGCGCGCCTTGTCGACCACCGATTTGATCAGGATGTCTTCCTGTTCGCCTTGGGTCAGCGCGGCCAGATGTTTCCACTGCCGCACCGTCTGCGCCACGCTACGGGCATCCACATTCGGATCCAGCCGCGCGATCACGGCGGCCACGGTGGCACCGCTGGTGATGTCGTCACCGCGTGCGGCCTGCACCCGTGCCGCCGCAGGGGCAAGCTGCGTCAGCAACACCTGCGCATCGGCCAAGGTGATGAAGATGGCCGGATCACCGCCCGAATTCATCGTGTCCTTGACCAGCCCGACCACGGTAAAGCGGTTGCGGCCAAGGTCGATCGTATCGCCGACAACCAGTTTGCTTTTCGCATCGGCCACCATCTCGAAATGGCTGGCTTCAAGACCGCGACCTTCGGTGATGGTCTGCGGCCCCCCCAGACGGCCCCGTTCATAGCCGATGACATAAAGCCGCAGCACCGCGCCGCCAAAGGGTGCCTCAACCGTCTGATAGGTAATGCTGCCGGCCTCGGCCACGCCATGCAGACGCGCCACCGCATCACGGGTGTCACCGGGAATCTTGGACGCCTCGGCAAAGGGGCCTTGGGTTTCCGCCTCAACCACCCAAATATCGGCCTGCGGGGCTTTGACGATGTTCAGCGCATCCGAGACCAGCCCGTTGTAGATGCCCATCATTGCCAGAACGACGGTCATCAGCAGGCCCAAGCCCAGACAGGTCAGGACAAAGCGAAAGAGATTGTGCCGCACATCGCGCCAGGCCAGGTTCATGGCGCATCCCCCGTAACGCGGGCCAGCCGCCCCTCTGCCAGCGCCTTGATCGGGCTGGCGACGATTTTCGCGCCGTCGGGCAGGCCCGAGACCACTTCAACCCGCGCGTCCTCGGTGCGGTGACCAAAGATCAGCGGCACTTCGGCCAGCCGTCCGTTCTGCACCACCCAGACGCGGCCCTGATGGCCGTCAAAGCCCTGCACCGCGATTTCCGGCACCAACAGCACGCGCTCCAGCGTGGCGGTGGTGATGCGCACCTCGGCCTGTTCGCCCAAGAAGACCTGATCTGGGCAATCGGCGCAGGTGATCCAGACCCGGCGCTCTTCGTTCACCCGGTCACTTTCGATGCCGATGCGTGCAACCGTGCCGCTGAACACCGCATGCGGTAGTGAGCGCAGCCGGATTTCGGCAGCCTGCCCCAATGCCAGCTCACCCGCGCGGCCTTCGTCAATATAGGCCTGAATCCAGACGGTTTTCGGGTCCATCAGGGTGAAGATAACATCGCCCGCCTTCACCACAGTGCCGGCTTCGGCATGACGCTCGACAATGACTGCATCAAAGGGCGCGGTCAGGACATGGTGATCCAACAGGGTCTGCTCATAAAGCAAAGCCGCGCGGGCGTCGGCGGCCTGTGCGGTGACGACGACCACTTCGCTTTGCGTGACGGTCAGGTCAGCGGCAGCCACATCGACATCGCGTTGCGCTTCTTCGGCCGAGGTGGCGGCAATCGCGCTGCGCGAGGCCAGTTCCTGCTGGCGGATATTGGCGGACAAGCGCTGCGCCAGAACTGCCTTGGCGCGCTGGACGTTGGCTTCGGCCTTGGCGATAGCGGCGTCTGCGGCGGCCACCCCGGCCTCGGCCCGCGCCACCCGCGCCTCTTGCTCGGCCGGACGCAGCTTGGCCAGAACCTGTCCCTTGGTGACGGCATCATTGCTGTCGACCAACAGGTCCGACAGCCCGGCCCCCACCTCAAACCCGATCTTCGAGACAATCCGCGCCTCAACCGTGCCCAGACCGTAGACCCGGACCTGAGCGGCCTCTTGCAGTGCCACGACTGGCACCGACAGCGGCCGCTCGGTCAGAAAGAACCAGCCGCCGCCTGCTATCACGGCCACGGCGATCAGACCGAAAACAGTGCGTTTATTGGTGATTTTCATCAGTTTTTTCCAAAGTAGGGGTCCGCAACAAACCGATCTGATAGGCCAGCAAGCGCCCGCCCTCGGCTTCCAATGAGAATGCGCGCTGCCCCAGGGACCAGCGGATCGCCAGCCCCTGAACCAGCGAAATCAGCAAGATTGCGCCATCAGACGGCACCAGATCGCGGCGAAACACGCCCTGCGCCTGCCCCTCGGTCAGCGCGTCAACCAGCAGCGCCTGAAACTGCGTCATCACGGTCAGGAACTGTGCCCGCAAGGGGGCGTTACCGCAATGCAACTCACGCGAGTGCAGGATCGCCGG
>JBATPI010000270.1:0-1548 GCA_049291415.1 Paracoccaceae bacterium | reverse complement strand
TCCACATTCAACACCACACCCACATGGCCGGCAAACGCCATTTCTGCCACAGTGGCCAACAAGCCTCCATCGCTCTTATCGTGGTAGGCCAGCACTTTGTTGTCGCTGCGCAATTGGCTGATGGCTTTAACCAAATTGAGCAAGTCTTGTGCGTCATCCAAATCTGGCACGCGGTCACCAAACTGGTTGATGGTTTGCGCCAAGATGCTGCCTGCCATGCGGTTTTGACCTTTGCCCAAGTCAATCAAAATCAGCGATGTGTCGCTCTCTGTGGTTTGCAATTGTGGTGTGAATGTGCCACGCACATCGGCCAAAGTTGCAAAGGCTGTGACGATGAGGCTGACTGGAGATGAAACTTTCTTATCTGTATTTCCATCTTTCCAAGTGGTCTTCATCGACAGTGAATCTTTACCCACTGGAATCGAAATTCCCAGCGCTGGGCACAGTTCCATGCCCACGGCTTTGACAGTGGCAAAGAGTGCTGCGTCTTCACCCGCTTCGCCACAGGCCGCCATCCAATTGGCTGAAAGTTTGACACGATCCAACTCAATCGGTGCAGCCAGCAAATTGGTGATGGCCTCTGCCACTGCCATGCGTCCTGATGCGGGTGCGTCTAGCGCGGCCAAAGGCGTGCGTTCGCCCATGCTCATGGCTTCACCGGCAAATCCTTTGAAATCCGCCAGCGTGACGGCGCAATCGGCTACTGGTACTTGCCACGGCCCTACCATCGGGTCGCGGTGCGTGAGGCCACCCACCGTGCGGTCGCCAATGGTGATGAGAAAGCGTTTGCTGGCGACTGTCGGGTGCGCCAAAACGTCAATCACGGCATTTTGCAAATCAACGCCATTCAAGTTCAAGGCTGGAATTTGACGTTTGATGGACTTCACATCGCGAGTCATCTTCGGTGGTTTGCCCAAAAGCACATTCATGGGCATTTGGACTGGGCTTTCATTACCCTCGTCCGCCAGCACCAATTGCTTTTCATCCGTCGTCACGCCCACCACCGCAAACGGGCAGCGTTCGCGTTCACAAATCGCTTTAAAGGTTTCTAAAGATTCAGCGGCGATTGCCATCACATAGCGCTCTTGGCTTTCGTTGCACCAAATTTCTTTGGGTGCCAGGCCTGATTCTTCCAGCGGTACGGCACGCAAATCAAAACGCGCACCGCGGCCCGCGTCGTTCACCAGTTCCGGAAACGCATTCGACAAACCACCAGCGCCCACATCGTGAATCGCCAAGATGGGATTATTTTTACCCGCTTGCCAACATTGGTTGATGACCTCTTGCGCACGGCGCTCAATTTCGGGGTTGCCGCGCTGCACCGAATCAAAATCCAAAGACGCTGCGTTAGCGCCCGTAGCCAGCGAGCTGGCCGCACTGCCGCCCATGCCGATGCGCATGCCAGGGCCGCCGAGTTGAATCAGCAAGCTACCCGCTGGGAATTGGATTTTGTGGGTTAAATCCGCATCAATCGTGCCCAAGCCGCCCGCAATCATGATGGGCTTGTGGTAGCCGCGCTGCAAGGTATCGACGTCACTTGCTACGCTT
>JBATPI010000269.1:0-2491 GCA_049291415.1 Paracoccaceae bacterium | reverse complement strand
GACCCACGGAGTATTGTTGCGCCGTGGCCTGAGCTTCGGGGTCATTTTGCGGTTTTTCATGCGAACTGGCTGGGGTTTTGTCTGGCGGGAGATGTGGCGGACCGGGCGATGGTGCCGCGGGTTCTGGCGGCGATCCAGGGGCGGCGGCTGGTGGCGGAGGTGATCGAGGCGGCGCTGGCCTCGGGCGATGCACCGGGGCCGATCCGCGATCTGGCCAGGCACAAGCAGGAGATGCGGGATGTGCTGGAGCAGCTGCAGCGGGCCGAGGGCGGTGGGACAGGCGGACTGCTCGGCGGCGGTGGCATTGATGGCGACGGAACACGCGGGATGGAAAGCTTTGGTGGCTTGGCCAGCGGGATCGAGCGGCGCCGGGATGAGGCGGCGATCGGCGCGCTTCGGGAGCGGTTCCGGGCGCAGGAGGTTGAGTTGGGGCGGTTGAAGGCGGTGGCGGCGGAGGTGCCGGGCTTCGAGATCCTCGGCGCTCCGCTGGGGACGATGACGACGGAGCGGCTGCAGGCGGTGCTTGGATCCGCCGAGGCGCTGGTGCTGGCGTTTCCCACCGCAGCCAAAGCACGGGAGGCAGCCAAAGCACGGGACAAGGATGAAGTCGGCACCGCTAGCGCGCAGACCGGGTTTGACACGCATCTGTGGGTACTGCGGGCCACGGGCGCGCCTACGCTGATCAGGCTGCCTGCAGCGGACGGAATATCTGGGACCAACGGGCTGACCGGGGCAGAGACAAACCCAACCGAGACGGCGGCAACGGGCGCCCCGGATGCCTGGTCGCGCGATCTGCCGGGGATCGTGGCGCGCGTTGCAGACTTCGCCGGTTCGATGTCGGCAGGCCGCGGCATGCGGCAGGGCGGCTGGAGGTTGCCCCCGGAGGAGCCGCCCGTTGCCGCCGGGACCGGCCCGACCCTCACCACAGCACGGAAAGCCGATGTCACCCTGCCCGAACCGGCGGTGGCCCGCCTTGATGCTGTAGCACTGCGGGGGTTCTGGCCGCAGCTGGACGCCGCGATGGCCCGCCTGGTCTGGCAGCCGCTGCGCGACAGCGGCATGCTTGCGGGTACCGAGCAGATCCTGATCACCACCGCCGGCCCCCTGCACAACCTGCCCTTTGAGGCCGGGCGCCACAGCGCCGGGCTCGGCACCCCGGACCTTTGGCATGCCAGCAGCCTGGTCGACTTCGCACTTGGCCGCGGCATCTACGGCCGCGCCGCCCCCCCACCGGATGCCGCCCCGACACCGGCCGATGTGGGCAGCCTTCCGGGCGGCGCAGAAGAACTCCGCAGTCCCCGTGTCAGCCTGCTCACCAACAGCGCCAGCACCGACATCCCGATGGCCACCCTCGAAAGCGCCCTTGCCGCCCGAATCTGGACCGAGGCCATCGGTGCGACGGGCGTGATCCGCGACGAACGCTACCCCTGGAGCCCCGCCCTGCCGGTGGACCTCGCCCATGCCGCCTGCCACGGGTCGGTGGATCGCGACAGCCCCACACCCCGGCCGCATCTGATCCTCGCCGGGCCAGAGCAGGCTACGACCGTCTCCGAGCGCGACTTCCTACGCGGCCCGTCCGCGCGCGAGATGCTGATCTGCGCCTGCGTCGCGGCCCAGACCTTCGACGACCTGCTCGATGGCAATCCCACCGGCGTCGTCTCCGGCGTCCGGCGCTCCGGCACCGGGACTTTGGTCGCGGCCCTGCCGCCGGTGCCCGACCATGCGGGCTTTCTGTTCGGGGTAGCGGTGACGCTGCTGATGGCGCGCTGGCACCTGCGGCTGGCCCCCGCAGCCGCCATTGCCCGCCGCCTGATCGGCGGCCTCGGCTCCGAGGATGATGCAAACGACACCGACGGCATCAGCAGCGCAGTGGAACCCACGCCCCAAGGCCTGCGCGCGGCCCTCGACGAGGTGCTGCTGACCCATGCCGCCGATCTGATCTGTGCCCGGCGCGACAGCCTCGTGCGCGGCGTGGCCCACGCGGCCAGCCGCCGGAGCCACCTGCGCCGGTCCCTGCTGACGCTCGGCTCCGACATCGCGGAGCGAGCACCGCCAGCCTGCTGGTGGCTTGATCTCGACGATCAAACAGCGGACCACCTCGCGCAGGCCCTGCTCGACGATACCGGCGCTCCCACATTGGCCGACCCGCACGAGTTGCTGCGCGCCCACCTGCGCCCTTACCTGTTGCCGGACCGGCTGCGCAGCCCCGAGGCCCTCGGCGTCCTGCGCTATGGCATGGTCACCTACGGCGATCCCACAGCCAGCCACGCTTGAGCCTCAGCCACGCCTTAACCCCGGACGCATCAGAACCAACGCCCACCGATCAACGCGCTATTCCAGCAGAAGCGGTGCGTAGCCACCGCTGCACCTCCGGCGCGGCGGGTGGGCCGAGCATCGATGGGTAGCGACGGGACAGGACGGGACCTGTGGCGATGGGGTGATACCGCAGCCCTCTTCGACCCTAGGCCTACAGGATATTTGCACGCCTGCT
>JBATPI010000268.1:0-31549 GCA_049291415.1 Paracoccaceae bacterium | reverse complement strand
GGGCTGCGGCATCCGCCGCCCCTTGCGCCACATGCGCCCGCGCCAAAGCCCGCGCCGCTGTTGAGGCCAGATCGGCGATCTCGGCCGCCAAGGCCGTCGGACCCACGTCCGCGCCCTCCAATGCCGCCAGATGCCAGCCATGGCCGCGCAGCCAGGTTTCAACCTCTTCCTGCGGGGCGGCGATGCCCTGCTCTTGCGCGGTCTCTGATCCGTCCAGATAGGCCACCAGCGCCTCGGCACCGCCGGCCAGCCGTTCGCTGTCCATATGCAGGTTATGGTGGAAACGCGCCTGCAGGTCAGGCTCAAGATCGCCGGTTTCGTCCAGAATTGCCGCCGTCGCGCGCACCGAAGTCAGCGCCGACAGCAGCTCATGCAATGCTGCTGACAGATGCGGATCATGGGTCATGCGATCATTCAGCGCCTCGACCGCGCGCTCCAGCCCGCTGGCCCGTGTTTGCAACGCCGCGGTCAGCGCGGCCCAGCCCGGAAAACGGCCGGCATATTCCTCCAGCCGGTCCAACTCGGCCCCCACCGTCGGCTGCGCTGCGGCTGCGCTGCGCAGATCCTCGGCCAGATCCGAGCCTGCCCCCACCGCCAGCGCCTGAACCTCAGAGCCCAGCGCCGCCGCCAACCTGGTCAGCACATCGGGCGTGACCGCGCGGCGGTTATGCTCGATCAGGTTCAGGTATGAGGCGGAAATCCCCGCCTGCCCCGCCACATGCCCCTGTTTCAGGCCCAGCGCCAAGCGCCGTTCCCGCAGCCGTGTGCCCGTCAGCGCCGTGGTCGGCAAAGCGCCCTCCTGTTGCATCGTGTAAAAATACTGACAATTTTACAGATGCTTTACAAGCGACCATTCCTAATCCAGCGGTGAGAACTCCTGGCGGTAGAATCCCATCGCTCGCAGCCCGCAATCCTGTACCGCCAGATGCAGATGCGCGCCTTCATTCACCCCCGGCATCGCGGTGTCACGCCCCAGCGCCGCGCGCCCCGGCCCCAGCGCACTGCCCGCCTTGGTCCGCCAAAAGGCGATCTGCTCATCAATATGCCGTTCCAGCTGCGGCTCGGCCTGCTCATGCGTGATTTCACGGATCCGTTCGGCCACCGCCAGACAATAGGCCGCCTCGGCCTGCAGATCGGGCGTGCCATACAGATAGACCGGTGCGCGCGCCCGCGCCTCGGCCCAGGTCAGCCAGAACAGGCCAGCCAACCCCAGCCCCGTCAGAATGATACCAAGAATCCGCACCTTCGCCCCCTTTCCAGACAGGGGCCAGCCAAGCACGAAAAGGTTAAGAAAAAGCGGGCGCAGATCACTCTGCGCCCGCCCGATTTCCGGCAACGTGGTTTCCGCCCGCGCGTTTTACTGCGCCAGCGCCTTGTCGGTGATGATGCTGGACCAGGCGCCTTCGGGCACCTTGGTGATGACTGGATCGGAACCGCCAGCCATCAGCGTTGCCACCGTCCGCTCATAATCCGCGGCGTCCAAAGCGCCGTTTGACCCTGCGGTCAGCTTGACCACCTCGGCCATCATCCGCTTTTGGTGCTTTTCGGTCTGCGCGCCGGTCTGGTCATTTTCCAGCACGATCATCGCCGCCTCATCCGAATGCTCTTCAGCGTATTTCCAGCCCTTCATCGAGGCGCGCACGAACTTGACCATCGTCTCCTGGAACGCCGGGTCGGCCAGACGGTCTTCCATGACGTAAAGCCCGTCTTCCAGCGTCGCCACGCCCTGATCTTCGTATTTGAAGGTCACCAGTTGCTCGGGCGTGATGCCGGCGTCGATCACCTGCCAATACTCATTATAGGTCATGGTCGAGATGCAGGCCGCCTGCTTTTGCAACAGGGGATCAACGTTGAAACCCTGCTTCAGCACCGTCACCCCGCCAGGGCTGCCATCGGTGGCATAGTTCAGTTTGCTCATCCACGACAGGAAGGGGTATTCGTTGCCATAGAACCAGACGCCCAGCGTCTTGTCGGCGAAATCCGCTGGCGTCTTGATGCCGGTATCGGCCAGACAGGTCAGCATCATGCCCGAGGATTTGAAGGGCTGCGCGATGTTCACCAGCGCCAGACCCTTTTCGCGCGCGGCCAAGGCAGCGGGCATCCAGTCCACCATCACGTCCGCGCCACCGCCAGCCATCACCTGGGTCGGCGCGATGTCGGGGCCGCCCGGCTTGATCGTGACGTTCAGGCCCTCTTCTTCGTAAAAGCCCTTGGCCTGTGCGACGTAATAGCCGCCGAACTGGGCCTGCGTCACCCATTTCAGCTGCAATGTCACATCTTCGGCGCTGGCCGACCCCGCCATCAGGGCCAGCAGGCTGGCTGCCATCATCTTTTTCATTTTAGTTCCTCCATGTTGCAGCCCCTCTTTGCCGGGGGCCGGTTTCAATTTCGTTGCGACGGGTGCCAGAAGGTCACCATCCGTTCCACAATCGCGATCATCCCATAAAGCACCGAACCCGCCACTGCCGCCACCACGATTTCGGCCCAGACCAGATCCAGCCCCAAGCGGCCAATCTCGCGTGAGATGCGAAAGCCGATGCCGACAATGGGGCTGCCGAAAAACTCGGCCACAATCGCGCCGATCAGCGCCAGGGTCGAGGCGATCTTCAGCCCGTTGAAGAAAAACGGCATCGCGGCGGGCAGGCGCAGGCGAGTCAGGCTTTGCCAATAGCTGGCGCCCCATGTCGCCATCAGATCGCGCTGCATCCGGTCACTGGCCTGCAGGCCCGCCACCAGGTTTATCAGCACCGGAAAGAATGCCATCGCCACCACGACGGCCGCCTTTGACTGCCAGTCAAACCCGAACCACATCACCAGAATGGGCGCCAGCCCGACAATCGGCAGCGCGGCGGCGAAATTGCCGATGGGCAGCAGGCCACGCTTCAAAAACGGGCTGCGGTCGATCAACAGCGCCACGCCAAAGGCCGCCGCCACGCCGATGGCAAAGCCCGACAGCGCGCCGCGGATCACCGTTTGCACAAAATCGGCCCAAAGCTCCGGCCCCGAGGTCAGCACTGTCGCCGCGATCAGCGTGGGCGCGGGCAAGATCACCTGCGGCACGGCAAAGGCCCGCACAACGCCTTCCCACAGGATCAGCACAGCCGCGCCAAAGATCAGCGGCACGGCCAACCGGGTCCAGCGCCCCGGCTGTCGGCCCAGCCATATGTTCAGCCCCCATAGCGCCAACCACAGTGCCACAGCGGCAATCAGCCAGACCGGATCCGCCTGCCCCTTCATGCCTGCACCCCCATCCGCCGCATCGCCAGCCGCTCGATCAGACCCACCGCCACGATCAACAGCCCCGCCAGGATTGAGGCGGCGAATAGCGCCGACCACATGATCAGCGGCTCGCCGAACTGGCTGCCGATCAGCATCCGCGCGCCCAACCCCTCAATCGCGCCCGAGGGCAATTCGCCGACGATCGTGCCGACCAGCGCTGCCGCGACGGCCACCTTCAATGAAGCAAAGAAATACGGCACCGAAGCCGGGAACCGCAGCTTCCAGAAGGTCGCACCTTCGCCCGCACCATAGGTTTTCAACAGATCCAGCTGCATCTGATCGGGGCTGCGCAGTCCCTTTATCATGCTGACCAGCACTGGGAAAAACGACAGATAGGCCGAGATGATCGCCTTTGGCACCTCTTTGCCGTCGATGCCCACCTGGTTTGAGACAGTCAGGATCATCGGGGCCAGCGCCACAATGGGAATGGTCTGGCTGATGATCGCCCATGGCATCACGCTAAGGTCCATCACCCGGAATCGCACGATTGAGGCCGCCAGCGCCACGCCGAACACAATGCCCAGGGCAAAGCCCGCCATGGTGCCGCGGAAGGTGACGAAGGCATGGTAAACCAGACTGCGCTTTGAGGTGATCGCCTGATCCACGATGCCGTGCCACAGGTTCTCAGCCACCTGTTGCGGCGGCGGCAGTAACGGGCGGTCCTGGGTCATGGTCAGCGGGATCACCTGACCCCAGGTCACGGTCTGGCCATTGCGCTCGGCCTGATCGAAAATCCAGGTCGAGTTCATCCAGATCGTGCCCGCATACCAGACCGCAATCAGCGCGGCCAAAACGGTCAGCACCGGCACGACATTCTTCATGCCTTGCCCCCCGTTGGCCAGGCAATCAGGGCCACGGCGACCACACCCAGCACCATTCCGGCCAGTTGCAAGGGCGTGGGCCGTTCGCCAAAAACCACCATCGCCATGGCCGAGATGACCAGCAGCTGGAACACCGCCGACAGCGCGATGGCCACGCCTAGGCCCGACCCGCGCATCACCTGCACCATGATCCAGTTGCCCAGACAAAACAGCGCCAGCGCCGCCAGCAGGATCGGGATGCCGCCCTTGACCGCATAGGTCTTCAAGACGCCATTCGCGCCGACAAAGACTGCCGTCGACAGCGCCAGCCACAAGAACGTTGGCGCGCTCATGGTTGGGGCCTGCGGGTTCCAGCCAGCGGGCGATGGGGGGATTTCGCCATGTAAGCTACGCCTATGCGATCAGTCATCGAAGTGCCCCGCCCGCAAGCCTCCGCGCACCCGGTGCGCAATCTCGATGAACTCCTTGCTGTCGCGGATCTCCAACGGCCGCTCATGCGGCAGGGGGCTGTCGATGATGTCGGTGATCCGGCCAGGACGCGGGCTCATCACCACGATCTTGGTGCTGAGGTAAACCGCCTCGGGGATGGAATGGGTGACAAAAGCAATGGTCTTGCCGGTGCGGGCCCATAGCTTCAACAACTCCTCATTCAAATGGTCGCGCACGATCTCGTCCAGCGCGCCAAAGGGTTCGTCCATCAACAGGATATCGGCGTCAAAGGCCAACGCACGGGCAATGCTGGCGCGCTGCTGCATCCCGCCCGACAACTGCCAGGGGAATTTCTTGCCAAAGCCCGACAGTTCTACCAGATCCAGAACCCGCTCAACCCGTTCGGATTGCTCGGCCTTCGAGAACCCCATGATCTCCAGCGGCAGTTTGATATTTCCCGCAATCGTTCGCCACGGATACAGACCCGCCGCCTGAAACACATAGCCATAGGCGCGCTTCTGCCGCGCCTCATCGGCGGTCATGCCATTCACCGTCAGGGTGCCGCCCGTTGGCCGTTCCAACGCTGCAATGCAGCGCAAAAGCGTGGTCTTGCCACAACCCGAGGGGCCGATGAAACTGACAAATTCGCCCTTGTTGATGCTCAGGTCCACGTCCTTCAACGCATGGACCGGGCTGTCTGCCGTCTGGAACGTCAGGTTCAGGCCGCGCGCTTCGATGACGGGCGAATTGGGTGCAAACGAATCTTTCACCTATATTCCCCGCGTAACGCCGCCATCGACGCGGATGTTCTGACCTGTGATATATCCTGCCCCGTCCGATGCCAGAAAAGCCACCGTCCGCCCGATTTCTTCTGCCGTGCCATAGCGCTGCATCGGCACCATGGCCGCGCGGGCGTCAGTTTTCGGCAGGCTGTCGATCCATCCGGGCAGGATATTGTTCATCCTGACGTTATCCTTGGCATAGGTGTCTGAAAAAACCTTGGTAAAGGCAGCTAAGCCGGCTCGCGCTACGGCAGAGGTCGGAAACATGTCAATCGGCTCGAACGCCCAAGCCGTCGAGATATTGATGATCGTGCCACCACCCTGCGCCTGCATGATCGGCGTCACCAAGCGGGTTGGGCGCACAACATTCAGGAAATAGACATCTATCCCCTTGTGCCAATCTTCGTCGCTGATCTCCAGGATGGGTGCGCGCGGTCCATGCCCGGCCGAGTTCACCAAGACATCAATCCGGCCCCAAGCAGTCATGGCCGCATCTACCAGCCGCTGCAAATCGTCAACAGACTGGTTTGATCCGGTAATCCCGACGCCCCCCAGCCGCTTGGCCAGCGCCTCGCCCTTGCCAGAGGATGAAAGGATACCGACCTTATACCCATCCGCCGCCAATGCCTCGGCCGCGGCGGCGCCCATGCCACTACCGCCCGCCGTTATCAATGCTGTCTTCATGATGGTTTTCAAACTCCGCTCGAAGGAATGCCACTGCGCTGCACGGGCCGGGGCGCGGTCAGGTCCTTCCACTGGCTCAGCGCGCGGTTGACAGCAGGCCGCGCTTCGCGGGCGACGAACTGGCCGTGGCCTTCGCGGGTGCGCACTTCGCCGTCATGGATGGCGACATGGCCGCGGGTCAGGGTGAACCGAGGCAGGCCTTTGACCTGCTTGCCCTCAAACACGTTGTAATCAATTGCCGATTGCTGCGCGCCCGCTGTGATGGTCTTTTCCTTTTCCGGATCCCACACCACCAGATCGGCGTCCGCCCCCACCAGAACCGCACCCTTTTTCGGGTAGCAGTTCAGGATCTTGGCGATGTTGGTCGAGGTCACCGCAACAAACTCATTCATCGTCAGCCGCCCGGTCGCGACGCCATAAGTCCACAGCATCGGCATCCGATCCTCAAGGCCCCCGGTGCCATTGGGGATCTTGGAAAAATCTCCGACGCCGTAGCGTTTCTGCGCGGTGGTAAAGGCGCAATGGTCGGTCGCCACGACCGAGAGACTGCCCGATTGCAGCCCCGCCCAAAGGCTGTCCTGATGCTGCTTATTGCGGAAGGGCGGCGACATCACCCGGCGCGCGGCGTGGTCCCAGTCGGGGTTGAAATATTCGGATTCGTCCAGCGTCAGGTGCTGGATCAAGGGCTCTCCCCAGACCCGTTTGCCCTGCTGGCGCGCCCGGCGGATCGCCTCATGGCTGTCCTCGCAGGACGTATGCACCACATACAATGGCACCCCCGCCATATCGGCGATCATGATGGCGCGGTTGGTCGCCTCGCCTTCCACCTGCGGCGGACGCGAATAGGCATGCGCCTCTGGCCCGGTATTGCCAGCGGCCAATAGCTGCGCGGTCAGTTCGGCCACCACATCGCCATTCTCGGCATGCACCAAGGCCACGCCGCCCAGATCGCCAACCCGGCGGAACGACTGATACATCTCGTCATCATTGACCATCAAGGCGCCCTTGTAGGCCATGAAATGCTTGAAGCTGGTCATTCCCGCCTTCACGGCCAGGTCCATATCCTCCCACACCTTCTGGCCCCACCAGGTGATCGCCATGTGATAGGAATAATCGCAATTCGCCCGGCCCGATTTGTTCGACCACATCTGGGCCGCATCCATCAGCCCTTGGCCCTGCCCCGGCAGCACAAAATCGACGACCATCGTGGTGCCGCCCGACAGCGCCGCCCGCGTGCCCGATTCAAAATCATCGGTGGAATAGGTGCCCATGAAGGGCATCTCCAGATGCGTATGCGGATCAATCCCGCCGGGCATGATGTAGCAGCCGGTGGCGTCAAGTTCGGTGCCGCCCTTGAGGTTCTGGCCGATGGCGGTGATGATGCCATTCTCGATCTGGACATCAGCGGAATAGGTGAGATCCGCCGTGACGATGGTGCCGTTCTTGATGGTGGTGGTCATGGACCTATCCTATTAGTTTGAACTTGCCCCAACTGCGGGAAACTCAAAGTAGAGTTGCATAGCTACAGAATACACAGTGCGGCTTTGATCTGCATAGCATTCTGCAAAAATGCGCTCTTGCACGACAGCATCTTCGGCCGCCGGAACAGCCAAATTGACATCGGATTTATCCTGGGCACCCTTGGCTAGGTTTAGACCGCTCCAGAACCCCTTAATCCAAGGCAGCAAATCTGCCGGCACTTCATACTCATTTGTATAGTTTGTCAGTTTCAGACAGCTTGCCGAGCCTATACCCACCATAAAGCCTTTGTCGGAACTGGCGTCTGGACCTTGTGCCGCGAGAACACTGCTTAGGGATAGCCAAGTCATTGTAGCAAGTGTGACAGACCTCACCCCACAACCCCCGCCACCTCAAGCACCGCGTGCAGCATCACATCCGTCCCTGCTGCCGCCCACTCAGGCGAGATCTCCTCGGCCTCGTTATGGCTTAGCCCCCCCACGCAGGGGCACATGATCATCACGGTGGGCGCCACACGGTTGATCCAGCAGGCGTCGTGACCGGCGCCTGAGATGATGTCCATGTGGGAATAGCCCAGCTTTTCAGCAGATTGGCGGACGATCTTCACCAGGCCGGGATCAAAGGTCACCGGGTCGAAGTGCCCGACCTCTTCGATCGCACACCCTAGACCCAACTCAACCGCCACCGCCTGCGCCGCGCGCATCACCTCGGCCTTCATCGCATCCAGCTTGGCCTGCTCGGGGCTGCGGATATCCACCGTGAACACCACCTTGCCGGGGATCACGTTGCGAGAGTTCGGGAACACCGTCACCTGCCCCACCGCCCCCACCGCATTCGGCTGGTGGCTCATGGCGATCTGGTGGACGCGCTCAGTAATCCGCGCCATCCCGAGGCCCGCATTCACCCGCATCTTCATCGGCGTGCTGCCGGTATGGGCGTCCTTGCCGGTCAGGGTAATCTCCAGCCACCACAACCCCTGCCCATGTGTGACAACGCCAATCTCTTTGCCCTCAGCCTCCAGGATCGGCCCCTGTTCGATGTGCAATTCCACCATCGCGTGCATCTTGCGGGCGCCGACCGCCTCATCGCCAACCCAGCCGATCCGCTGCAATTCTTCGCCAAACACCTTGCCGTCCAGATCGCGGCGGGCTTTCGCATAGTCTTCGGTATGAATGCCCGCAAAGACGCCAGAGGCCAGCATCGCGGGCGCAAATCGCGCGCCTTCCTCATTGGTCCAGTTGGTCACCACGATGGGATGGCGGGTTTTCACGCCCAGATCGTTCATTGTCCGCACCACCTCCAGCGCGCCCAAGACGCCCAAGACGCCGTCATACTTGCCGCCCGTCGGTTGGGTATCCAAGTGCGAGCCCATATAGACCGGCAACGCGTCCGGGTCGGTCCCGGCCCGCGTGGCAAACATGTTGCCCATGGTATCGACGCCCATGGTCATGCCCGCCGCCTTGCACCAGCCCGCGAACAGGTGCCGCCCGGTGGAATCGTCATCGGTCAGGGTCTGGCGATTGTTGCCGCCCGCGATGCCCGGACCGATCAGCGCCATCTCCATCAGGCTGTCCCACAGCCGGGCGGAATTGATCTTAAGGTTCTCACCCGCTGCAGCCATCATACCCTCCCATGGCTCGGGCGTCTTAGCGCCTCTTGCCGCGACTCATTTTCTGACCGTAAGGTCAAGAGACAGGCGACCACAACCTGACCAATCGGTCAACAAAATTTCACTGTCCCACGTCACCGCCCATCGTCACTGGCCCAACACCAAGAGGCCCGCCCATGCAAGATACCGCCCGGATTGCCCGGCTTCGCGCCGGTAAACGCACCGATATACGGCGCGAGAATGAACGCGTGATCCTGCAGGCCGCCGAAAAAGCTTTTGCCGAGGCTGGTTATGGCGGTGCCACCATGCAGTTGATTGCCGATAGGGCGGGCCTGCCAAAAGCCAACCTGCATTACTATTTCGCGACCAAAGAGGATCTCTATCGCCGGGTGGTTGAAGACATCTTCCAGATCTGGCTGCGCGCGGCCGACAGTTTCGACAACGCCCCCGATCCGGCCATCGCCATCGGCGCGTATATCGATGCGAAAATGCACATCTCGCGCCACCATCCGTTCGGGTCAAAAGTCTGGGCAAGTGAGGTGCTGCATGGCGCGCCGGTGATCCAGGATTATCTGGAAACCACCCTGCGCGACTGGACCGCCAGTCGGATCGCGGCAATCCAGACGTGGATCGACAATGGGCAGATGGACCCGATCGACCCCAGACATCTGCTGTACATGCTTTGGGCAACCACCCAGCATTATGCCGATTTCCGCCACCAGATCGAAACCCTGAACCACAGCCAGCCCTTGGACGATCACCAATGGCAGGCCGCCACGGACAGCATAAAGGCCATCATCCTGCGCGGCATCGGCCTGCCTGACGCCCAATCAAAGGACCGCCCATGACCAATGCCCCCAGCCGCGCTGATCTGGAAGATGAGGCCCGCCAGTTGGTCTTGGCCGCGTTTACCGAAGACACCGCCCTTGCGCTGGGGGTGGCATTGCTGGGCCTGGCCCGTGCCGGGGGGCTGCCGGTGGTGATCGACATCCGCAGCGCGGATCGGTGTTTCTTCCACGCAGCCCTGCCCGGATCTGCGCCCCTGAACGACCTCTGGGCGCGGCGCAAATCCGCGACGGCGCTGGTCTTTCAAGAGGCATCCCTTCTGGTCGGAACCCGGCACCGTGAAGGCGGCGGATCTCTGGAAAAGAACGGGCTGCCTTTGGCCGATCATGCCGACCACGGCGGCGCGGTGCCGATCCGGGTGCGCGGGGTGGGGGTGGTCGCGGTGGTCACCGTCTCGGGCCTGCCGCAGGTTGAGGATCACCGCCTGGCCGTGCGCGCCCTGCGCATGGTGCTGGAAGAGGGGCAGGCCCCCGCATAAGGCCTTGATTCCCGGCCCCCGCCCCCGCACGATAGTCCTCCCGAACGCAAAGGCCGCCCATGACCGCCCCTCGCAGCCGCATCCAGCAGCGCAACCGCGAAGTCATCCTTGATGCCGCGCTTGAGGTGTTTTCAGCGCATGGTTTTCGCGGTGCCACGCTGGATCAGATCGCCGATGTGGCGGGGCTGTCAAAGCCGAACCTGCTGTATTATTTCCCCTCGAAAGAGGCTGTTCACAGCGCCCTTCTGACCGGCCTCTTGGACACCTGGCTGAACCCGTTGCGCGCGATGGACCCGAAGGGCGATCCGGTGGCCGAGATCCTGGGCTATGTCCGCCGCAAGCTGGATCTGGCCCGCGATTATCCGCGCGAAAGCCGGCTGTTTGCGGGCGAGATCATTCAGGGCGCGCCCCGTCTGCGGGAGGTGATAGAGGGCGATCTGCGCGGTCTGGTGGCGGATAAATCGGCCGTGCTGCTGCACTGGATGGATCAGGGCCGCATCACCCGGCTGGACCCGGCGCATCTGATCTTTTCGATCTGGTCCCTAACCCAGCATTACGCCGATTTCGACGCGCAGGTCCGCATGGTGCTGGGCCCCGGCCATGACCCCTATGCCGAGGCGGGGGGCTTTCTGGACACCCTGTTCCGGAGGTTGCTGACGCCCGGTGCCGTGGCGGATTTGCGCTAAACCTTAGGTATTGTGCGGCAGACCGGCGGCGCAAATTGCGCTAGATTGAGCGCGTGGGGGCACCTAGACCAAGGTGACGGACATGGGACCACTTTCTCCTGTCCGGTCGTCGGTGCAGACGTTGGGAACATCGCCGCAGCCTTCGGCCGGCACATATCAGGGCGGATCTTCTGCCCATAACGGCGCACGTGTAGAACACGCGGCAGCCCCTTTGACACGGCAGGCGGTGGCTCCGACTTCGGGCACGGCCCGCAGCGCAGCCTCAGCCCTGCGCCCGCTTGTCGAGCCCAGCTTTGCCATCGAATCCGCCAAGGCCCAGGCCAAAGCGGCGCAGCGCGCCTATATGATGGCCAGTCTGGCGGCAGGCGTGAACCCGATGAACGATCCGGTCGGCTAGGGCCGGGTCGCAAGGGCCTTTGGCGTCAAACACGCGCGCGCCGGGTGGTGCCTCTGCGCAGCACTGTGCCCGGCACCATTGGTCAGGTTTCCCGCCTTGCCCTGCCAACTGTTCTCCCAAGTATACCATGCAAAACCCCGCGGGCAGTCATCAGTACATCATTGATAATCTTGTGCATTATCACAGCAGCGATCGGCCTTCTGTGCGTCGTGGTCTTGTGGTCGGCAACGCGGCCGCGCTGGCTGGCTGTCGTGCTGGCCTTGCTGCCAATCCCCGGTCTTTATCTGTGTGCTTCATGGCTATTGCGTGAGGCGGGTCACGTCGCTCTTTGGCATGTTGGTCTGGCCGGCGCGGCGCTGCTGTTTGCCGGCGCGCCTTCGGCGTCACGCTCAGCCTGATCACGCTGGTTTTTCTGGGGTTCAGCGCCTTTGGGTTCCCCGCCCTGATGCGCGCCAGGATTGAGGCGGTGGCGCTAGGCCAACCGGCCTGCCTGACCCGGGCTGGATCTGGATTTGGCGGCGATCTGCCGGTGACAGCCGCCGATCTGACCGTTCTGGGGGGTCGCCAAGACCGCCATCGACCTGCCCTTCAGAGGGGGGGTGACCTGACGGATATGGGATTGACCCTGCCGCTGCAGTTGCAGGTCCGCACCGACCAGGCGCAACAGCACCGTAGCACGGATCGCGGCCTGACCGCGCCGCCGGGTCTATACGATCTGGCCAGCTATTCCTGGTCAACGGTGGATACGGGTTTTGTCGCGCCCTAAAACCCCCCAGTCCACGCAGGTCATCGGCTGCATCCCGCAGCCCACCGACGCCCCCAGTCCGCAATTGGGGGGTTTGCGACCGCCTGGGGCAATGTCGCCCTGCCCCACGCCGATGACCCCGACGAGATGCCGCTGCCGGGGTCTCTGTATTTCTGCGCTGATCCGGGCGAATTGCTGGGCGATCCGCAGCTTGGCGCCGGCAGGGTGACGGTCACGGTCTCGTTTCAGCGCTTGGATGATTTCGGCCGCCGCGGGATCGAGTGGTTGTCCCCGTCTGCCATGACGGAATCGGGCATTGTCCAAGGCGACGACGGACTTTTCGTCAATCCCGACGATCCGACCAGGTTTTTCCCCGGCTCTGGTGTCGTCTTCCTGACAATCCTGCCAAACAGAGCGGCCCAAGATGGCGCTGGCCAGATCGTCTCGCATACATTCTACGCAACGCAACTGGCTGGCACAGCCGTGGTCATCAACGCCCATTATGACGCCGCCCTGCGGCCCCGCTGGCGCGAAATTCAGGCCGCGCTGACCGCATTGGTGGATGGGTTCCTTATGCCCGGCCCAATGGCCGAGGCCGCCATGCGCCCCCGCTAAATACACACATGTTCTGACGTTGCGGCACCCAGCACCGTCTTTGACGCGCTTCCCTGAGGCGTTATTCCGCCGCGACGCTGGGGTTGTTCGGATGCGTCGTCCAGTTGGCATAATCGCCCACCTTTTTGCCGGTGCGCGGGTCTATCTCCCCTTTGGCCATCGGCACCATGGTGATGCAATCTTCCACCGGGCAGACGTTGACGCAGAGGTTGCAGGCGACACATTCGTCGTCCTTCACCGTGAACACCCGGTCCGCGCTCATCGCGATGGCCTGATGGCTGGTATCCTCACAGGCGGCATAGCAGCGCCCGCATTTGATGCAGGCGTCCTGATCAATCAGCGCCTTGGCGACATAGTTCAGGTTCAATTGGTTCCAGTCGGTCACGTTTGGCGTGGCGCGACCGACCAGATCGGACAGCGCCATGTCCTTTTCGTCCAGATATTGCGACAGACCGGTGATCATCTCTTGCACGACCTTGAAGCCATAGGTCATCGCCGCCGTGCAGACCTGCACATTGCCCGCCCCCAAGGCAAGGAATTCCGCCGCGTCGCGCCAGGTCGTCACCCCACCGATGCCCGAGATCGGCAAGCCGCGCGTCTCAGCGCTGCGGGCAATCTCGGCCACCATGTTCAGCGCGATCGGTTTCACTGCCGGGCCGCAATAGCCGCCATGACTGCCCTTGCCGTCGATCATCGGCTCGGGGCTGAAACTGTCCAGATTCACCGCGGTGATTGAATTGATGGTGTTGATCAGGCTGACCGCATCCGCGCCACCGCGCTTGGCCGCCTCGGCCGGTTTGCGGATGTCACTGATGTTCGGCGTCAATTTGACGATGCAGGGCATGCGGCTGTACTGCTTGACCCAGCGCGTGACCATCTCGATATATTCCGGCACCTGCCCCACGGCCGATCCCATGCCGCGCTCGGCCATGCCATGCGGGCAACCAAAGTTCAGTTCCACCCCGTCGGCTTCGGTATCCTCGATGCGCGCCAGAATGTCTTTCCAGCTGTCCTCATCACAGGGCACCATCAGACTGATCACCAGCGCGCGGTCGCGCCAGGCGCGCTTGACCTGCTTGATCTCGCGCAGGTTGATCTCCAGCGGGCGATCGGTGATCAACTCAATGTTGTTCAGCCCCAACAGCCGCCGGTCCGCGCCCCAGATCGCCCCATAGCGCGGCCCGTTGACGTTGACGACGGGCGGCCCCTCGGACCCCAGCGTCTTCCACACCACGCCGCCCCAACCGGCCTGAAAAGCCCGCACGACGTTGTATTCCTTATCCGTCGGCGGAGCCGAGGCCAGCCAGAACGGGTTTGGAGATTTGATACCAATGAAATTGGACGTGAGGTCAGCCATTTGGGGCCTCCATGCAAGAAGCGGGGCAGGATTCGGGAGAAAATGCCGGTTGGCGCGTAGGATGGGCCATGGGCCCATCGCGGCTGTCGGTCAGAACAGATGCGACCAGAGCCAGCCCAGAATATCGCCGCCGAACTGGCCCAGCTTTGGAATCATATAGGCCCAGGCCACCGATCCCAGCGTGTTCCAAAACAGGAACCGCCCGACCGTCATCCCGGTCATTCCCGCCAACAGGAACACCACAGGGCGCAGAAACGTCAGGAAATGCCCGACCATCACCGTGGCCGGCCCGTATTTCAGGAAAGACGCCCGCGATTTCTCGACCATCTCGGGATGGTTGCGCATCGGGCGCATCGACAGGATCGTGTCGCCATATCGCAGCCCCAGCCAATAGCTGACCGTTGAGCCCAGGATTGACCCGATCGCTGCCGACACCCAGATCGGGGTAAAGCTGATGCTCTCGGCCGCGGCCAACGCGCCCACGGCCACCAGAATGGCGGTTGAGGGGATCAGGATCGACAGGAACACCAGATTTTCGGTAAAGGCAAAGACCACCATGATCAGCGGCAACCAGGCCTGGTGCTGCTCGATCCAGGAAATGAAGGTTTGTGCGATGACGTCCATGGTCAGCCCCTTTGCGCGCCTCTAGTGGCGCGATTGGGCCTGAATGGCAAGAACGAACCCGGGTCATTCCGAAACTGTCAGTTGGGCGTGGATGGCTTCGGCGGCATCACGGCCTTCGGCCACGGCGGTCACGGTCAGATCCTCGCCCCCTGCAGCACAATCGCCGCCCGCCCAGACCTTTGCCGGACTATGGGTGATCTTGCCGCCTTCGGTCTGCGTGCCGTCGGGCGTGCCGGTCAGGGTCTGGCCAATCGCCTTCAGCACCTGATCGGCCTTCAGGGTAAAACTCTCGGCCAGAGTTGTCAGCCCCGAGGGCCCGTCTTCGGTATAGGCAAATTCCACGCCCTCGACATGGTCCTTACCGATCACCCGCAGGGGGGCGGCATTGTGGATGATGCGCACACCCGCCTGCACGGCATGGTCTTGCTCAACGGTGCTGGCGCTCATCTTTTCGCGGCCACGGCGGTAGACGATAGTGACGTTTTCCGCCCCCAGCAGTTTTGACTGCACGGCGGCATCCACGGCCGTCATGCCGCCGCCGATCACCACCACATCGCGGCCCACCGGCAGCCGGGTCAGGTCGTCGGACTGGCGCAGATCGGCAATGAAATCAACGGCGTCTCGGACGCCCTTGATGTCTTCGCCCGCTGCCCGCAGCGCATTCACGCCTTGCAATCCGATCCCCAGGAATACCGCATCAAAATCCTGTCGCAGCTGGTCCAGCGTGATGTCGCGGCCCATCTCGACCCCGGTTTTCACCGTGATGCCGCCGATTTGCAGCAGCCAGTCAACCTCACGCGCGGCAAAGCCATCCGTCGCCTTATAACTGGCGATGCCATATTCGTTCAGCCCGCCCGGCTTGGCGCGGCGTTCATAAACCGTGACCTCATGGCCTTTCATCGCCAGTCGGTGCGCACAGGCCAGACCCGCAGGCCCGGCCCCAACCACCGCCACCCGCCGCCCGGTAGCGGTCGCACGGGTAAAGGGATGCAGACCCTGCGCCATCGCCGTATCGGTCGCAAAGCGCTGCAGTTGGCCGATCACCACCGGTTTGCCCTCAGCCGCTTCGCGCACACAGGCCTCTTCGCACAGAGTCTCGGTCGGGCAGACGCGGGCGCAGATGCCGCCCAGAATGTTCTGCTCCCAGATCGTGGTCGCCGCCGCCTCGGGCGTGCCGGTGGCGATCTGGCGGATGAACAGCGGGATGTCGATGCTGGTCGGGCAGGCCGTGATGCAGGGCGCGTCATGGCAGAAATAGCACCGGTCCGCCGCCACCCGCGCCTCATGCCCATCCAGGGCCGGCGTGTGGTCGGCGAAATTCGCCGCAATTGTGCTGGCTGGCAGCCGCCCCGAAACTATGCCGGGCGTCAGCGGGCTGTTCGTCATCGGGTGGCCTCCCTGGCGCATCTGTTTGGCAAAGCGTGGCACAGGTCCTATATTTTATCAAACGGTAAATTTCCGCCCGACAGGAAATTTCGCAATCCCCGTTGCCCGCGATGGAATATGGCACAAGCGATTGGGCGCTTTTCACGCTTGCAGCACTGGCCTATAAGCAGGCAGCCCTGCAACGCGGCGCAATAAGCCAAAAGAGGACGGCATGAGCAAACAATCCCCCGACGCGGACGTCGCCTTTATCTCGGCACTGGCCGAGCTTTTGAACAAGAATGAGCTGACGGAACTGTCGGTCAAACGCGAATATGGTGAAGATGACAGCCTGGATGTGCGCGTGGTCAAACAGGCCACGGTGATTCATGCGGCCTCCGCCCCGGTCCATGCCCCGGCCCCTGTGGCGCCTGCCGCCGCTGTCGCCCCCGCGGCACCCGCGGTCAGCGAAGATCCCACCCAGCACCCCGGTGCCGTGACATCGCCCATGGTCGGCACGGTCTACCTGTCCGCCGAACCCGGTGCGACGCCCTTTGCCACCGTTGGCGCTGTGGTCAGCGAAGGTCAGACCGTCCTGATCATCGAAGCAATGAAGACAATGAACCACATCCCGGCCCCGAAATCCGGCACGATCAAGCGCATTCTTGTCGATGACGGCGCGCCGGTGGAATACGGCGCCCCCTTGATGATCATCGAATAAGGGCGCGGGGATGTTCGAGAAAATCCTGATCGCCAACCGTGGAGAGATCGCGCTGCGCGTGATCCGAGCCGCGCGGGAAATGGGCATCAAATCGGTTGCGGTGCATTCCACCGCCGACACCGACGCGATGCATGTGCGGATGGCCGACGAATCCATCTGCATAGGCCCCGCATCTTCGTCGGAAAGCTACCTCTCCAAGGCAGCGATCATTTCAGCCTGTGAGATCACTGGCGCGCAAGCCGTGCATCCAGGCTATGGATTCCTGTCCGAGAACGCCGCCTTTGCGCAGGCGCTGGAAGATCACGGGATCACCTTTATCGGCCCCTCGGCCCAGCATATCCGCATCATGGGCGACAAGATCACCGCCAAGGAAACCGCCAAAGAGTTGGGGATTCCGGTGGTGCCGGGATCAGACGGCGGCGTGCCCGATTATGAGACGGCCATCGGTGTCGCGGCGCAGATCGGCTTTCCGGTCATCATCAAGGCCACGGCGGGCGGCGGTGGACGCGGCATGAAGGTGGCACGCTCACCCGAAGAGCTGGAAATCGCCTTCCGCACCGCGCGGGCCGAGTCGAAGGCTGCCTTCGGCAATGACGAAGTCTATATTGAGAAATACCTGCAGCGCCCCCGCCACATAGAGATCCAGGTCTTTGGGGACGGCAAGGGCAAGGCGGTTCATCTGGGTGAACGCGATTGCAGCCTGCAGCGCCGCCATCAAAAGGTGTTCGAAGAAGCCCCCGGCCCCTCGATCACGCCAAAAATGCGCAGCGAGATCGGTATGATCTGCGCCGAAGCCATGTCCAAGATCAACTACATCGGTGCCGGCACGATCGAGTTTCTCTATGAAGACGGCAAGTTCTATTTCATCGAAATGAACACCCGCCTGCAGGTCGAACATCCGGTGACGGAATTTGTCTATGACGTTGATCTGGTACGCGAACAGATCCGTGTCGCCGCCGGCCTGCCGATGTCGTTCAACCAAGACGATCTGGTGGTGCATGGCCATTCGATCGAGGTGCGGATCAACGCCGAAAAGCTGCCGAATTTCTCCCCCTGCCCCGGCAAGGTGACACAGTATCATGCCCCCGGCGGCCTGGGTGTGCGGATGGATAGTGCGCTTTATGACGGCTACCGGATCCCGCCCTATTACGACAGCCTGATCGGAAAGCTGATCGTGCATGGCCGGGATCGGCCCGAAGCGCTGGCCCGGCTGAACCGCGCGCTGGGAGAGCTGATCGTGGACGGCATCGATACCACGCTGCCCCTGTTCCGCGCCCTTCTGGCCGAGCCGGATATTCAGGCCGGTGACTATTCCATCCATTGGCTGGAAAAGTGGCTGGAAAAGACCTTCAATTGAATAGTGCGGCGCGGATCACCCCCGCGCCGCCATAAACTTCTTTGAAGAAATTTGTAAAATCCTTCAAAGGATTTTGGCGGTGACGACAGACCTACCCCCAGATGTTCTGCTGCGCGCCTATGCCATAGGGATCTTTCCCATGGCTGAGGGGCGCGATGACCCCAAGGTGCATTGGATAGACCCGCAGCACCGGGGTATTTTCCTATTGGACAAATTCCATATTTCGCGAAGCCTTGCCCGGCTTCTCCGGTGTGGGAATTATACTATTCGAACAAATACCCATTTCGACGCTGTGGTCGATGCCTGTGCAGACCGCGATGAGACCTGGATAAATCCCGCCATCCGCCGCGCCTATATGGTGCTGCATGCCGCCGGTCATGCCCACAGTCTGGAGGTCTGGACCGAGGGGCAACTGGCAGGGGGCGTCTATGGTGTCACCCTGGGGGCGGCGTTCTTTGGCGAGTCGATGTTCTCAGCCCGCACAGGCGGGTCCAAAATAGCGCTGGCCTGGTTGGTTCACCGGCTGCGGGCAGGCGGATTTCGGTTGTTCGACACGCAGTTTCTGACGCCGCATCTGGCAAGTCTGGGGGCTGTAGAAATCTCTCGGGCCGATTATCACCGCCGTCTGGCTGCGGCCATCGCCTTGCCCGCCAGCTTTGATCCGGCGGGCTATTCGCCTTCGCCCGAGTCCGTGGTGTCGTCAACGACCGGCGGCTCATAACCCGGCACCACGCAAGACAGCACCCAGACGTCATAGCGCGGGTGATCCAGTGCCGACAATGCCGGGCTGGAGGCCAGCATCCAACCCGAGAACAAGGTGCCCTCGCGGCTGGAATCCACCACGGTCAGATGGGCCTGCGCTTCAGAGGCGGGGTTGTCGGTCGGATAGCGGCAATCATCCAGCTGGATCGTCAGCCGACCGTTGGTGGCCGACTGGCCGCGCGACAGCGTCATATCACCGGTCTGCCCGGTCAGCTTGTCCAGCCAGCGCAGCACACCGCCGTCAGCATCCGAATAGCCCTCGGCAGCAACGGGCCCGGCCAGCGCCAAAAGAACCGCCAGCCATCTCATGGTGCGGGGGGCCCAGCCGGAGTGTCCGCGCTGCCGCCGACGAATTTCATCAACAGCGACACCAGCGAGACCGATCCTTGGGTATCTTCGATCTCATCGCCTGGCGCCAGAATCTCGGCGGCACCGCCGGGCATGATTTCAACGAAATTGCCGCCCAGCAGCCCTTCGGACGAGATCAGGATCGCGCTGTCAGTGGGCAATTGGATATCGGTCCGAACCTGAATCACCGCATCGGCGAAAAACGTCTCGGGGTTCAATGTCAGCGAGGTGATGGTGCCGACCTTCAGCCCGGCCAGCCGCACGTCCGACCCTGCCGAGATGCCGTCAACCGCGCGAAAGCTGGCATGCAGCGGATAGCTGGCCCCACCAGAGCCCGTCAGCCCCGCGCCCTTGGCGGCAAAGACCGCAAAGCCCGCCGCAATCAGCAAAACGGCTGCCCCGGCCGCGATTTCAGCGCGTGAGCCTGCCATTATTCGGGCTGCCATGCCTCATAATCCCGCCGCTGTGCCGGTTGGCTGCGGCGGATCGAACCGGGGGGCGCATAGGCCATCTCGGTGCCCGAGAGATTCTCAAGATGCGGCTTTTCCCAAGCCTTGCGCGACAAGGGTGCCTTGGTCGGCGGCTGATCCCAGGTGAAATGCAGCCAGCCATGCCATTCGGGCGGCACGCGGCTGGCCTCCATCTCACCCTTGTAAATCACCCAGCGGCGTTTGGCGTCGCGGGTCTGGTAATAGAGATTGCCTTGATCATCCTCGCCCACCTTCACACCTTTGCGGGCGGTAAAGATCTGGGTGCCGATGGTCTGGCTGTTCCACCAGGTTAGCAGCCGCTTAAGGAAATACATCGAGGGCCTCCGTTGCGTTGGCTTTGATATGGCCGATTGCGCGGCCAAGGTCCAGTGGGCGTTGGTGTCGCGGCGGCTTGTTGCAGACTCAACGCGGCAAGAGAGCGGTCACTTCGATCTCGATCCGGTGACGCGGGTCGATCAGACCGGCCTGGATCATCGTGGCAGCCGGGGGATTGGCACCGAAAATGGCCGAGAGCTGCGGCCAGCAGGCCTCGAAATCCGCTGCATTGGGCAGGATATAGTGAACGCGGACGACGTCAGCAAAGCTGGCACCGGCCGTGTCCAGTGCCGCGCCGATGATCTGCAGCGCAAGCGCGCATTGATCGGTGACCGAGTCGGGGATGCTGCCGGTGGCATGGTCAGTGCCGGTGGTGCCTGAGACGAACACCCATCCATTCGCGACGACCGCGCGAGCATAACCGATTTTCGGCTCCCAGGTCGATCCGGTGGTGATACGGCGAATGGCCATGGCCATGTCCCTGCGGGTCAATGCAAAACGCCGCCCCCAGCGGGGCGGCGACTTTCGGGCGCAGACAGGGCGGTCAGCCCGCCGCCGCCGGTTCCTTTTTCTTGGCTTCGGTATGCACCAGCAGCGGCTTGCCAGCGGCGGTCACCGATTCCTCATTCACCACGACTTCCGAGACATCGCCCATTCCGGGCAGCTCAAACATCGTGTCCAGCAGGATCTCTTCCATGATCGAGCGCAGGCCCCGCGCGCCGGTCTTGCGCTTGATCGCACGTTTGGCGATGGCCGACAGCGCGTCAGGCGTGAAGGTCAGTTTGACGCTTTCGATCTCGAACAGGCGTTGGTATTGCTTGACTAGGGCATTTTTCGGCTCGGTCAGAATGGTGATCAGCGCCGCCTCATCCAGATCTTCCAGCGTGGCGATCACCGGCAGACGGCCAACAAATTCCGGGATGAGACCGAATTTCAACAGATCTTCAGGCTCCAGCTCACGGAACAATTCGCCCGCGCCACGTGCTTCGGGATCCTTGACCTGCGCGCCAAACCCGATGCCCGAGCCTTTGCCACGCTGCGCAATGATCTTTTCCAGACCGGAAAAGGCGCCGCCGCAGATGAACAGAATGTTGGTCGTATCCACCTGCAGGAATTCCTGCTGCGGATGCTTGCGCCCGCCTTGCGGCGGCACCGAGGCGACAGTGCCCTCCATGATCTTCAACAGCGCCTGCTGCACACCTTCGCCCGAGACATCGCGGGTGATCGAAGGATTGTCGGATTTGCGCGTGATCTTATCGACTTCGTCGATATAGACGATGCCGCGCTGGGCACGCTCAACGTTGTATTCCGACGCTTGCAGCAGCTTCAGGATAATGTTTTCCACATCTTCGCCGACATAGCCTGCTTCGGTCAACGTGGTCGCATCGGCCATGGTGAAAGGCACGTCCAGAATCCGCGCCAGCGTTTGCGCCAACAGCGTTTTGCCGGTGCCGGTGGGGCCGATCAACAGGATGTTCGACTTGGCCAGTTCCACTTCCTGCTTTGAGGAATGGTTCAGCCGCTTGTAGTGGTTATGCACCGCCACTGATAGCACCCGCTTGGCGTGCATCTGGCCGATGACATAATCATCCAGCACCTTGCAGATGTCGCGCGGGGTGGGCACGCCATCGGAAGATTTCAGACCCGCGGTCTTGGTTTCTTCGCGGATGATATCCATGCACAATTCGACGCATTCGTCGCAAATGAACACGGTCGGGCCTGCGATCAGTTTCCTGACCTCGTGCTGGCTTTTGCCGCAGAACGAGCAGTAGAGCGTGTTCTTGCTGTCACCGCCGGAGTTGGTCGCCATCCGTTACCCTTTGCCGTTGCGCCCGCAATGGGCACCTGAGGGGAAGTCTAGGCCAAGGCCGAAACGTCCACAATCCGAAAACGCCCCCGGGACCCGATGACCCCGGGGGCGCAGCGATCACTTGGCCGCGTCTTCCATCTTGCCACGATCGGCCAGAATCTCGTCGATAAGACCCCAATCCTTGGCGTCTTCGGCCGACATGAAGTTGTCACGCTCCAGCGCGGCCACCACGGCTTCGATCGGCTGGCCGGTGTGTTTGACGTAAATCCCGTTCAGCCGGTCTTTCAGCTTTTGGGTTTCCTGGGCGTGAATCATGATATCCGTGGCCTGGCCCTGATACCCGCCCGAGGGCTGGTGAACCATGACCCGGCTGTTGGGCAGGCTGAACCGCATGCCCTTTTCGCCCGCTGTCAGCAAAAGCGACCCCATTGAGGCCGCCTGCCCGATCACCAGGGTCGAAACCTTGGGCCGGATGTACTGCATGGTGTCATAGATCGACAGACCCGAGGTCACCACGCCGCCGGGGCTGTTGATATACATCGAGATTTCCTTGGACGGATTTTCCGCCTCAAGAAACAACAACTGCGCGCAGATCAGGCTGGACATGCCGTCATGCACGGGGCCTGCCAGGAAAATGATCCGCTCTTTCAGAAGGCGAGAGAAGATATCATAGGCACGCTCGCCCCGGCTGGTCTGTTCCACGACCATCGGGACAAGGGTGTTCATATAGGTGTCGATCGGATCGCGCATCGGGGCCTGCCTCATCTATCTGCGTCAGAGTTATCGCCAGAAGGGTTTCCAGAGTCTTAGTGTCGCGGACAGGGGGCCGCAAGGGCAGGTCTTTTTTTGCGTCAGCGGGGCTGCTGTCGCTTTGGCGGCAGCATTTCGAAAAGGCCAGGCGGCGATGAAGGTCACAAAACCCGCCGGGCCCAGAGGATTCGGGCGATGGCCGTCATCAGGCAAAGCGCGCCGAACGCCCAGGACAAGGGCGCGAAAAGCTGTGGCCAAAGGCATAGCGCGATGAAAAAACCGATGGTCTCGGCGCCTTCCAGCAGTCCCGCGGCATAGTAAAGCGACTTTTCCCCCTGGGCGCGCGTCTCCAGCCCGCGTTTGGCCGCCATGGTGGCAAAGCCCAGAAAAGACGCCGCGTTGACGTAGAAGGAAAACAGCACGAACGCTCCGGGAATGGCATTGGCTGCTGGGTCCCGGATAACGAAAGCCAGGGGAATGGCACCGTAAACGGCAAAATCGCAGGCTATATCCAGATAGCCGCCGAAGTCGGTCTTTTGGCTGGCGCGGGCAACCGCCCCGTCCAGCCCATCGGCAATGCGCCCGGCAATCAGTGGCAGCAGTGCCAGCCAGCCCGGCAAACCAAAGGCCAGCACCAGCGCCGCCAGCACCCCAAGGCCCAGGCCGATCAGCGTCATCTGATCTGCCGTGATCCCGCGTGTGGCAATCGCCCGCCCCGCCCGGTTCAACACCGGGTCGATCACGCGACGCAATCGGCTGTCAAACATCGGGTTTCCCATTCGTTACACGGCCTCGCACGGAATTGACCGCCAGTCACGCCCGCGTGGGATGCGCAACTTTGCATTGCACCCCCCGGTTCGCCCCCTACTATCCCGTCCTGAGGCCCCCGCCAACCGGGGCACATATCAAGGGAACGTGATGCAAAGACGTGATTTCGGACGGCTGATTCTGGCCTCGGCACTGGTGCCGGGTCTGGCGGGACGTGCCCGTGCGGCCGATTGGGATGCGGTGCTGCAGGCCGCGCGCGGCCAGACGGTCTGGTGGCACGCCTGGGGCGGTGATCCGAAGATCAACGCCTTTATCGCGTGGGTCGGCGCGCTGGCACAGGACCGCCATGGCGTGACGTTGCAGCATGTGAAACTGGCCTCAACCTCGGATGCTGTGGCGGCGGTGCTGGCCGAACAGGCGGCGGGCAAGACCGACGCAGGCTCGGTCGATCTGATCTGGATCAACGGTGAAAATTTTGCCGCGATGAAATCGGGCGGATTGCTGTTCGGCCCCTTTGCCGACAGCCTGCCGAACTGGCCCTTGGTCGATGTTCTGGGCAAGCCCGTGGTGGTGACGGACGCCACGCTGCCGACCGGTGGCTACGAATCCCCATGGGCGATTGCGCAGCTGGTCTTTGAATATGACAGCGCCCGGCTGGCCACTCCGCCCGGCGATATGGACGCTTTCAGCGACTGGATCGCGCAGAATCCGGGGCGGTTCACCTATCCGCAGCCGCCTGATTATCTGGGCGTGACTTTTCTCAAGCAGGTTCTTTCCGCCACCATTGATGACCCGGCAAAGCTGCAGCGCCCGGTTGATCCGGCCACTTGGGGCGCGGATACGGCGCAAGTGTGGGCCGCGCTGGACCTATGGCATCCGAACCTCTGGCGGCAGGCCCAGGCCTTTCCCGCCAATGAGCCCGCGTTGGGGCAGTTGTTGGCGGATGCAGAGGTGGACATCTCTTTTTCCTTCAACCCCGGTCGCGCCAGTGCCGAGATTGCGGTGGGCAATCTGCCTGACACCATCCGCACCTTCATGCCGCAGGGCGGCACCATCGGCAATGCCTCCTTTCTGGCGATCCCCTTCAACTCATCTGTGAAAGACGGCGCGCAAGTCATTGCTAATCTTATCTTATCCGCAGAAGTACAGGCCCATGCCCAGGATCCGGCGGTGTTGGGATTCCAGACCGTGCTGAACCTGACCGCGCTGGTGCCCGAGGATCGCGCCCGCTTTGACGCGCTGGATCTGGGGGCCGCAACCCTGCCGCCCGACCAGATGGCCCCGGCCCTGGCCGAGCCACATGCCAGCTGGACCACAGGTCTCGCCGACGAATGGCAGGCCCGCTACGGCGTGGCCAAGTGAGTCTGCCTGCCCTGCCGATCAGCCCGTTGCGACTGGTTCCGGGGCTGACAATGGCGGCACTGGCGCTGCCGGTTGCGGCGGGGGTGTGGGGAACCATAGTGCCCGCCTTTTCGCCGGGCGCGATAGCGGCGCTGTGGGCTTGGCCCGGGCTGATCCCGGCGGCGCGGTTGTCGGTGGTGACGGGCGTGGTATCGACACTGCTGGCGCTGGGGCTGACCGTTCTGATCCTGGCGGGCCTGCGCGGCACGCGGGCCTATGCGCTGCTGATCCGGCTGATCTCTCCGCTTTTGTCGGTGCCGCATGCGGCGGCGGCACTGGGGCTGGCCTTTCTGATCGCCCCCTCGGGCTGGATTGCGCGCGCACTGTCGCCCTGGGCCACCGGGTGGCAGGTGCCGCCCGATATTCTGCTGCTGAATGACCCCGCAGGGCTGGCGCTGATCTTCGGGCTGGTCACCAAAGAGGTGCCGTTCCTTTTGCTTATGGCCTTGGCCGCGCTGCCGCAGACCGATGCACATAACCGCCTGACGCTGGCGCAGACGCTGGGCTATTCGCGCGCGATGGGGTTTGTGCTGACGGTGCTGCCGGGGCTGTATCGCCAGCTGCGCCTGCCGGTCTATGCGGTGCTGGCCTATGCGATGACCACGGTGGATATGGCGCAGATCCTGGGGCCGACCCGGCCGCCCACTCTGGCGGTGCAGCTGACCGACTGGATGATGGACCCGCAGGTCACCAAGCATCCGCTGGCCTCTGCTGGCGCGCTACTGCAACTGGTGCTGGTCGGTGGCACGCTGATGCTATGGCGCGGTGGCGAGGCACTGGCCCGCCGCCTGATCACCCATATGGCGCTGACCGGGCGGCGGGCGGCAAATCTGGACCGGCTGGTCACACCCCTTGCGGCAGTCGGAGCGGGCGTCATCACCGCCGCCCTTATCGCCGGGCTGGCCGGGCTGGCGCTGTGGTCGGTGGCGGGCATCTGGCGCTTTCCTGACACTTTGCCTCAGGGGTTCAGCCTACGCACCTGGGCGATGGCGGCTGAGGGGCTGTGGGCCGCCACGCTGACCACGGCCGGGTTGGGGCTGGCCACTGCGGGCATCGCACTGGCGCTGAGCCTGGGCTGTCTTGAGGCTGAGCATCGCTACGCCCTGCCGCATGGCCGCAGCCTGATCATCCTGTGGCTGCCCCTCCTGGTGCCGCAGATCGCCTTTCTGCCGGGGCTGCACGCGCTGGCGCTGGCCAGTGGTACGGGCGGGCTGCCAGCGACCCTGGCCGCCCATCTGACCTTTGCGCTGCCGTATGCGTTCCTGTCACTGGCCCCGGCTTACCGCGCGTTTGATCCACGAATAGCCCCCTTGGCCGCCACCATCGGCGCCGGGCCAAACCGCATCTTCTGGACCCTGCGCCTGCCGATCCTGGCCCGCCCGGTGCTGACCGCCGCCGCCGTGGCTTTTGCCGTCTCGGTCGGGCAATACCTGCCGACGCTGTTGATCGGCGGAGGCCGGATCCAGACCCTGACGACCGAGGCGGTGGCCCTGTCTTCGGGCGGGAACCGCCGGGTAATCGGGGCCTATGCGCTGATGCAGATGGCCTTGCCCGCGCTGGCCTTTGCGCTGGCCATCGCGGTGCCCACGCTGGCCTTTCGCAACCGCCGCGGAATGGCCGCATGATCCCGGGGATGGATCTGCAGGCGTTGCGGGTGACCGCGGGCCCCTCGGTGCTGGTCGATCTGACCGCCCATATAGCGCCCGGTCAGGTGCTGACGATCATGGGCCCGTCGGGCAGCGGCAAGTCTACCCTGCTGGCCGCCATCACCGGCACCTTGACGCCCGGTCTGCAGCAGTCGGGCCGGGTGCTGCTGGACGGGCGCGATCTGACCGCCCTGCCGACGCGCGACCGCCGCATCGGCATTCTCTTTCAGGACCCGCTGTTGTTTCCACATCTGTCGGTGGCGGGCAATCTGGCCTTTGCCCTGCCCCAGCGCAGCCCCGACCGCGCCCGCCAGATTGAGACCGCGCTGGAAGAGGCCGGCCTGCCCGGTTTTGGCCCGCGCGACCCTGCCACCCTGTCGGGGGGCGAGCGCGCGCGCGTAGCTCTGATGCGCACCCTTTTGGCCGCCCCCAAGGCGCTGTTGCTGGATGAGCCGTTCTCACGGCTGGACGCTGCCCTTCGCGCCCAGATCCGCAGCTTTGTACTGCAAACCGCCCGCAGTCGTGGCTTGCCAACCCTGATGGTCACCCATGACGCCAGTGACGCCAGCGCGGCAGGCGGTGGCGTGCTTTCGCCGACCGGCGCACAACTCTAAGTAGATTGACGCGCAGACCGCAGATTCGCCAGATCTTTTGCGCGCGCGCGCCACATTTCCATGCTTTGTGACGGCTGACTGACCATCAGGAGACCGCCAAATGTTCCGCCACAGCCTTGTCCTTGCCCTGTCACTGGCACTGACCGCCCCAGCCGCCCATGCCTATTGCACCCAGCCGGCCGCGTCGCCAGCGCTGCAAGCCGACCTCTTGCGCGATCTGAATGCCCAGCGCGCCACCCGCGGCCTGCCGAAACTGAAACTGAACGCGGCCCTGACCAAGGCCGCGCAGAAACATGCCTGCGACAACGCAGATCGCCTGAGCATCAGTCATGTTTCAACCGATGGCAGCCACCTGCAACAGCGTCTGAAGCGCGCCGGATACCGCTATTCGACCGCCGGAGAAAATACCGGCCGTGGCTTTGTCTCGGGTGCCCGCGCGGTGGACTGGTGGATGAATTCACCCGGACACCGGCAAAACATGCTGCGCGGTGAGATCCGCGATATCGGCATCGGCATCGCGTTAAGTGATGCGCCGGATTCCCGGCTGCATTGGGTGATTGATCTGGGCGCGACACGCTAAGCCGCCTGCTGCACCCGCCCCTCAGGCCCCTAGCGCGCAATCACCAATTCAGCCCGCAACCCACCCAGGGCCGTACTGGCCCCCAGCACCAGCGCACCACCATGGCTGCGCGCCACATCGGCAGCGATCGTCAGACCCAGGCCCACCCCGCCGCCCCGGTTGGGATCGCGCCCCGCGTCCAGCCGGGTAAAAGGGCGTAGCGCCTCTTCGCGCCGCTCGGGCGGGATGCCCGGCCCGTCATCCTCAATCACGATGCGCAGATTGCGGTCTGAAAACGCCATCCGCAGTTCGACCTTCTTGCCGTGCCGCACCGCATTGCCGATCAGATTCTCCAGGGCCCGCCCCACCGCCTGCACCCGGATCTGGATCGGTGCGGCCACGCCCTCAACCCCGACCAAATGCACATCCGCGCCATGGCGCGCGGCATTGTCCACCACCCCACGCACCAGTGCCACCGCATCGGCGGTGACAAATTCTTCGACCCCGTCGCCGCGCGCAAAGGACAGGAATTCATCCACCATCCGCTCCATCTGTGCGACATCACCGATCAGCGCCCGGGTCTCATCATCATCAGGCATCATCGACAGACTCAGCCGCATCCGCGTCAGCGGCGTGCGCAGATCATGGCTGACGCCCGACAGCATCAGGGTGCGCTGCTCGATCTGCCGCTCTAGTCGGGCCCGCATGTCCAGAAAGGCCGAGCCCGCCGCCCGCACCTCCAGCGCGCCACGCGGGCGATAGGCCACCCGCTGGCCCTTGCCGAACGCCTCGGCCGCCTGCGCCAGCCGGGTGATCGGCCGCATCTGGTTGCGCATGAAGATGAACGCGATCACCGTCATCAGAACTGAGGTCAGCAGCATCAGGACCAACAGCTGATGCGGATTGGTCGCCGTCATCCGCCGCCGCGACAGATCGGCCTGCAACGGGCCATGCAGCGTTTCAAACCGCAGCCGCACCAGACGGTCCGTTGCGATCACATCCACCGCCACAACGGCGGGCAATTCTGTATGAAGCGTCTGTATGATCGCCCAGCCTGAGACGTCAAACGCCTCGCGCAGGTCTTGCAACGGGGCGGCCGCACTGGCCGGATAGTTGACATCTATCTGCAGCGGCCCCGCCACCGCCTGCGCCAGCGCCAAGCCTTCGGCAGGCGTGGCACCACGGTTGAATTCAGCCAGCACAAAGGCCAGATCAATCGCCACCCCTTGCGTCATCTGCCGGGTTACGCCTTCATAATGGCGCTGGATGAAGGCCGCAGAGACCACCATCTGGATCGTGACAATCGGCACGATCAGGATCATGGCAGCGCGCCCATAAAGTCCGCGCGGAAGAAAGCGTTTCAGGTTCATGGCGAAAGGCTAACGATGCCAGGTGCGAATGAAAAGGCCGATGCCCGGGCCCTGCGGCAGACCGCCGATCTGACGGGGATGCCGGGGCGACTGCGGCGTGTGCTGGCGCCGAACCCCTCACCCATGACCGGGCCGGGCACCTGGACCGATATCATCGGCAGCGGTCAGGTTGCGGTTCTGGATCCGGGTCCGGATCTGGACAGCCATCTCGCCGCCATTCTGGCCGCGCTGGAGCCGGCAGAGACAGTCTTGGCAATTCTGGTCACCCATGCCCATCTGGATCACAGCGCCCTTGCCCCGCGTCTGGCCGCCGCGACCGACGCGCCGATCCTGGCCTACGGCACCGCCCCGCAAGGCCGCAGTACCCAGATGCAGCAACTGGTCCGCGCCGGTTTGTCCAGCGGAGGAGAGAGCATCGACCACGGTTTTGCTCCCGACCGCCGGCTGACTGAGGCCGAAGTGATAACCGGCCCGGACTGGAGCCTGACCACCCTGCACACTCCCGGCCATATGGGGGGCCATCTGGCCTTTGCCTGGGGGGATACGCTTTTCTGCGGCGATCTGGTGATGGGCTGGGCACCCAGCCTGATTTCGCCCCCCGATGGCGACATGGCGGCCTATATGGCCTCGTTGCACCGGCTGGCGGCACTGCCCTGGCGGATGCTGCTGCCCAGCCATGGCGCACCGATCCGCGACCCAGCTGACCGGCTGGCCGAACTGATCGCCCATCGTCGCGCGCGCGAGACGCAGATCCTGACCGCGCTGACCGCCATCCCTGTCGATCTGACCACTCTGAGCGCCCGCGTCTACCGTGACATCCCCGCGGCGCTGGTCCCCGCCGCCCGCCGCAACGCGCTGGCCCATCTCATTGATCTTGCGTCACGAAATCTGGTGATCGCCCAGCCCTGGCCCGGCCCGGACGCCATCTGGACTCGCCCCTAACCCCCCCCCTCCATTTTTCACCTTTTGCCCCTTGCCGCCGCCCAAACCCCTTGCTATATGCCCGGTCGTGTTCCGGCGTAGCTCAGCGGTAGAGCAGTTGACTGTTAATCAATTGGTCGTAGGTTCGATCCCTACCGCCGGAGCCAGTTTTCCAAAGAAACTGGAAATATATCAAGGATTTGAGTGACTTCGCGTCCCGCTCGGTGCACATTGCAGCACACGCGAGGCACACATGAGGCTCACCTTGAAGCACGTTGAAAAGACCAAAGCGGGAAGCTGGCAGTATCGCCGCCGTGTCCCGAAGGCCGTCTCTGCGGTCATCACTAAGCTGGAGTTCAAGCAAAAGCTGGGCGACACTGAGCGCGAGGCGATGGCAGCGTGGGCGCGGCATCATGCTTTGGTCGAGCGTGAGATTGCAGCAGCACATAAGCGAATTGCCCAAGGCGACGCCGTCATGCAAGGGGGCGCGACGGATCACGACGCCTACGGAGAGGCACTTCGCCAGATGAAGGAAATGAACGCATCGGGGTTTACTCGGGCCGATATGCTGTCAGCGGCAGAAATAGTCGTGAACCGCTACCCGGTAGACCCAGAGACTGACGCGCCCATCGGGGCAAGCAAGGTTGACGAATATGCAATCAACCTTCTGAGGCTTGGTCCGAAGAAGTATTCTGCCCCAGCGCCAACGCTGAGAGATGCCATGACTTTCTATCTCAAGGAACGGGGCGGCGACGAAACCCCCGACTCGCTTCATCGGTTCACTGTGACGACGAATCGGATAGTCGGTTTGGTGAAGGAAGCACTTGGGCACGATCCCGTCCTCACCTCACTCACTCGCGAAGACGCCCGAACAGTGCGCGACTACATGCTTGATCGGGTGAAGACGGGGGGCGAACGGATCAGCCCTGCCTCTGTCGCTCGTGATCTGAACGGGCTGAACGCCATCATTCACTTTGCGGCCAAAGAGATGCCCCTTCTGGCCACCTTTCAGAACCCGTTTAGCGGCCTTTCGGTCGGTAAGGTTCGGGGACAAGCAGCGGACGACGAAAACCGTGACCCCCTGCCCCCAGTGATATTGGAGGAAGTGAGGGCGCGCATCACCGCCCACGCCAAGAAGAACTTGGGGCTGATCTGGCGTATCCTTGAAGGCACGGGGTGTCGTCTGTCGGAGGTGTCAGGGCTTCGCGTTGAGGACGTGGACGCCTCGGGCGAGTTCCCAAATATCCGCGTAACATGGCACGAGAACAGAAGGCTTAAGACAGCCGCATCCCGTAGGCATGTCCCGATGGTCGGTGACGCGCTGGAAGCCGCCAAGGAAGCCCTTAATCAGCCACGGCAAGGCAACCTCTTGTTCCCCTCTTATGGGCACTCACGGGGCGGTGACGCAGCTTCGGCGGCGTTGATGAAGCATGTCAGGGCGGTGACGAGTGATCGCAAGCACGTTGTCCATTCCCTTCGCCACAACATGAAAGATCGGCTCATGCTGGCGGAGGTGTCATCCC
>JBATPI010000267.1:0-7756 GCA_049291415.1 Paracoccaceae bacterium | reverse complement strand
GCGCCGGGGAGGCTGCCTGCCTCCCCGGACCCCTCCGGGGATATTTGGGCCAAGATGAAATTGCGGTCGGTGGTCATCCAATCGGGCACCGGGGCGGTCGCGGCCGCCTGTGCCGCACGGATGATGGGGGCGTAACCGGTGCAGCGGCACAGGTTGCCGGCCAACTGGTCATCATGATCGGTGGCACCGTTAAGATGCGAGGTGGCCATCGAGACGATGAAGCCCGGCGTGCAAAAGCCGCATTGACTGCCATGATGGCTGACCATCGCCTCTTGCACCGGGTGCATCTGGCCGGCGGGGCCGGTGATGCCTTCGACTGTGCGCACCGCCTTGCCGTGCAACTGCGGCAGGAACAGGATGCAGGCGTTCAGCGCGCGGCTACCCGCGGCGTCTGTCACCATCACGGTGCAGGCGCCGCAATCGCCCTCATTGCAGCCCTCTTTGGTGCCGCATAGCCCGCGATGTTCTCTTAGATAATCCAATAGCGTGCGCGTCGAGCTTTGCCCGGACACATGCACCTGCGCCCCATTCAACTGGAACGCAACCTCAGACCCTAGCGCAACATCTTGCCCGGTCATTATGTTCAGTCCGCCGCAGTCTCCCCTATTGAGGCGTAATGCGTGGCCGCCCGATGCGGCGTAAAGCAGGACCACGCGCCCCTATTTGTTTTTTTCCATCAAGCCTGCCGGGATGCGTGATGGCAAGCAGAAACTATCCGCCAAGCCCGAATGGTCTTTTCGGCATTTATTGATAATCGCGCCGCCTTTCGCTGCCCCCGGCGCCGCGCTAGGGTGCCGCCATGAGCAAAGCCCCACGATTCATCCACCTGCGCACCCATACCGAACACAGCCTGCTGGAAGGCGCTGTGCCAGTAAAAAAGCTGGTCGGACTGGCTGCCAAGGCGCAGATGCCCGCCATCGCCGTGACCGACAGCAACAACATGTTCTGCGCGCTGGAATTTTCGGTCCTGGCCAAAGAGGCCGGCGTGCAGCCGATTGTCGGCTGTCAGATCAGCCTGGCGCACGATCCCGCCAGCCCCGGCGAGCGGCCCCGTCTGCCCGCGCCGGTGGTTCTGCTGGCGCAATCCGAAACCGGCTACATGAACCTGATGAAGCTGAATTCATGCCTTTATCTACGTGGCGACGGCACGCTGCCGCATGTGACGGTGGACGAGCTGATCGCCGATGCCGAGGGGCTGATCTGTCTGTCGGGCGGCCCGGACGGGCCGTTGGGGCGGTTTCTGTGCGCGGGGCAAAACCCCAAGGCGCGCGCGCTGGCGGATCGGCTGGCGGCGGGGTTTCCGGGCCGGTTCTACATCGAATTGCAGCGCCATCCCGGCGAAGGCGGCCGCCTGACCGAGGCTGAGGCCGGGTCAGAGCGCGGCCTTGTCGAGATGGCCTATGACATGGGCCTGCCGCTGGTCGCCACCAATGATGTCTATTTCCCTGAGGCAAAGATGTATCAGGCGCATGACGCGCTGATCTGCATCGCGGAGGGCGCCTATGTCGACCAGAATGAGCCACGCCGCAAACTGACGCCGCAGCATTATTTCAAATCCGAATCCGAAATGTGCGCCCTGTTCGCCGATCTGCCCGAGGCCTTGGAAAACACCGTCGAGATCGCCCGCCGCTGCGCCTATGCCGCCGCCAAGCGCAAGCCGATCCTGCCGAAATTCGCCGATGATGAGGTGAATGAATTGCGCCGTCAGGCCAATGCAGGCCTGCAGGCGCGGCTGGCGGTGATCCCGCATGCCGTCACCCCCGCCGAGTATCAAGAACGCCTGGATTTTGAATTGGGCGTGATCGAGAACATGGGCTTTCCCGGTTATTTCCTGATCGTGGCCGATTTCATCAAATGGGCCAAGGATCATGGGATTCCGGTTGGTCCGGGTCGCGGCTCGGGTGCCGGGTCTCTGGTCGCCTATGCGTTGACCATCACCGACCTTGATCCCCTGCGCTATGCCTTGCTGTTTGAGCGGTTCCTGAACCCCGAGCGGGTTTCGATGCCCGACTTTGACATCGACTTTTGCATGGACCGCCGCGAAGAAGTCATCCGTTACGTTCAAGACCGCTATGGCCGCGACAAGGTGGCCCAGATCATCACCTTTGGCGCGCTGTTGTCCAAGGCCGCGGTGCGCGATGTGGGCCGGGTCTTGCAGCTGAGTTATGGTCAGGTGGACCGGCTGTCCAAGATGATCCCGGTCGAAGGCGTCAAACCGGTCTCCATCACCAAGGCGCTGGCGGATGAGCCGCGCCTGCGCGAGGCCGCCAAGGAAGAGGTGGTCGGCCGCCTCCTGGACTATGCCGCCCAGCTTGAAGGCCTCTATCGCAACGCATCAACCCATGCCGCCGGTGTGGTGATCGGCGACCGTCCGCTGGATACGCTGGTGCCGCTGTATCAGGACCCGCGGTCCGACATGCCCGCCACCCAGTTCAACATGAAATGGGTCGAGGCCGCCGGTCTGGTCAAGTTCGACTTTCTGGGCCTGAAAACCCTGACCGTGATCCAGAACGCCATGCAACTGCTGGCGTTGCGCGGGGTCAGCTTTGACATCGGCCTGATCCCCTTGGACGACGCGCCCACGTATGAGCTGTATGCAGCCGCCAAGACCGTCGCCGTCTTTCAGGTGGAATCCAGCGGCATGATGGATGCGCTGCGCCGGATGAAGCCCACCTGCATTGAGGATATCGTGGCGCTGGTGGCCCTATACCGCCCCGGCCCGATGGAAAACATCCCCACCTATTGTGAGGTGAAGAACGGTCTCAAAGAGATTGAACCGCTGCACCCCACCATCGACCATATCCTGGCCGAAACCCAAGGCATCATCGTTTACCAGGAACAGGTGATGCAGATCGCGCAGGTCATGGGCGGCTATTCCTTGGGCGGGGCTGACCTTCTGCGCCGCGCCATGGGCAAGAAGAACCCAGAAGAGATGGCGCGTGAGCGGCCCAAGTTCATCGAAGGCGCCAAGGTCACCCATGGCATCGCCGCCGCAAAAGCGGGCGAGGTCTTTGACCTTCTGGAGAAATTCGCCAACTACGGCTTCAACAAATCGCACGCCGCCGCCTACGCCGTGGTCAGCTATCAGACCGGCTATCTGAAGGCAAATTACCCGGTCGAATTCATGGCCGCCGTGATGAATTGCGACATCCACCTGACCGACAAGCTGGCGATCTACAAGCGTGAGGTGGACAAGCTGGGCCTGACCACCGTGGCCCCTTGCGTCAATCGCAGCCTCGCCACCTTTACCGTGGCCGAGGGGCAGATTCACTACGCGCTGGGGGCGCTGAAGAACGTCGGCGTTGACGCAATGGGCCTGATCGTCGCCGCCCGCCAGACCGAGACCGGGCCCCGCCCCTTTGCCACCCTGTTCGACTTTGCCCGACGGGTGGATCTGAAGCGCGTCGGCAAGCGCCCGTTGGAAATGCTGGCCCGCGCCGGTGCCTTTGACCAGCTGGACCCCAACCGCGCCCGGGTTTTTGAGGCGCTGGACCCGCTGGTCAGCTATTCCGCCGCCATCCATGACGCCAAGGCCAGCAATCAGGTCTCGCTGTTCGGCGATAGCGGTAGCGACATCCCCGAGCCCCGCCTGCCCTGGCGCGACGATTGGCTGCCGGTGGAACGGCTGGCGCATGAGCATCAGGCGATCGGCTTTTACCTGTCGGGTCACCCGTTGGATGACTACATGTCAGCGCTGCGCCGCAAGGATGTGAAAACCCTGACCGAGATCACCGCCACCGCAATGGCCCGCGGCCCCCATGTCGCCCGCATCGCCGGGTCGGTCGCCGCCCGTCAGGAACGCAAATCGGCCAAGGGCAACCGCTTTGCCTTTGTCTCATTGTCCGACCCCACCGGGCTATACGAGGTCACCGTCTTTTCCGACGTGCTTGAATCATCACGCGATCTCTTGGAGCCCGGCCGCAACGTCGTCCTGACCGTCCGCGCCGACCCTGACGGCGACGGGGTCAAACTGCTGGCCAACGCCGTCTCGCCCATCGACCTGGTGGCCGAGCAAGCCGGCGCACAAGCCATCCGCATCCACCTGAACCGGGCCGAAGCGATCCCGTCCCTCGCCGCCCTCCTAAGCACCGTCGAAGGCCGCACCCGCGCCCAGATCACCCTCTGCGTGGCCGATGAGACCGGCCGCGAAATCGACCTGACCCTGCCGCAACCCTACCCGGTAACGCCCCAAATCCGCGGGGCGATCAAGGCGATGCAGGGTGTGGTGATGGTGGAGGAGCTCTGAGGGGGGAAGGGAAGCAGTCATTTTCTAGAATTTTGCCACTTAAATTAAACATGTATCTGAATCTTGCCAACTCCTACACGGATCGTGATCGGCGCTCCGACGGCTCTATTTAGGGCAAACATGATGACATCAAACACAGCTTCGTGACGAACGGCGCCCTCCATCTCCGGTCCGGACATCGACAATCGGCTTAGACCTGCGAAGCGCGGCGAATGAAACCGCTGCTGATTGAAGTCCCGGTCCCAGCTTACCAAAACTCTATTGCCCTCAATCGCCGCACGCGCCACAACGGGGTCGGTCGTGTCCACGGCCATCACGTCCCGCAACCGCACTACATCTTGTCCTAAGTCCGCGAGTACTCGGCCGACCGAGTCTGGCACATTATGATCTGTCAAAAATCGGAATAACGGCGGGGCAAAGGCCCTCTCTGCCTCCGGGAGACGCTGGATCACCAAATCCGGCTGGGCCACCAGCTCGGGATCTAGACGCAGTCCGGGCGACTGCTGCGGCTGCGGGTCTTTGTTCAAGCGGCGCTTTGTCCTTTGTCAAAAGACCGCGCCGTTTCAATGTCAGCGTGCGTCAGGCCCGGAAATTCCAACATTATCGCGTCCGGCAAATATCCGGCATCCAAATAGCGTTTTACAGTAGAAACCGGGATTCGAGTGCCCTCAAAAACTGGCTCATTCTGCAACGTAAACTTACCATGGACAACATTTCCAACTTCGCTTTCGCTGCGATGGTTCAGGTTCTCAATAGCCTTCCGCGTGTCAGAGATCGCGACACGAAGTGGAATGTCAAAAACGCGCTGGCCGCTGACAATCTCAACACGTTTGTCATCTCGCGGGTCGGTAAACACCACTCGCTTACCCAACACGAAAAGTGTGGTCGAAATCCACTTGGAGTCGCCAAGATGTGCCAACGTATCAGACACTTTGCGAAGATGCTGCAATGGCACTTTATGGACATTTCGTAACTGCCCCAGAACACGCAATGCTACAATGTCCCGGAATGAATAAATGCGACTGTAAGGTAAGCTGCGATCTGATTCCGCATAGCTAGGCTGCACAAAACCCTTGCGGTCCCAACCGCGTAGTTGCCCGACCGTCAGCCCTGACAACCGGGCAACATCAGTCTCGCTGAAGGCCCCTATGATGCTAACGTGGTTCACAGACATCCCCTTGCACCTATCAGCGCTACTATAGCACAGATGATGCCGAATGGACATTTCGTCAATCCGAACTTCACCTCAACAGGTCGAGCGTGATAAACGTAGACTGGGTCTCAATCCACTCCCCCCGGCCCGCCCTTGCAGGCCGGGGCAGCACTCAGATCACGCCCAGCATCCGCATCGCCTCGGCCACGCGCACAAAGCCTGCGATATTCGCGCCCAGCACGTAATCGCCGGGGGCGCCGTATTCCTCGGCGGTCTGGTGGCAGGTGTCGTGGATGCCGCGCATGATGGTTGCCAGGCGGGTCTCGGTCTGCTCAAACGTCCAGCTGTCGCGGCTGGCGTTTTGCTGCATCTCCAGCGCGGATGTGGCAACGCCCCCCGCATTCGCCGCCTTGCCGGGGCCAAACAGCACGCCCGCATCGCGGAACACCTTCACCGCCTCGGGCGTGGACGGCATGTTGGCGCCTTCGCCCACCGCGATCACCTTATTCGCCACCAGTTTGCGCGCGTCCTTGCCGGACAGCTCATTTTGCGTGGCCGAGGGCATGGCAACGTCGCAAGGCACGTCCCAGATGGATCCCTTGTCGCTGGCAATGAAATGCGCGCCCGCACCCTTGCGGCGGGCATATTCGCCAATCCGCTCGCGCCGGACGTTCTTGATTTCCTTCAGCAACGCCAGGTCGATGCCGTTTTCATCCACCACATAGCCGCTGGAATCCGACACGGCGACGACCTGACCGCCAAAGGACTGCACCTTTTCAATCGTATAGATCGCCACGTTGCCCGAACCTGAAACGACCACCTTCTTGCCGTCAAAATCGGTGCCGCGGGTCTTCAGCATCGATTCCACGAAATAGGTGTTGCCATAGCCGGTTGCCTCGGTCCGGGCGCGAGAGCCGCCATACGCCAGCGCCTTGCCGGTGAAAACGCCCGCTTCATAGCGGTTGGTCAGGCGTTTGTACTGGCCGAACAGATAGCCGATTTCCCGCCCGCCCACACCGATATCGCCGGCCGGCACGTCGGTGTATTCGCCCAGATGGCGGAACATCTCGGTCATCATCGACTGGCAGAACCGCATCACTTCGGCATCGGATTTGCCCTTGGGGTCAAAGTCGGATCCACCCTTGCCGCCGCCGATCGGCATGCCGGTCAGCGCGTTCTTGAAGGCCTGCTCAAAGCCCAGAAACTTGATGATCCCCACGTTGACCGAGGGGTGGAACCGCATGCCGCCCTTATAGGGGCCCAGAGCCGAGTTGAATTGCACCCGAAAGCCGCGGTTGATCTGCACGCGGCCTGCATCATCAACCCACGGAATGCGGAAGATGATCTGACGCTCAGGCTCACAGATCCGCTCGATCAAGGCCTGGTCCAGATAATGCGGATGTTTGGCCACCACGCGGCCCAGACTTTCCAGAACCTCATGGACAGCCTGGTGAAACTCGGGCTCGCCCGCGTTGCGGCGGATGACTTCGGCAAGGATAGGTTGCAGCTTTTCGTCAATCGGATTCATCGGGCGTTCCTTTGAGTCGGTGCCAGCGTGTTGGATTATTCCCTGCGTTTAGATCAATCATCCCGCACACAACATCGGTTTTTGGCCAATTCTCAGGCGATACGTTGCAGGTTTCCGACTTTTTGCCATCAGGGCGGCGCGCTTCAGGCCCGCCATAGCCATGTGCCGCTTCTTTGGCTCGCCCTCTGGCCCCCCGGCAGGCCTGCCGCTATAAGGCGGCATGACCCAGACCTTGCCCCCCTGCCCCGAGTGCGCCTCTGTCTTCACCTATCAGGTTGAGGCGCTGCTAACCTGCCCCGAGTGCGGCCATGAATGGACTGAGGCGGCCGAGGCCACCGAAGAGGTGCGCGACAGCGTGGGCAACATCCTGCGCGACGGCGACAGCGTCACCGTGATCAAGGGGCTGAAAGTCAAGGGATCATCGTCAATGCTGAAGGTCGGCACCAAGGTGCGCGGCATCCGGCTGGTCGCCGGGGATCACGACATTGATTGCAAGATCCCGGGGTTCGGCCAGATCGGGTTGAAGTCGCAATTTGTGAAAAAGGTTACCGACTAGCGCCGCGCCCAGCCTATCAATGCGCCGGTCCTACCAATGGGGCGGGCGCACATTTGCCTCGGGCGCGTCACCGGAGGTTGCCTCGCGTTCGGCCTCACGCTCCATCAGCATCCGCACCCGGCGGGTCAGCACGTCAATCTCACCCGCCTGACGCGCCACCACGTCCGACAGATCGTCCACCGCGCGCATCAGATGCGCCAGCTTTTCCTCCAGCCTCTCCATCGCCGCCTCCTGCTTGCCGCGCCTGCCCCCATCCGCTACAGGAACCGGGCA
>JBATPI010000266.1:0-1844 GCA_049291415.1 Paracoccaceae bacterium | reverse complement strand
CATTTCTCTCTTCCCTATCGGCGATCGTATGATCTTTTGTGACACAGAACACAAGCCGTGCGACTCTTTCGCCGAACATCTCAGTGAGCAACTCAAAAGTTACTTCAGGATGTAGCTCTACAACATCATGTAAGATAACCGCGATCAAGACATCTTTGTCGGACGTGACGGCCGCGAGACGTTCAAATGCTCCATAGGGATGCAGGAAGAAGTCTTGTCCACTCAGTTTGCGATAAGATCGGAGATACTTCTCAGCAGCAAAATCAAGCGCAGCGATAATGTCAGGAGCTCGCAACAACTCATCAATGCTTATTGGCGCGTGTCGTTCGCCTCTATCGTGTCGCTGAAGCTCTGGTGATCCCGCTACCATAATTAGTATGCACTATACGCTATTTCTGGATTTGAGTCGACTGAGGTTGAAATATCCTCACAAATTCGCTATAATTTCCACTTGTATTGTACAGTTAATGTATGCGGGTATAGCTCAGTTGTTAGAGCGCGTCCTTGCCAAGGACGAGGCCAGGAGTTAGAGTCTCCTTACCCGCACCACGAAATGAGCCGATCCTCGAGATCGGCTTTTTTCGTGGCCTGATGTTAAGCTCTAGCTCCTGGCCGACCCGAAAATAATAGCCAGGAGCCAACTCTTGCAGCAGTCTACTGGCTGGGCCAAGAGTTCTAGAGTCTCCTCACCCACACTAAGCTAACTTAGCAGGTGCATTTTTGTTTGGTATAGTTACTATATGTCTAATATTGAGCATACCGTAAAGCATTACTACCAGCCAACAAATCATACCTGTAGCCAATCAGCGCTGGCGATACTTCTATCGTTTTTTGGCAAAAGTCTGACAGCGGAGGAAATCGCGGCAAAAATACCTGTCAATAAAAACGATAAGGGCGAGGATTGGGGAACTATAAATCAGCAGCTCGCAACTTGGTGCCTGTCGCAAGGCTTTGAAGTGGATATGTACACAGCGGATTTTGAAATTATTGACCTATCCTGGATAAAGCTTACAAGAGATAAGCTACTAGAACGCATGGAATTGACTAAAGACCATCGTGAAGTACCCGCACTAGGTAAGGAATGGTCGAAAATCTACACACAATCCTACATAGACTTTATGAAAACAGGTGGCGAGCTGCACCTAATGCCTTATATGACTACCAAGCTGATCGATGACCTATTGCCAGCCAGCCCATTGCTACTCTGCGTCTGCTACAACGTGCTATACACCAGTGGCAGGAGTAAGGATATTGATTTGAGAAAAGCCGAGACAGATGATCTAAATGGGAAATTGACGAATCATAGCATCGTTATCTATGGCAAAGACAGCGACGGTAGCTATTTGATTGCCGACCCCTACAAAGAACCTGGGCTACATGCAATAGAGCCAGAGCGTTTGCTCGCTGCAATGACTGCCGCCCAAATGGAGTGTGACAATCTTCTGTTCCAACTCAAAACTAGGCGTTAGGCATAATGCAACTCTATCGGTTTAGTCCAATTACAAACAATAAATAGCCAGAACCAGAACTCTTGCAACCAGCCCCCTGGCTGGGCCAAGAGTTCTAGAGTCTCTTACCAGCACCATTGAAACCGTCTCGGCGTGCCGAGGCTTTTTTTATTTGAAATGAGAAATATTCCACATAAAGTATGGTTTTTTATTGACAACTTGTTTGATTATATATACCCTAGGGGGGTATAGGAGGAATAATATATGAGTACAAATGACACCCACAAAAATCATGAGACACATCCAGCTACCAGCCATGAGTCTCATCATCACGAAGCGCATACAGCACATGAAAATTCGAACTTAAACAGCATGGCAGCTAGCGCAACCCTCCAC
>JBATPI010000265.1:0-2620 GCA_049291415.1 Paracoccaceae bacterium | reverse complement strand
GCATTGCGCTGACGGCCGCAGGCGTGGCGCTGGCGATCATGGGCCGCCCGCGTGCCAATGCCCACCGGTTGGAGAGCCTGACCGGCACCCTGTTGCCGGGGCTGGGGTTCGGGCTGCTGGCGGCCTTGGGTCAGGCGGCGGGGTCGCTGATCGCGCGGCCGGTGATGGCCGGGGGGCTGGACCCCTGGCTGGCATCCCTGATCCGGGTGGGGGCTTCCGGGCTGATGATGGGGATGCTGGCGGCAACGCCGATGGCACCGGCGCGGCCCCGGCAGGTGTCAGGGTTAGTGGTGGGGCTGACGGCGGCAACGGCGGTGATCGGGCTGTTGCTGGGAATGACACTGTTTCTGTTCGCGCTGCAGGGGTCGAAAACCGGGATCATCGCGACGCTGTCTGCAACCTCTCCGGTCATCATCCTGCCGTTGATGTGGCTGCGCACCGGCCAACGGCCCACGGAGATGAGCTGGGCCGGAGCCGCGATGGCGGTGGCGGGGCTGGCGCTGATCTTTACCCGCTAACGGCGGTCAAAGCGGCGCGCGCCCCAGCCGGTCCAGCATCGCGGTGGCGGCAGCTTCGGGCGACTGGCGACCGGCGGCAACCTCAGCCGCCAGATGGGCCATGATGCCGCGGGCGGGTTCATGGTCCAAGACCGACAGCAAGCCGCGGCGCACCTCTTCGGCGAACCAATGCGCCGATTGCTCGGCCCGGCGGCGGCTCCAATGGCCATGGTCGCGGCGCCACTGGGCCAGCGACTGGATCTCGGCCCAGGCGTCGTCCAGACCCTTGCCGGAAACCGCACTGACGCACAGCGCCTTTGGCAGGCCATCGGGATCTTGCGGGCGGCGGCGCAACAGGCGCAGCGCACCGGCGTAATCGGCCATGGTCCGATTGGCGGCGGCCAACAGATCGCCATCGGCCTTGTTCACCAGAATCAGATCGGCCATCTCCATGATGCCGCGCTTGACACCTTGCAATTCGTCCCCGCCGGCAGGGGCCATCAGCAGAACAAAGATGTCGCACAGATCGGCCACCATGGTCTCGGACTGGCCGACGCCCACGGTTTCGATCAGGATGATGTCATAACCAGCGGATTCGCACAGGGCCACGGCTTCGCGGGTGCGGCGCGCGACGCCGCCCATTTGCGCCTGACTGGGCGAGGGGCGGATGAAGGCAGAGGGGTGGCGCGACAGATGCTCCATCCGGGTCTTGTCGCCCAGGATCGAGCCACCCGAGCGCGCGGAAGACGGGTCCACCGCCAACACGGCGACCCGCAGGCCCGCGCCGACCAGCATCATCCCGAACGCCTCGATAAAGGTGGATTTGCCCACGCCGGGCGTGCCCGACAGGCCCAGCCGCAGCGCTTGGCGGTCTTGGCCCAGCGCGGCCAGCAGTGCCAACGCCTGCGCGCGGTGATCGGCACGGGCGCTTTCGATCAGGGTGATCGCGCGGGCCAGCGCCCGGCGGTCGCCCTGCCGTATTGCCTGCGCGGCGGATGTGGGGTCATAGCTGTGGTCTGTCATCCGCCCTTCCTGCCCCAGAGCGGACAAAAGTTCCAGAGGGTAAGAATATTGCGCGATCTTGCCGCCGCAAGGTCGCGCGATTGCTTTGCGCTGGCTGGTCACGGGCAATACGGCGCGGCATAAGGCGGGGATGGAGGCTTTGCCCGTCACTGCCGTTCTGCCTGATCTGCGCGCTGCCTTGGCCGCGCGTGGGGTGGCTGTGTTGCAAGCACCACCGGGGGCGGGCAAGACCACGCTGGTGCCGCTGGATCTGTTGGAGGCGGGGCTGTTTGCGGGGCGCATCCTGATGTTGGAGCCGCGGCGGCTGGCGGCGCGGGCGGCGGCAGAGCGGATGGCTGACACGCTGGGCGAGGCGGTGGGGGGCTGCGTCGGCTACCGTATTCGCGGTGAGGCGAAGGTGGGGTCTGCGACGCGGATTGAGGTGGTGACCGAAGGCATCCTGACCCGGATGATCCAGTCGGATGCCGAATTGCCCGGTGTGTCTTGCGTGATTTTTGATGAGTTCCATGAGCGGTCCTTGCATGCCGATCTGGGGTTGGCTCTTGCGCTGGAAACCCGCGCGGCGCTGCGGCCCGATCTGGCGTTGTTGGTGATGTCGGCCACGCTGGACGCGCGTCCTGTGGCTGCGCTGATGGGGGGGGCGCCGATGATCACGGCCGAGGGCCGCGCCTACCCGGTTGAGACCCGCTGGCTGGCGCGGGCGGTGGACCCCAGTCTGCGGCTGGAGGCTGCGACGGCCATGTTGGTGCGGCAGGCGGTTGAGGAGACCACGGGCGGCATTTTGGTGTTTTTGCCGGGTGAAGGCGAGATTCGCCGCGTTGAGGCGGCGTTGCAGGGGCTGCCGGGTTGCGTGATCCGGCCCCTGTTTGGTGCAATGGATTTTGCCGCCCAGCGTGCGGCTTTGGCCCCGGTGGAGGGGCGCAAGATCGTGCTGGCGACGGCCATCGCCGAGACCTCGCTGACGCTGCCCGATATCCGCGTCGTGGTGGATGCGGGGCGGGCGCGGCGGGCGCGGTTCGATGCGGGGTCCGGCATGTCGCGGCTGGTGACCGAGCGCGTTACCAAGGCGGAGGCTGAACAACGGCGGGGCCGCGCGGGGC
>JBATPI010000264.1:0-7746 GCA_049291415.1 Paracoccaceae bacterium | reverse complement strand
CGCGCGTCTGGCTGGGCACGCCCTATGTGCATCAGGCCAGTTGCAAGGGGGCGGGCACCGATTGCCTGGGCCTGCTGCGGGGCATTTGGCGCGCACTTTACGGCAATGAGGCCGAAGCGGTGCCCGCCTATACCCCCGACTGGGCCGAACCTGCGCGCGACGAGGTGTTGTTGCGGGCGGGCCAGAGGCTGTTGTGCGCCAAGGCCCGTGGTGATGGGGCCACGGGCGATGTGATCTTGTTTCGCATGCGGGCAGGCAGCATCGCCAAGCATCTCGGCATTCAATCCGCCATCGGACCCGAACCCCGATTCATCCATGCCTACAGCGGCCATTCGGTCACGGAAAGTGCCCTGACTGCCCCTTGGCGACGCCGCATTGCGGCGCGTTTCACCTTTCCTGACGGAGCCTGACAATCATGGCGACCTTGCTTCTTTCTGCGGCCGGAGCGGCGATCGGCTCTGGCTTTGGCGGCGCTGTTCTGGGCCTTTCGGGGGCGGTGATCGGCCGCGCTGTGGGCGCCACGGTGGGCCGCAGCATTGATCAACGCATTCTGGGCGGCGGGTCTGACCCGGTGCAGGTGGGCCGGATTGACCGGCTGCGGCTGACCGGCGCGTCGGACGGCGCACCGGTGGCTCAGGTCTGGGGGCGGATGCGGATCGCGGGGCAGGTGATCTGGGCGACCGAGTTCCAGGAGCAGGTCACGCGTCGCGGCGGCGGCAAGGGCGCGCCCACGCCCAAGGTCAATGAATTCAGCTATTCGATCAGTCTCGCGATCGCGCTGTGTGAGGGCGAGATCCTGAGGGTGGGCCGGATCTGGGCTGATGGCGGCGAAATCGCGCCAGATGATCTGTCCTTGCGGGTCTATACCGGTAGCGAGACGCAACTGCCGGATCCGCGGATCGAGGCAGTTGAAGGACCGGGCCGTGCGCCGGCCTATCGCGGCATCGCCTATGTGGTGATCGAGGATCTGGACCTGACCGCCTATGGCAACCGGGTGCCGCAATTTTCATTTGAGGTGGTGCGCGCGGCGACAGGTGGGGCCGAGCCCTCGGTGACGGATCTGGTGCGCGGAGTGGCGCTGATCCCGGGGACGGGGGAATACGCGCTGGCGACCACGCCGGTGCATATGAATTTCGGGCTGGGAAAAAACGTCTCGACCAACGTGCATTCGGCCTCTGGGAGAACGGATTTTGCCACGGCGCTGGAGCATCTGACAGGCGAGTTGCCAAACTGTGGATCGGTGTCACTGGTGGTGTCATGGTTTGGTGGCGATTTGCGCTGCGGCTCTTGTGACGTGCGGCCGAAGGTTGAGCAGACCGAGTTTGACGGCGTGGGCATGCCGTGGCGGGCGGGCGGGATTGGTCGCGCGGCTGCTCAGGTGATGCCGCAGGTTGAGGGGCGGCCGGTCTATGGCGGCACACCCGCAGATGCCGCGGTGATTGAGGCGATCACGGCCATTCACGAGGCCGACCGCGAAGTGATGTTCTATCCGTTCATCCTGATGGATCAGCTGGATGGCAACAGTTTGCCCGATCCCTGGAGCGGGGATGTGGGGCAGGCTGTCTTGCCCTGGCGTGGGCGGATTACCACTTCGCTGGCACCGGGCAAGGCCGGCAGCCCGGACCGCACGGCGGCGGCCGAGGCGGAGGTTGCGGCGTTTTTTGGCACTGCCGTGGTGGCGGACTTTACGCGCAATGGCACGGTGGTGTCCTACAGCGGCCCGGCCGATTGGGGATACCGGCGGTTCATCCTGCACTATGCGCATCTGTGCGCGGCGGCGGGAGGGGTGGATGCGTTCTGTATCGGGTCTGAGTTGCGGTCATTGACGCAGATCCGCGGCGCGGGCGACAGCTTTCCGGTGGTGTCGGCGCTGGTGCAACTGGCACAAGATGTGCGGGTCATTCTGGGTCCGGATTGCAAGATCAGCTATGCGGCGGACTGGTCTGAATATGGCAGCTATCAAGCGGATGGGAACCTGTACTTTCATCTGGACCCACTGTGGGGCAGCCCGGATATCGACTTCATCGGCATCGACAATTACATGCCTTTGTCGGACTGGCGCGACGAAGAGGGGCATGCCGATCAAGACTGGGGTAGCGTCTATAATCTGGACTACCTGCGCGCCAATGTCGCCAGCGGCGAGGGGTATGACTGGTACTATGACTCTCCCGAGGGAGAGGCATTTCAGCGCCGTGAGCCGATCACCGATGGCGCCTTTGACGAACCCTGGGTCTACCGTGTCAAGGATCTGCGCAACTGGTGGCAGAACCAGCATCACAACCGGATCAATGGCCTGCGCAGTTTAACGTCAACCGGGTGGGAGCCGATGTCCAAGCCGTTCCGGTTCACCGAATATGGCTGTGCCGCAATCGACAAGGGCAGCAATCAGCCGAACCGCTTTCTGGATGCCCTGTCGTCGGAATCGGGCTTGCCGCGGGCGTCAACGGGGCGACGCGATGATGTGGTGCAGATGCAGTATCTGCGGGCCTTTGGGTCCTATTGGGCGGACCCTGCGCATAATCCGGTGTCGCCGGTCTATCTGGCGGAAATGGTGGATATGGCACATGCACATGCCTGGGCCTGGGATGCGCGGCCCTTTCCGGCCTTTCCGGGACTGTCTGATCTGTGGGGTGATGCGCCGGCCTACTCGCGCGGGCATTGGCTGAACGGGCGGGCAACCAACCAGCCTTTGGATGCCGTGGTGCGTGAGATTTGCCATCGCAGCGGAGTGGAGGCACTGGACACCAGCACGCTGTACGGAGTGGTGCGCGGCTATGCGGTGGATGAGATCCAGACGGGTCGGGGCAGTCTGCAACCCTTGTTGATGGGTTATTCGGCGGATGTGGCTGAGCGGGATGGTGTTCTGCGCTTTGGCCTGCGCGATGGGCGGGCCGATCATGTTCTGACGCTGGACGGGCTGGCCGTCACCGATGAGACGGGTGGTTATGTCGAGATCTCGCGGCAGGCCGAGCCAGAGGCCAGCGGGATTGTCCGTCTGAACTATATCGACGTGCAATCTGATTTTGAGGTGCGGTCAGCTGAGGCGCGCTATCCCGATGAAGAGCAGCGCGGCGTTGCGGTTTCGGAGTTGGCGCTGGGTCTGACCGCTGCCGAGGCGCGGGGTCTGAGCTATCGCTGGCTGGCCGAGGTGCGGATTGGCCGCGATACGGCACGATTTGCGCTGCCACCTTCGCGCCTGGCAGTGGGGGCTGGCGATACGGTTCGGTTGGGCGATGGTCTGTGGCGGATTGACCGGGTTGAGCAGGCTGACGCCGCACTGGTTGAGGCGGTGCGGGTCGAAACCGGCACCTACCGAGCAGCGGACATCGCGGAAGAGCTGTTCGCGACGCGCAGCTTTGAAGCACCAGTGCCCACCTATCCGGTGTTTCTGGATCTGCCGCTGATGATCGGGGATGAGGTGCCGCATGCGCCGCATGTGGCCGTAACCGCGCAGCCATGGCCGGGACCGGTGGGTGTTTGGTCTGCGCCGGATGATGCTGATTATGCGTTGAACCGGATCGTCGCGGCCCCTGCGGTGATTGGTGTGACGCAGTCGCTGATGTCTGCTGCCCGGCCCGGTCTTTGGGACAGGGGAGAGCCACTGCGAGTCCGGGTGGTGGGCGGCTCACTGAGTTCAACGCAGGTGTTGTCAGTGCTGAACGGCGCCAATTCGATGGCGATCGGTGATGGTACTTCGGCCAAATGGGAGGTGTTCCAGTTTGTAACGGCCAATCTGGTGGCGCCTGACACCTGGGAGCTGTCGACCCGCCTGCGCGGGCAGTTGGGCACCGATCTAGTCCAGCCGGCGGATTGGCCGGTTGGCAGCACGGTGGTGCTGTTGGACCGTTCGTTGCGGCAGATTGATATTACGGCATCGGCGCGTGGGCTGGCGCGGCATTACCGGATTGGCGTGGCGGCAAGGGGCTACGATGATCCGGCGGTGGTGGCGCGGGTTGAGGCCTTTGACGGGATCGGGCTGCGTCCCTATCCGGTGGCGCATCTGCAGGCGAATGGCGACTTTGGTGCCGAGGTTCGGGCAACATGGGTTCGACGCACGCGGATTGAAGGCGACAATTGGCAGCAATCCGAGGTTCCCTTGGGCGAGGAGACGGAAGGCTATCTGGTGCGCATTCTTGCGGGGGGCTCTATCTTGGCCGAGTATAGCGAGGCGCAGCCTTCGTTCCTGTACCCGGCCGGGGCCCAGGCGGCGGATGGCGTGACCGGGGCGTTCGAGATTGCGGTGGCGCAGGTCTCAACCCGCTTTGGTCCGGGGCCATTCCGCCAGATTGAGATCGGGATCTGACCATGCGTCGTCCCTTGCCGGGTGATGTCGTGCTATTCGCCCGCGTCCTGTCAGCGCTTCCGCGTGTTGGCAGGGCGCAGGTAGCGCGGGGGCTGTTGGCGCAGGCGGAAACCGCAGATGATTATCGCCTGAACCATGGACGCTGCCATCCGACATATGGCGACGGATCGCTGGTGGCCCGTCTGATGCGAGTGGGAATGCCACCATTGACCCATGCAGATGACGCCGAATTCCTGCATGCTTTGCGGATTGTCGCGGACGCGCTCTTGAAACATACTACGCACTGAACGAAATCTCTGTTGTCCGGGCCATAATGGTCTTGGGTGGCAGGGCCAAAGGTGCAGAACATGGCAGATCCTAGACAAAAATTTTCCGCCGTTGATCCGGTCTGGTCGCGGGTCTGCGATGAGGCCGAGGCGGCAGTTCGGGCCGAGCCGTTGCTGGGCGCGCTGATCCATTCGGGGTTGTTGCATCACCCCTCGCTAGAGCGCGCTCTGGCCTACCGATTTTCCATGAAACTGGCCTCGGGCGAGATGAGCGAGCAGATCCTGCGCGAAATCGCAGATGAGGCGTATTCGAAGGATGCCAGCCTGGGTGCTGCCGCGCGGGCCGATCTGATGGCGGTGTATGAGCGCGATCCGGCCTGCCACCGGTTCATGCAGCCGATCCTGTTCTTCAAGGGGTTTCAGGCGATTCAGGCCTATCGTGTCGGACATTGGCTGTGGCGCACCGGGCGCCGCGATATGGCCTATTTCGTCCAAATGCGGGTATCTGAGGTGTTTGGCGTGGACATTCACCCCGCTGCCCGCGTGGGACGCGGGATCATGATCGACCATGCCCATTCTATTGTGATCGGTGAGACGGCGGTGGTTGGCGATAACGTCTCGATGTTGCATGCCGTCACTCTGGGTGGCACCGGCAAGGCGGATGGCGACCGTCACCCCAAGATCGAGGATGGCGTGATGATCGGCGCGGGGGCCAAGGTGCTGGGTAATATCCGGGTCGGCCGCTGCTCGCGCATTGCGGCTGGATCGGTGGTCTTGCAGGATGTGCCGCCCTGCTCAACCGTGGCTGGAGTGCCTGCCCGCGTGGTGGGCAAGGCCGGGTGCGATCAACCGTCGCGGACGATGGATCAGATATTGAAGCCGGACTAAGGTGGTCGCGGTGAAGGCGGCGCTACGCTCTGCTGCGGCAAATGCTACCGCCAAGGCAATCTTGCTGTTTGCGCGGTTTGTCACTGCGCCGCGTGCCCTATGGCAGGGGATAGAACCGCTGCAACGCCAGCGCATCTACTACGCTAACCATACGTCGAATGGTGATTTCGTCCTTATCTGGACGGTGCTTCCCGCTGCCTTGCGCAATCGCACGCGGCCGGTGGCGGCGCTGGATTACTGGCTGACCACACCTTTGCGGGCGTTTATCGGGCGTGATGTGTTCAACGCCGTCCTGATCGACCGTAGGCCAGAGGCCCGCACCCAGGATCCGGTCGCCCAAATGGCTGCCGCACTGGATGAGGGCGCCTCATTGATCCTGTTTCCCGAAGGGCGCCGGAACGTCGATGATACCCCACTTTTGAAATTTAAATCAGGACTTTACCATCTGGCATCCAGCCGTCCACAGGTTGATCTGGTGCCCGTGTGGATCTCAAATCTGAATCACGTCATGCCCCGGGGCAAGATCATTCCAGTGCCGCTGATCTGCACGTTGACCTTTGGCGCACCCCTGCATCTGGCCGCAGATGAGCTGAAAGAGACCTTTCTGGCCCGTGCCGAGGCCAGCCTGATCGCCCTTTCCGCGCCAGGAGGCGGCCAATGAATTCTCCGCATCTGATCTGGTTTCTTTTGGGGGTGGTCGGCATCCTGATCATTGCCACTCTGATCGGCCAAGCCTTGCGGCTGCGGCTGGCCCCCGATGGCAGCAACCCGGTGATCGAGAACTTGAACACCCGCATTGCCGCCTGGTGGGGCATGGTGCTTTTGTTGTCTATCGCATTTCTGGCGGGGCGGGGCGGGGTTGTGATCCTGTTCGGTCTCTTATCCTTTGCCGCCCTGCGGGAGTTTCTGTCGCTGACGGTCAAGCATTCCGCCGATCACTGGGCGCTGGCGGCGGCGTTTTTCGTGATCCTGCCCGTGCAATACTGGTTGATTTGGATTGACTGGTATGGGTTCTATTCAATCTTCGTCCCGGTCTATGCGTTCTTGTTACTGCCGGTGGTCTCGGCCCTGCAGGGCACCGCCAAACACTACCTCGTCCGCGTTGCCGAGACCCAATGGGCGCTGATGATCTGTATCTTTTGCATCAGCCATGTACCGGCCCTGCTTTCGCTGCAGATCCCTGGATTTGAGGGTCGCAATGTTCTGTTGATCGCCTGGCTGATCTTTGTCGTGCAACTGTCGGATGTGCTGCAATATGTCTGGGGCAAACTGATCGGCCGCACCAAAGTGGCGCCAAACCTGTCGCCGTCAAAAACCTGGGAGGGGCTGATCGGCGGCACCCTGTCGGCCAGCCTGATCGGTGCATCACTGTGGTGGATGACGCCGTTTTCCCTGACCGAAGCGGCGGGAATGTGCTTGATCATCACGCTTATGGGATTTTTCGGCGGTCTGGTGATGTCGGCGATCAAGCGCGACAAGGGCGTCAAGGATTGGGGCCATCTGATCGCTGGCCATGGCGGCTTCATCGACCGGCTGGACAGCGTGATTTTCGCTGCGCCGATCTTTTTCCACCTTACCCGTTTTTGGTGGTCTGCCACATGACTGATGCCACCCGCCGCCCGCTTAATTCTCGCAACAGCCGTTGGGCCAACGCACTGGCTGCGCGGCTCGCAGCGGGCAGCGTCACCCCCAACCAGATCAGCCAGGCTTCGATCGTCTGCGCTGGTTTGGGATTCCTTCTCTTCTGGGCTGCATCCGCCACCGGTGGAATCGTTCAGATGCTGACCTTGATCCTTGCCGCCGCCAGTATTCAGGCCCGGCTGATCTGCAACCTTCTGGATGGCATGGTGGCGATTGAGGGCGGAAAATCCGCCCCCACCGGCCCGTTCTGGAACGAAGCCCCTGACCGCGCCGCAGATTTCCTTTTCCTTGCCGGGACTGGCCTTGCTGCCAGGCAACCTGCTTTGGGCCTTGCCGTCGCTGCCTTGGCCATCGCTACCGCTTACTTACGTGAACTGGGTCGGGCCGAGGGGTTTGCCCCGGATTTCTGCGGCCCTATGGCCAAGCCCCATCGCATGGCAGCACTGACCCTTGGCGCCATAATTGCCGCAGTTTATGCCACAGAATGGGTGCTGACAGCCACGCTCTGGATCATCGCCGCAGGCACCGCAGCCACCATCCTGCGTCGCTCGGCCCGGTTGCTGAGCAAACTGAATCTGCGCTGAATGACAAAGGGGCAGCAACATGCTCCCCCTTCATCTTGGTCAAATTATCCCGGGGGTCCGGGGG
>JBATPI010000263.1:0-3342 GCA_049291415.1 Paracoccaceae bacterium | reverse complement strand
CGCTTTACCCTGTGCGCCTTCGCCAATTTCGTTGATGTGCTGCGGCTGGCGGCGGATGAAGGCGACCGCTCGCGACCTATCTTAAGCCGCTGGCGGGTGCTGTCGGCAACGATGGATCCGGTATCGTCCAGCAGCGGAATCGTCGTGCAGCCAGAGGAACGGTTGGGCGATCCGACCCGGTTTGACTATATCGTGGTGATCGGCGGGCTGATGCAGGAACTGGAGACGCTGGCCCCTGCGTATGTCGGTTTTCTGCAACGCGCGGCGGCGGCGGGCGTGCCTTTGGTGGGGGTTTGCACGGGCGCATTTGTTCTTCACCGGGCCGGGCTGATGCAGGGCTACCGCGCCTGTGTCAGTTGGTTTCATCACAATGATTTTCTGGAGCAGTTTACCGGGATCACCCCGGTGTCAGACCAGATCTTTGTGGTAGACCGGGACCGGTTGACCTGCTCGGGCGGGACCAGTTCGGCGCAGTTGGCGGCGTTTCTGGTGGATCGGCATATCGGGCGGGCGGCGTCGAAAAAGAGCCTCGCGATCATGATGATTGATGAGACGATGGCGGCAGAGCGTCCGCAACCGGGCATGCCGCTGGAGCTGACGACGGCGGATCCTTTGGTCAGGAAGGCTTTGCTGATGATGCAGCAGCGGCTGGACACGCCGCTGACGGTGGGGGCGCTGGCCGATCATCTGAAGGTCAGCCGCCGCAAGCTGGAGCGGCATTTTACTGAAAGCTTGGCGCTGACGCCGTCGGAAGCCGGCAAGAAGATCCGGCTGGCGCATGCCGAACTGTTGTTGTCGCGCAGCGAGCGGTCGGTGACCCAAGTGGCGCAAGACACCGGGTTTACCGATGTGTCGCATCTGATCCGGGTGTTTCGCGCCAGCCACGGCACCACGCCAGAGGCGTGGCGCAGGGCGGGGGCCGGTTAGGGCTTTTTGCGGGTCAGGATCGCCAGCACCGCGAACAGCACGATCGACAGTGCCAGCAGCATGGTCGCGGCGGCCATGATCGTGGGGTTGATCTGGTCGCGGATGCCGGAAAACATCTGCACCGGCAGGGTGCGCTGTTCGGCGGCGGTGAGAAACAGCGCCACCACCACCTCGTCAAACGAGGTCGCAAAGGCGAAGATTGCGCCGGAAATCACGCCGGGCAGGATGTTCGGCAAGGTCACCCGAAAGAACGCCGACATTCCCGAGGCGCCAAGGCTGTTCGCCGCCCGCGTCAGGTTGGTGTCATAGGTCGATAGGGTGGCGGTGACGGTGATCACCACAAAAGGCGTGGCCAGCGCGGTATGGGCAAAGACCAGACCGGCGCGGGTGTTGGTCAGCCCGAACTGGCCGAAGAACAGATAGCTGCCGACAGCGACGATCACGATCGGCACGATCATCGGCGAAATCAGCAACGCCATTACGAACCGCCGCGCCGGGAAATCCGGTCGGGCGATTCCCAGTGCGGCCAGAGTGCCCAGTGTGGTGGCGAAGATCGTCGTCAGCACGGCGGCGATGCCGGAATTCACCATCGCCTCCATCCAGCGCGGGTTACCGAACAGATCGGTATACCAGCGCAAGGAATATTCGCGCACCGGCAGGGTGAAGAACGGATCCTTTGAGAACGACAGCGGCACGATGATGAACAAGGGTGCGATCAGGAACAGCATGACCGCAACCGCAAAGGCCACAACCATGATCCGCATCATCCGCTCGGACGGGGTAGCATAGGACGGAAGCCACATGATGATTTACCCCAGTTTGATCTTGTCAGCGCCAACCAGACGCAGGAACAGGCCATAGATCGCCAGTGTCACGATCAGCAGGACCACTCCCAAAGCGGCAGCAAGGCCCCAGTTCAGATCGCGGTTGATGTAGGTGGAGATGAAGTTCGACACCATCTGATCTTGCGGCCCTCCGACCAGCGCGGGGGTGATGTAATAGCCCAGCGACAGGATGAAGGTCATCAGACAGCCCGCCACCACTCCCGGCAGGGTCTGCGGCGCATAGATCCGCCAGAAGGCCGAGGTCGGCCCCGCCCCCAGCGAGCGCGCAGCGCGCAACTGGGTTGGCTGGATTGACCTCATCACCGAATAGATCGGCAGGATGGTGAAGGGCAACTGGATATGCGTCATCGCGGTGACCGTGCCGACGCGCGTAAAGATCAGCTGAACCTTTTCAGCCGTCAGATGCAGCCCCATCAGGATCGCGTTGATGACGCCGTCTGATTGCAACAGCACCACCCAGGCCGTGGTCCGCACCAGAAGCGAGGTCCACAACGGCAACAGCACCATAAGCATCATCACTGCCGCAATGGTTTTCGGCGCAATGGTCAGCACATAGGCGACCGGATAGCCCAGGATCAGCGTAAAGGCCGTGACCATCCCAGCCACCAACAACGTGCGCCCAAGTATCGTCAGGAAGATCGCCTGATCGGGTTGAACCTTCGCCAGCCCGCCCGAGGGCGATTGCTTCAGGTCCACCGCGGTCAACAGGTAGTAGGGGGTCAGACTGCTGCCATTGCGCTGGATCACCGCCCAGGTTTCGGGTTTGGCCCAGAGGTCGCTTTGGGCCAGAAACGCTTCGCGATAGGGGCCCGCCTCCATCCCTGCGACCATACGCGCGGCGGCAAGAACCTTGCTGCGCATGCCCGAGATTTCATAGTTCAACCGCTTGCCCACCAAGGCCGCTGTGCTGTTTTCCTGTGCAATTTTCAGATCGGCGGCGAGGGCGGCAAAGACGGCTTCATCGGGGGTCGAGGTGCCATCCCAGGACTCCAGCGCGGTCAGGGTTTGCGGCAGTACCGTTTTGGTTTCGGGATTATCCACCGCTGTGACCAGCAGGTAAAGGATGGGCGCCACGAAGGCGATCAGCAGAAAGGCCACCAAGGGCAGCGCCAATGAGAAGGCAGCGCGGCGGGCCGGGCGGGCGGCGCGGCGCACGGCAACAAAGGTGCGGATGCGTTCGATATCGGGCGTGGCGGTCATCGCTTATCCCTCCAACAGGCGGCAATCGGCTGCTTTGCAGGCCAGATGCACGGTTTCTCCGGGGGCAAAGGTGCGGGCGACGGCGATCGGGATCCGGGCGGTGACGGTCTGGCCGCCAAACGCCTCAACCGACAGACGCATGTGATCGCCAAGGAAGAACACGTCTGTCGCCGTGCCGGAGAACAGGTTCATGCCGGGCGGTGTCTGATCGCCCGCCAGCATGATGTTTTCGGGTCGTACCGACAGGGTTAGATCGGCACTGGGCGTGGCACCGGTATCAACGGCTTTCAGCGTGCTGCCATCGGCCATCTTGACCACGGCCAGCCCGGCCTCACGGCCCATCAGGCTGCAGGGCATGGTGTTGTTCTCA
>JBATPI010000262.1:0-4927 GCA_049291415.1 Paracoccaceae bacterium | reverse complement strand
AATGTCGATGATTGTTTTTTCTCATGAAGGTGGTGCGGGGCATGTGACGCCGCCGGGCCATCCCGAGCGGGTGGAGCGGTTGGCCGCGGTGGAGGCTGGGCTGGCCGGGTTGCCGGTCGAGCGGCGGGAGTGTCCGACGGGGGATGAAGCGGATGTGTTGCGCTGTCATCCGGCAGGGTATCTGGCGGCGGTGAAGGCCGCGGTGCCTGCGGCGGGATGGGCGCAGATGGATCCTGATACGTTTCTGGCGCCGGGATCGTTTGGGGCCGCGATGCGGGCTGTGGGCGGGGTCTGTGCGGCGGTGGATGCGGTGGTTGCGGATGGCGGTGCCGCGTTTGTCGGCTGCAGGCCGCCGGGGCACCATGCCGAGACGGCAAAAGCGATGGGGTTTTGTCTGTTCGGGACGGCGGCAGTTGGCGTCAAGCGGGCGCTGGACGTGCATGGGTTAGGCCGCGTCGCTTTGGTGGATTTCGATGTGCATCATGGCAATGGCTCGCAGGACTTGCTGTGGGATGAGGGGCGGTGTCTCTTTGCGTCATCCCATCAGATGCCGCTTTTTCCCGGCACCGGGCGCGCCGATGAGGTGGGCGCGCATGGGCAGATCCTGAATGTGCCCTTGCGGGGTGGATCAGACGGGCGGGCGATGCGAACGGTTTATGAGCGGCAGGTTTTGCCGGCGCTGGCCGATTGGCAGCCGGATCTGGTGCTGGTGTCTGCCGGGTTCGATGCCCACCGGGCCGATCCTCTGGCCGGGCTGGAGTGGGAAGCTGACGATTTCGCCTGGCTGGCCGCGCGGCTGTGGGAGGTATCCGGGGGGCGGGTGGTCTCGACTCTGGAGGGCGGCTATGATCTGGATGCACTGGCGGCAAGTGTCGCAGCATATGTGGGCGAAATGGCAAGGCTTTCGGCATGACTGATAAACCCGTTCCCGAGATGAGCTTCGAAGAAGCAATGGCCGCGCTGGAAAGTGTGGTGACGCAGCTGGAGCGGGGTGAAGTGGCGCTGGAGCAATCCATCGCGCTGTATGAGCGCGGGGCGGCGCTGAAGGCGCGCTGTGATGCGCTGTTGAAGGACGCCGAAGAAAAGGTCGAGAAGATCCGTCTGGCCGAAGGCCGCGCCGTGGGCACCGACCCGGTGGAGGGGATGTGAGCTTTCCCCAGGCGTTGGCGGCGGATGCGGCGCTGATCGAGGCGCGTTTGGCGGGTGCGCTGGGCGGTCTGGCCGATCAGCCGGTGGTGCTGGCGATGCGCTACGCCTTGCGTGGCGGCAAGCGGCTGCGCGGGTTTCTGGTGTTGGAAGGTGCGCGGATGCTGGGGATCCCGGCTGCACAGGCCATGTCTGCCGCGGCGGCGGTTGAGGCGCTGCACGCCTATTCGCTGGTGCATGATGATCTGCCCTGCATGGATGATGACGATCTGCGGCGGGGCCAGCCGACGGTTCATGTGAAGTGGGATCAGGCGACGGCCGTTCTGGCGGGCGATGCCCTGCAGACGCTGGCGTTTGAATTGCTGTGTGACCCTGCGCTGGGGTCTGCTGACGTGCGGATTGCTCTGGTGGCAGGTTTGGCGCGGGCCAGTGGGGCCGAAGGGATGGTGCTGGGGCAGGCCCTGGACATTGCTGCCGAGACGGCGGGCCGGATGCTGTCGCTGGACGAGATTACCGCCCTGCAGGCGGGCAAGACTGGCGCGCTGATCGGCTTTGCGGCCCAGGCGGGGGCGGTGTTGGCCGGGGCAGACCGGGGGCCATTGCGCGATTATGCGGCGGCGCTGGGCCTGGCGTTTCAGATCGCCGACGACATCCTGGATGTAACAGGCGATGCGACCACAACCGGCAAGCGGGTGGGCAAGGATGCGGGTGCCGGCAAGGCGACGTTCGTGTCATTGTTGGGGCTGCAGGGTGCGCGGGCGCGGGCAAATCAGCTGGTTGACGCGGCCACGGCGGCGCTGGCACCCTATGGGAACGCGGCAGAGAACTTGATTGCGGCGGCGCGGTTCTCTATCTCGCGAGACAATTAGACAGGAGGCCCAATGGCCGACCGACCCAAGACCCCGCTATTGGATCGCGTGAAGCTGCCTTCGGATATGAAGGCGCTGAGTGATGCCGAGCTGCATCAGCTGGCAGATGAGCTGCGGGCTGAGACGATTTCCGCCGTGTCGGTGACGGGCGGCCATCTGGGCGCGGGCCTGGGTGTGGTGGAACTGACCGTGGCGATCCATGCGGTGTTCGACACGCCGCGCGACAAGCTGATCTGGGATGTTGGCCACCAATGCTATCCGCACAAGATTCTGACCGGGCGGCGCGACCGGATCCGCACCTTGCGGACCGAAGGCGGGCTTAGCGGGTTTACCAAGCGCTCTGAGTCGCCCTATGACCCGTTCGGGGCGGCGCATTCGTCCACCAGCATCAGCGCGGCGCTGGGCTTTGCCATGGCCGCTGATCTGGGCGGCGATCCGGGTGATGCGATTGCGGTGATCGGCGACGGCTCGATGTCGGCAGGCATGGCGTTTGAGGCGATGAACAACGCAGGTGCGCTAAAAAAACGGCTGTTCGTCATTCTGAACGACAATGAGATGAGCATTGCGCCCCCGGTGGGAGCCCTGTCGGCGCATCTGAGCCGGCTTTATGCCGAGGCGCCGATGCAGGACCTGAAGCTGGCGGCGAAGGGCTTTGTCAGCCTGTTGCCAGGGCCGCTGCAAGAGGGGGCAAAGCGCGCCAAGGACATGCTGAAGGGCATGGCGGTGGGCGGCACCTTGTTCGAGGCGCTGGGATTCTCTTATGTCGGGCCGATCGACGGGCATGATCTGGATGCGCTGTTACCGGTGCTGCGCACGGTCAAGGCGCGGGCGACCGGGCCGATGCTGATCCATGTGCTGACGAAAAAGGGCAAGGGCTATGGGCCCGCCGAAAACGCCGCCGACCGGGGCCATGCGCGGGCCAAGTTCGATGTGCTGACCGGCGAGCAGAAGAAAGCGCCATCGAACGCACCCAGCTATACCCGCGTCTTTGCCGATAGCCTGATTCAGGAGGCCGAGGCGGATGACAAGATCGTCGCGGTCACGGCGGCGATGCCGGATGGCACGGGCTTGGATCTGTTCGGCGAGCGGTTTCCGCGGCGGACCTTTGATGTGGGAATAGCCGAGCAGCATGCCGTGACCTTTTGCGCAGCGATGGCGGCAGGCGGGATGAAGCCGTTTTGTGCGCTGTATTCCACGTTCCTGCAGCGCGGTTATGATCAGGTGGTGCATGACGTCGCCATCCAGCGGCTGCCGGTGCGTTTTGCCATCGACCGGGCCGGGCTGGTGGGGGCGGATGGCGCCACCCATGCGGGCGCGTTTGACGTGGCATTTCTGGCCAATCTGCCGGGCATGGTGGTGATGGCAGCCGCGGATGAAGCCGAGTTGCGGCACATGGTGGCGACGGCGGTAGCCTGGGATCAGGGGCCGATTGCGTTCCGGTTTCCGCGGGGCGAGGGCGTGGGGGTAGAGATGCCCGCGCGCGGCGTGCCGCTGGAGATCGGCCGGGGTCGCGTGATGCGCGAAGGGGCGCGTGTGGCGCTGCTGTCCTTTGGCACCCGGCTGGCCGAGGTGCTGAAAGCCGCCGAATCGCTGGCCGTCCGGGGGCTGGCCCCAACGGTGGCGGATGCCCGCTTTGCCAAGCCGTTGGACCGCGATCTGATCCTGCGGCTGGCGCGCGAGCATGAGGCGCTGATCTGCATCGAAGAGGGTGCTGTGGGCGGCTTTGGCAGCCATGTCGCACAGCTTTTGGCGGATGAGGGCATCTTTGACCACGGGTTGAAATTCCGCAGCATGGTGCTGCCCGATACTTTTATCGATCAGGCCAGCCCCGAAGCGATGTACCGCGTCGCCGGCATGGATGCGGGCCATATCGAAGCCAAAGTGTTGGAAGTGTTGGGCGTATCTGTCGTCGGCAGGCGCGCGTGATCAAATTCCTTCGAAGGAATTTGCCAAAAATCTTCGAAGATTTTTGCTCTTAGAGGGTCAGGTGGTCCAGCAGAGCATCCAGCGGCGTCCAGTCGTCAATCTCCAGCCGGACGACCAGGGCCAGCACTTTGGGCCGGAAGGCGGGCGGCAGGCGGGCCGCGTCTTTTTCGGTGGTGACCAGCTGGGCACCAAGGCTGCGGGCATCATGTTCCAACCGCTGCAAGAGGGCGGTGGAAAAGGGCTGGTGATCGGATAGCGCCACGGTGCGCAGCAGGGTCGCGCCTTCGGCTCGCAGCGTGGCAAAGAACTTTTCCGGGTGACCAATGCCGGCAAAGGCGACGACGCGCTCGCCCTGCCAGTCCATCCCCATTTGCAAAGGGGCCAGATGGCCGGTCAGATGCGGGATCTGCACGGCACTGCCCCATGTGGCCCGGAAGGCGGATTGTGCCTCGGGCGGGCCAATGGACAGCAGTGCCTGCGCGCGGGCCAGGCCGGGGGTGACGGGTTCGCGCAGCGGGCCGGCGGGCAGGCAGCGGCCATTGCCAAAGCCACGTTGGGCATCAACGACGATCAGCGAGAGGTCCTTGGCCACCGAGGGGTTTTGGAAGCCGTCGTCCAGAAGGATGACCTGCGCCCCCGCCGCTTCGGCGGCGCGGACGCCAAGGCTGCGGTCGCGGGCGATCCAGGTAGGAGCAAAGGCTGACAGCAGCAGCGGCTCATCCCCGGTCTCGGCCGCGCTGTGCAGTGTGGGGTCCACGCGCAGCGGCCCCGCTGCGCTGCCGCCATGGCCGCGGCTGACGATATGGACGGAGTGGCCGCGTGCCAAGAGGCGCATGGTCAGGGCGATGGCGGTGGGCGTCTTGCCGGTGCCGCCGGCGTTAAGGTTGCCGATGCAGATCACCGGCACTTTGGCGCGGTAGCCGGGGCCACGGGCCACACGGCGGGCGGTGGCGGCAGCGTAGGCCCTGTCCAAGGGAGCCAGCAGG
>JBATPI010000261.1:0-8940 GCA_049291415.1 Paracoccaceae bacterium | reverse complement strand
GGGGCAGCGCTGGCCATGACCGGCGGCTGCCAATCACCCTGACGGGATTCGGCCTTGGCAATCCGGGCGGCGGCGGCCCGGTCCTGCAAGCCACGCGCACCGCGGGCGGCCCCGCTCAGCGCACCCGAAGCGCCCTTGCCCATCAGTTGCATCAACGCGGAATAGGTCAGGATCGACCCGTTCAAGAGCCAGCGATAGATCGCCCGCAACTCGGCCCGGTCAAAGCCGGTCACATAGAAAACCATCGCCACCAGCGCGAAAAATGTCGAGGCCGACAGCGCCCGCAGCCCAAAGCCATCACTGCCCGGAATGATGCCGATCAGCGCACCCGCAACCGTCTCACCGAAGAGGCCACCCAGACCAAAGGTGTGCGGCCAGCTGACCGGCTTGGTCAGCGTCGCGGCATAGGTCGCGGCCAAAGCCACGGCGATCACGGCAAAGACGATGCGGGCCAGCGCCCGCTCACCACCCCGATGCAGCACAAACCGCACGCCCCAGGCGAACAGGATCAAGGGAATGGTCCAGGACCCTCGCCCGATCAGAATGATCAGCGTGGATGAGATTGCAGCGCCAAACCGGCCCAGCATGTTCTTGGCGGGTTCTTCGGTGGCGACCATCCAGCCCGGATCATCGGGTGAATAGCTGCCCAGGATCGCGGCAAAGATCAGGGCGATCAGGATCAGACCCAGACCCAGCAGCTCTCGCCCCCGCTTTTCCAGCATGGCCTGGGTGTTCTGGTCCAGAAGCGGATCGCGCTGCCGCGCCTGATAGGATGCCATTCTTGTCTGTCCTCAATCGTATAGGCAGCGGCGTAGCTGGATCAGCCCGCGCTGCGTTTCTTGCCGTTCGGCCACCAGGGCGACACGGATATATCCTTTGCCGGGGTTATGCCCGCCCACGTCACGCGAAAGATAGGCGCCGGGCAGAACCTTGACGCCGGTCTCAACCCACAGCCTGAGGGCCGCCTCTTCGCCATCGTCAACCGGCAGCCACAGGAAAAAGCCGCCGCCCGGAGGCTGATAGCCCTGCATACCAGCAAAGACCGCATCGGCATCCGCAAATTTCTGCTGATAGATCGCGCGGCTGGCGATGACATGCGCCTCATCGGCCCAGACCGCCTCGGCCACCTTCTGCAGGGGCAACGGCAAGGGGGCACCGGCAAAGGCGCGCAGCTTGCGGACCTGCTCTATCGACCGCCGCCCACCCGCGACAAAGCCCGACCGCAGCCCCGGCAGGTTTGAGCGTTTTGACAGCGAGTGGAACGCCAGCGCCCGCTCAGCGTCGGCCCCAGTTGCGGCGGCCACGGCCAGAATGCCGGGCGGCGGCGCATCGCGCCAGATCTCGGAATAGCACTCATCCGCAAAAACCTGGAAATCATGCTTTTCTGCCAAAGCCAGCAGATCGGCCAGATAATCGGCACTGGCGACCGCGCCCTGCGGATTCGAGGGCGAGCAGATAAAGGCAATCGCCGTGCGGTCCAGAATATCTTTCGGCAGGCTGGCATAATCGGGCAGGAACCCGGTGGCGGCAGTGGCAGGCACATAGACCGGCTCAGCCCCCACGGTCAGCGCGGCCACGGCATAGACCTGATAGAACGGGTTCGGGATCAAGACGACAGGCGGCTTGCCGCCCTTGGTTTCCGGGCAGAGGGCGATAAGCGCGTTGAACAACCCTTCGCGCGTGCCGTTCAGCACCATCAGCCGATCTTCGGCCACGCTGACGCCATAGCGTCGGTCGATCCAGCGCGAGATGGCGGCCAGCAATTCGGGCGTGCCGTCATTCGGCGGATAGACGCCAAAACCCGCCAGATTATCGGCCAGAATCCGGCCGACAAAATCGGGCATCGCGTGACGCGGCTCGCCAATGGTCATGGCTATGGGATCGCCGCCGGGGGCATGCGCATCAAGTAGCTTCCGCAAACGCGGAAACGCATACTCCGGCAGGTTTGAGAACCGCTCAGGAAACGCCATATCTGCCTCAGGTCCGGGATCATTATTGTCCCGGTTTGTAGCCACCTTAGCGGCTGAACTTGCGGCGGTCCAGAATTTCGCAACCATCCCTAGGGGTTGGAGCGTGTAATTGTGGCTTTTTTGCCCCCAGACGTAGGATGGGCAATATTGCCCATCCTACCGAAGGGCACGTTCCGCCGCCGCGCCGAGCCGCAACAGTCGCCCCTCGTCAAATGCAGGGGCCATGAACGAGACGCCACAAGAGGGCTGCGAGGTTGGCAGCGTCAGCACACACAGCCCCATCAGGTTGCCAATCCGGGTGTTGCGCAGCGCCAGCAGGTTTTCGGTCACGTAATAGTCTTGGTCCGTCATCAACCGGTTGGCATGTGGCGGCAGGATGGGCGAGGTGGGCAATATCACCGCGTGAAACCCCGCCACCCGGTCAGCCCATTGATTGCGTAGCACCTCCAGCCGCCGCCAGGCCGCAATGTAATCAGTGGCCTGCACCTGCGCGCCGGTGCGGAACCGCTCCAGAATGCGCGGAAACATCTTCTCGGGCGCCGCCTCGATGGTGTCACGCCAGATTGCATAGGCCTCGGCGGTAAAGATCAGACCGGCCAGGTCCATCGCTTCGGCAATCTCAGGCGCGGCCAGCCGTTCCAGCCGGGCACCCGCGCGGGTCAGACGGCCGCAGGCATCATCAAAGCCTTTGGCCGGTGCGGGACGCAGATCGTCCAGCGCAAGGGTCTCCAGCACCGCCAGCCGCGCGCCGGCCAGGCTGGCGCCGGTCAGATCCACCGGCTGCTCGCCCTGCATCGCGGCCAGCAGCAGCGCGCAATCTTCAACCGAATGGGCCAAGGGGCCGACGGTATCAAACCGCTCGCACAAGGGCACGGTGCCGGTCAGCGGCAGCAGGCCCGAGGTGGTCTTCAACCCCGCCAGATCATTCCACGCCGCCGGGATCCGCACCGATCCACCGGTATCCGACCCCACCGCCGCCGCCGCCAACCCAAAAGCCACCGAGGCCGCAGCGCCCGACGAAGACCCGCCCGCCACCGCCTTGTCATCGTTCAGACAGGGGGACGTCGCGGTGACCGGATTCAGCCCCAGCCCGGAAAACGCCAGTTCCGACATGTGGGTCTTGCCCAGACAGACGCCGCCGCCCTGGGTTGCCTGCTGCAACACCACGGCATCCCGGCTGGGCGTGCGGCCCCGCAGCAGCGCCGAGCCCGCCTCTGTCGCGACCCCTGCGGTATCAAAAAGATCCTTCCAACTGATCGGGACCCCATCCAGCAGCCCCTTGCGGAACCCCGCCTTGGCGCGGCTGGCCGCCCCCATCGCCTCGCCCCGGGCGCGGACTTCGGTGGTCCGGGCATAGATGCGCGGGGTCAGGGGGTGGCCATCGATCCTGTCCAACCAGGCCTCGGTCAGCTCAACCGGGTTGATCCGGCCACGGCCGATTTCGCGCCCCAGATCGGCTGCCGTCATATGGAACCAGGTTCCGCTCATCCATCGCCCCCTCAACGCTCTGCGCCGAACGGTAGCGGCTGAGGGCCGCATGGACAATGGGCGACGGTGGCCCTAGGTCTGAGGGCATGGAACACGATGCCGATATCCTGATTGTGGGCGGCGGGCTGAATGGCCCGGCGCTGGCGCTGGCGCTGGCCCAAGGCGGGCTGCGCGTCGCCGTAGTGGACGCGCGCCCCGCACCCGACCGGGCCGAGGCCGGGTTTGACGGGCGCGCCTATGCGTTGGCCATTGCGTCCAAGCGACTGTTGCAGATGATCGGCATCTGGCCCGAGGTTGAGTCGCACAGCCAGCCGATCCGCCAGATCAAGGCCAGTGACGGCCACGCGGGCCAAGGTGCCGCGCCCTTCTTTCTGCATTTCGATTCTGCCGAGATCGAAGAAGGCCCGATGGGCTTCATGCTGGAAGACCGCTATCTCTACGCGGCCTTTCTGGCAGCGATGCAGGCACACCCCCAGATCACGCTACTGTCAGGCGAAACCGTTCAAGCCCAGGATGTTACGCCCAATGGCGTCACCATCACCCTGGCCTCGGGCCGCCATCTGAGCGGGAGGCTGCTGGTCGGCTGCGACGGGCGCGGATCGGGCGTGGCGATGCGCGCGGGGATCCGGCGGCAGGGCTGGGGCTATGGCCAAACCGCCCTTGTCACCGCGATTCACCATGAGAAAGACCACGACGGCACCGCGCATCAGTTTTTCATGCCTGCAGGACCGTTGGCCATTCTGCCGCTGCCCGGCGGTCATCATTCGTCGATTGTCTGGAGCGAGACAGACGCCGCCGCGCAGGCGATTCAGGCCTTGGATGATACGGGATATCTGGCCGCCCTGCGGCCCCGGTTTGGCAGCTTTCTGGGTGAGATCAACCTGGCCGGGGCGCGCTTTACCTATCCGCTAAGCCTGTCTCTGGCCGAGCGGTTCATCGCCCCGCGCATCGCGTTGGTGGGCGATGCGGCGCATGGCGTGCATCCCATCGCCGGGCAGGGCCTGAACCTGGGTCTGCGGGACGTGGGGGCGCTGGCGCAGGTGCTGATCACCGCCGCCCGGCGTGGCGAAGACATTGGCAGCGCCGTGGTGCTGGAGGAATATCAGCGCTGGCGGCGGTTTGATTCCACAGCCCTAGCCTTGGGCATGGATACCGTCAACCGGTTGTTCTCAAACGACAACCCCATCCTGCGACTGGGTCGGGATCTGGGGCTGGGGCTGGTCAATGCGATGCCGGGCCTGCGGCGGCGGTTCATCCGCCAGGCGGCCGGGTTGCAGGGCGATCTGCCGCGCCTTCTGGCCGGTAAACAGATCTGACACCAACGGCCAGCGCATCGTCCGCCCCGACCAATTTGCACAGCCCCGCCGCGCGCTGTAACAAACAGGTTCAAGGCGGGGAGGACGGCCATGCTGACAACAATCGTGCTGGTTCTGGCGGGCCTTGCCGCCGGGGCGCTGAACGCACTGGCGGGTGGCGGCACATTCCTGACGTTTCCCGCTCTGGTCTGGGCCGGTGTGCCGCCGATCTCGGCCAATGCCACGGCAACCTTTGCCGCCCTTCCGGGCTATCTGGGCAGCGCTTGGGCGTATCGGTCAAACATCGACGTGCAGGGCCGGCCCAGCCTCATCCGCCTGATCGGCGTCTCTATCATCGGCGGACTGGTGGGCGCGCTTTTGCTGTTGGTGACCTCGGCCGAGTTATTTTCCGGCGTGGTGCCCTGGTTGCTGGTCTTTGCAACAGCGGCTTTTGCCGCCGGGCCATTCGTGGTCAAACGGCAGATGGCCTCAGGCCGCAGCCTGTCAGAGATGGCCGCGCTGGGGGTGATCGCGCTGGTGTCTGTTTATGGCGGGTATTTCAACGGCGGCCTGGGCATCATGCTGCTGGCGGCCTTTGGCATCATCGGGATGACCGACCTGCACCGGATGAACGGGTTGAAAAACCTGCTCTCGGCGGTGCTTTCGGTCGTATCGGTCGCCACCTATACGGCGGCCGGCCTGATCGACTGGAGTTCACTGCTGACCTTGGGGATCGCGTGCGCCATCGGCGGGTATCTGGGCGCAATTCTTGCCAAACGGATCCGCAATACGGCGGCGCTGCGGGCGTTCATCATTCTGGTCGGGATCGTGATGTCGATCATCTTTTTCGTCAGATAAGGCGGGCGGCGGCGGCGTGGCCTAGCAGCCCGTGCCCTTTAACACCACATTCACCGTACGCGCCAGAATCCGCAGATCGGTGGCCAGCGTCAAGTCCGCCTCATAATCGGTGTCAAACTCGGCCCGGGCCTCGAACGTGGTCTTGTTGCGGCCCGCCGTTTGCCAATAGCCGGTAATTCCGGGGCGCAGCTTGTAATACGCAGTGCCCGGATACATCGACTGCTGGTTCAGCATCATCGGGCGCGGGCCGACCAGGCTCATATCGCCGGTCAGCACGTTCCACAGCTGCGGCAACTCATCGAGGCTGGACCGGCGCAGGAACTGGCCAAAACTGGTCACCCGCGGATCATTCTGCAGCTTTTGCGTGCTGTCCCATTCGGCGCGTGCTGCGGGGTTTTCGGCCAGATAGGCCTCCATCCGCGCATCGGCATCATTCACCATGCTGCGCAGTTTCCACATGCGAAACGGCTTGCCGCTTTTTCCGACACGCACCTGACAATAGAACGGTCGCCCGCCCTGCCGAGCCACCAGAATCGCCAGCGCCGCAATCATCGGCACCACCACCGGCATCGCGGCTACGATTGCGGCGATGTCCAACAGCCGTTTTATCCCACGGCGATAGAATCCGCCCGCATGATGTTCGGTTTCCGTCTTGCGCGGCTGGCCGTCCGACGACGGTTCAGCCAAAGACTGCATGACCGGCCCACCGTCCCCAAACTCATTGAAACTGATTGTCATTGTCAGTGTCCCGCCAACAGTGTCAGACAATAATCGGTGCCAGAACAAAAGCCGTAGCCCGGCGCTGCGTCATTGAAATCAGTATTATTGCGTCTTAGACAGCCCATGACATGCACTCGTACAGAACGCCCCCAATTTGGATTTTATCCTGCCCACCAGCAGCTTGACCATGGGAATTCCGCCGACTTCGCCGCAATGCCGTCACGTTCCAGTTGATTTTTTGTCCCAATTTGGCCGCAATGCTTAACGGCACGCGCGCGGCACAACCGGAAGATGTTTAAAACTGAAAGGGTTGGATTTACCGTGTTCGGATGATTCGCAAGAAATCAAGCCGGTCCAGGCAACGAACCGTAAAGAGGGTTGAAAAGGCAAAGGCAAAGCAAAGCGTTCCACTACTGCCCACGCAGAAACAATCAGGCAGCGGTCTCGCGATCCTGAACCAGCATCGCGCGCCAGATAAAGACCAACATCCCGCACCAACCGGCCATAATGTAGAGCAACAATGCCACCACGAAGGCATGTCCGGCCAAAAGCGACAGGGCAAGGCTCAGCATCCCCGCCACCACCGATGAAAAGACCATGCCTGTCAGCACGGGCAGCCCCCCTGTCATCACATCTGTCTGGTTTAATACTGTGCAGGAACACAGATCGATTCCAGCCTGAATTGCATGATCTCAGGCAAATAGTTAAGAATATGGAAACAACCAGCGAGTTTATCGGCAAAAACAGCGCTTTGCCCCCTGTTTTGTTCTGATTCCGGCCAAAAATCGCCCGCAGCCGCAATTTGGGCACCCACTGCTGCGGTCACACTGGCAGACAAAGAGGTGCAGGATCCACGCTTTATCCGACCAATGACGCCAGCGCCGCGCCGTCCATCTGTGCCACCAGCCCGACCAATAGCAGCACCAAGGCCGCCATCGCCAGATCGTGCCGCAGGTCCCAAACCCCATGCCGCCGCGCCAGCCGTATGATCAAGGGATGTACCAGCGCCGCCGCCACTCCCTGGCCCAACAGCGCACCCCCCAGACCTGCAAAATGCGCGCCCAGCAGGAAGGCCGAGGTCTGCACCGCCGCCCGCGCCGCGATCAGCGCGAAATAGCCCCGCCCATCGCCCGCCGCCAGCGCCGACTGGTCATAGGTCATGCCAATGACCGCCGGCATCTGAACCAGCGCTACCGCCGTCACGATCGCCCCCGCCGCCAGATAGCGGTCGTCATACAGCATATGCACCAGCGGCCCCCCCGCCAACGCCAGCGCCCCCAGCGCCAGCAAGATCCCCGCCGTCAGGCCCCAGCGCATCCGCTCCAGCCGGCCATCGTGGCGGCCCTTGGCCCGTTCGCGGTAGAGGGGGATCATCACGCGACTGACCACCGCGCCCGCCAGCAGGGCCGGGAAAGAGGCCAGAAAATAGCCGATGTTGTAGATGCCCAGATCGGGCAAGGGCAGATAGCTGCCCAGGATCGCCTTGTCGCCCTGCGACAGCAGAAACCCGCAGACGGTGGACAGGAAGATCCATTTGCCGAAATGTACCAGCTCATGCGCCGCGGGCCCATCCCATCGAAACCGGTTCGCTGCCCCCGGCAACCAGCCCCATGTCAGCACCAGCTTGGCACATGATCCGACAATCGCGCCCAAGACCAGCGCCCAGACCGATTGCATCGCCAGCGCCAGTATCACCATCGCCGCAATGCCGATGATCTGCGCCGCCAGATCCAGCGCGGTCAGCCGGCCCAGCATCAGGTGCCGGTTGGCGGTGTCTATCCGCGACGGGTTGAATCCGGCGATCAGCAGCGTCACCCCCGCCACGGGCAGCAGCTGGCGCAGCTCTGGCGCCTGCCACAGCGCCGCCAAAGGCCAGGCCAGCGCACAGGTCAGTGCGAACAGCATCCCGCCCCGGATGACATTGATCGACCAGGCCGTGTCCAGAAAGGCAGGCTCATCTCCGCGTGCGCTGCGCGAGATGGCGGGGCCAACGCCGGTGTCGGAAAACATCTGCAGGCCCACCAGTACCACGCTGACCAGCGCCATCAGGCCAAACGCCTCGGGGAACAGGATCCGCGTCAGCGCCAGGTTCGACGCCAGCCGCAGCCCTTGGGTGATGACATAAGACCCCGCGGTCAGCGCTGATCCACGCAGCGCCCGGCCCATCAGGCCCATTCCATCCGTCACAACCATGCCTGCCGAACCCCAAAGACGACAAAGACTTAGGCTTTGCTGCATCACCGGTCAATCGGATGCGGGGGTGGTGGCTCTCGGCCCTTGCATCCGCGCCCCGGCCCCCCGATGCTGGCCACACTCCTGCCAGAGGCTGCTTTGCGTTGAAAATCGCGTATCTCGTCAATACCTATCCCCAGCCCTCGCACAGCTTCATCCGGCGCGAGATCCATGCGCTTGAGCGGATGGAATGGCAGATCTCCCGCTTTGCGCTGCGGTCGGATCGGGCGCGGCTGGTCGATGCCGCCGATATCGCTGAAGACAGCCGGACTGAGCATATTCTGGCGCAAGGCGGCTGGTCATTGATCCGGTCCGCCTTGCCCTTTGCGGCTCGTCGCCCCGGCGCGGCGTGGCGCGCGCTGCGGCTGGCCATGGAC
>JBATPI010000260.1:0-1876 GCA_049291415.1 Paracoccaceae bacterium | reverse complement strand
GGCGCGGACGCGGGTGCGGTTGGCCATGCCGCCATGGGTCAGCGCCTCGGCGATGGATTTGTAGGCGTCTTCGAGCTGGGTGTATTTGCCGACGATGGCAACGCGGACCTCACCCTCGGCATGGGTCAGGCGGTCCATCACGTCTTCCCAGCGGGCGAGGTTGGGTTTGGGCGCGGGGGTGATGGCGAAGGCGTCGAGGACGGCCTGATCCAGGCCCGCGGCGTGGTAGGCGAGCGGGGCGTTGTAGATGGTTTTCAGGTCATAGGCGGGGATGACATGCTCTTTGCGGACGTTGCAGAAGAGGGCGATCTTTTCCCGCTCGCGGTCCGGGATCGGGTGTTCGGAGCGGCAGACGAGGATGTCGGGGGCAAGGCCGATGGATTGGAGTTCCTTGACCGAATGCTGGGTCGGTTTGGTTTTCAGCTCACCCGAGGCGGCGAGGTAGGGCAGCAGGGTCAGGTGCATCAGGATCGACTGGCCACGGGGGCGTTCGTGGATGAACTGGCGGATGGCCTCGAAGAAGGGCAGGCCTTCGATGTCGCCGACGGTGCCGCCGATCTCACACAGCATGAAGTCGACCTCTGAGTCGCCAATTCGCAGGAAGTCTTTGATTTCATTGGTGACATGGGGGATGACCTGGATGGTTTTGCCCAGGTAATCGCCGCGGCGTTCCTTTTCCAGCACGTTGGAATAAATCCGGCCAGAGGAGATAGAGTCGGTCATCCGGGCCGAGACGCCGGTGAAGCGTTCGTAATGGCCAAGGTCGAGGTCGGTTTCGGCGCCGTCGTCGGTGACGAAAACCTCGCCATGTTCAAAGGGCGACATCGTGCCGGGATCGACGTTCAGGTAGGGGTCCAGTTTGCGCAGGCGGACGGTGTAGCCGCGGGCCTGCAACAGGGCACCAAGGGCGGCGGAAGCCAGACCTTTGCCAAGGGATGAAACGACGCCGCCGGTGATGAAGATGTAACGCGCCACTGATGGCCCCCGTGTTTGAAATGCGCGATTCGGCACAGGTGGAATCGCGGTACCACGGGAGAGGATCTATAGGGACGGAAAGCGGGTCGCGCAACCGCGGACCGCAAGATAATGTCTGCGGTCCGCAATTTCCGACAAACTATGGTGTCAGTTGGCCGGCTGCGGTGCGGTCTCGCCTGCTGCCGGGGCCTCAGCCGGGGGCGGTGCGGCGGGCGCATCGGCGGGCTGAGGTGGCAAAAGATCTGCGCCGGCTGCGGCAGGGGTCTCAACCGGGGCTGTCGCGGCCGGGACGTCCACCACCGACGTGCTTCGGGCTTTTTGCGCGGAAAGAACCGCCAGCGCGATCGAAGTGGAGATGAACGCGGCGGCAAAAACCCAAGTCAGCTTGGTCAAGGCCGTTGCCTGACCGCGGGCCTGCATGTTGCCTCCGCCCGACAAAAGGGCACCGCCTTCGTTGCGCTGCAACAGCACCACACCGATCAAGAGAAGGGCAAGGATCAGGTGGATGGTCAGAATAACGGTTTCCATGGGCGCTTTTCGATCATGAGGTTTGCGAGGGGCTATTTAGGCGTAAGCGCTGGTCCACGCAAGGTGCAATGACCGGGAGGCCGTGCGGGGGGTGCCCGTATGGGGGGCTGCCGTCCTGGCGGGCATCGAGCCCCCCAGACCGGCATTGGCAGCGGGATAGGTCTGTGGCGGCGGAACTGGGGGCAGTGCCTCCGGCAAGAGTATTTGGACCAAGATGAAGCCGGCAAACGTGACGCCCTTCATCGTGGCATAAATACTCCGGGGTGGAGTGCGATCAGAGGGTTTGACGACGCGGCGAAGGTGGCGCGTTGTTTTTCAATGGGTTAGCGGGCGGATCCTTCTTTCAGGCGTGAAGCAAGGCGAGCTGCGGGTG
>JBATPI010000259.1:0-36888 GCA_049291415.1 Paracoccaceae bacterium | reverse complement strand
CGCCAAAGCCGGCGCAGGATCTGCCGCTGATCGGGCGCAGCGCGCCGATGCAGGCGCTGTATGGGCAGGTGGCGCGGGTGCGCAACGCCGATCTGCCGGTGCTGATCACCGGCGAGAGTGGCACCGGCAAAAGCCTGCTGGCGCGGGCGATCCATCAGCTGTCTGATCGCGGCGATCAGGCTCTGGTCGTGCTGACCGGGGCCGATCTGACCGGCCCGGATGTGCCTGCCCGCGGTGGAACGCTGGTCTTTGACGAACTGGCTGATTTCGACGAAGCCGCCCAACTGCGCGCCTTGCGCCTGATGAACCAGCCCGGCCCGACCCCGCCGCGGATCATCGCCACCTGCCAAAGCGATCTGGCCCCCCGGATCAAATCCGGCCAATTTCGCGCCGATCTTTTCTATCGGCTCAGCGGGGTGACCCTGCATCTGCCCGCCCTACGCGACCGGGTTGATGATATTGCCCTGTTGGCCCAGCATTTCCTGACCCAGCACGCGACGCCCCGGCACCTGTCCGATGCCGCTATCCAGGCTTTGCGGGTGTTTGATTGGCCCGGCCACGTCCGGCAGTTGGAAAACACGATTCGGCGTCTGGGTCTCTTGACCGCAACGCCCGAGATTTCGCGCGCCGAGGTCGATCTCGCCCTTGGCCCGGCGCCGCACGCGGCAGGGCTGGCGGTGGACTCGGGCGAAAAACTGGCCGACTCGGTCGCGCGGCATTTGCAGCGGTATTTTGATCTGCATGGCGGGCAATTGCCGCCTCCCGGCGTTTATCCGCGCATCCTGAAAGAGTTCGAGACCCCGCTGATCGAGATTGCACTGGCCGCAACGGGCGGAAATCAGGCGAAATGCGCTGATTTGCTGGGGATCAACCGCAATACCCTGCGCAAGAAGATGACGGATCTGGATATCCGCGTGACACGCCGCCGCAAACTGATGTAAAACCGCAACATCATGCGTGTCGTTCGGGTTTCACCCCGACCACGCCACCAGATGTAGCGAGGGTATCATCAACACACATCGCGCCATGCGCCGGGATTTCTGGACACGGCTGTCACGCCTGCGCCGCTTGCGTCGCGTGCAGACGGCGATGACGCTGGGGCTGGTGTTTCTGGGCCCGGTTCTGGTGGTGGCGACATTTCTGGCGCTGGGGCCGCTGAACCAGGGCGCCACATCACCTGCGCTGCGGCTGATTTTGCTGACCGATCTGGTTTATGTGCTGGTCGTGGCCGCCCTGGTGCTGGCCCGTGTGGCCCGAATGATCGCCGACCGGCGCAGCCACAGTGCAGGATCGCGGCTGCACCTGCGGCTGACCGGCGTTTTTGCCGGAATGGCGCTGGTGCCGACGGTGCTGGTGGCGGTCTTTGCGGTGCTGTCGGTCAATCTGGGGCTGGAGGGCTGGTTTTCCGACCGGGTCCGGTCTGTCGTCGGATCTTCGCTGTCGGCGGCGCAGGCCTATGAAGGCGAGCAGAGCGCCGATCTGACCGAGGACGCCAATTCGCTGGCCGCCTATCTGAATCTGGCCAAGCAAAAAACCTTTTTTCTGCGCGACGATCAGCTGCGCCCGCTACTGAGCCAGGGTCAGGAACTGATCCAGCGCGGGTTGAAAGAGGCCTATCTGATCGACGGCACCGGCACCCTGCGCACCCGCGGTGACCGGTCTTACCTGTTCGGGTTTGAGCCGGTCACGCTGGACGATCTGAAGCGCGCCCGCGAGACAGGGCCGGTGTTGATCCAGGACTGGGAAAATAATGAATTCCGCGCCTTGGTGCATCTGGACGCCTTTGCCGACCGCTATCTTTACGTCAGCCGCAATGTTGATGGATCTATCCTGTCGCTCTTGGATGAAACCCAGCAAACGGTGCAGCTGTATAATCAGCTGGAAAGCGAACGCGGGCGGCTCTTGCTGAATTTCGGCCTGATCTATCTGGGCTTTGCGATCATTCTGGTTCTGGCGGCGATCTGGCTGGGCCTGTGGTTCGCTGAACGGTTGGCCCGCCCGGTGGGCCGGCTGGCGGGGGCGGCGCAGCGGGTGGGCGGCGGTGATTTGGACGTGCATGTGCCCGAAGAAGACGGCGATGATGAAATTGCCATGCTGGGACGGCTGTTCAATCAGATGACACGTCAGCTGAAGGGCCAGCGTGAGGCGCTGGTAGACAGCCACAGCCAGACCGAGCGGCGGCGCAGGCTGTTCGATTCCGTGCTGTCCAACGTCACCGCAGGGGTGGTGGGTCTGGACGCCGAGGGGCGCATAGACTTTGCCAACCGCGCGGCTGAGCGGTTGTTGGACATTGCCGGCCCCTTGCAGGATGCGGTGATCGGGCAGGCGGTGCCGGAATTTGCAGCACTTTTCGAACGCCTGCGCGCCGAAGGCGATGCGGTGGTGCAAGATGAGGTCCGCCTGACCCGCCGGGGCAAGCTGGAAAGCCTGTTGGTGCGGATGAGCGTGCGGCGCAATGAGACCGGCGGGCTGGAGGGCTTTGTGGTGGCGTTTGACGATGTGACGGATCTGGTCACCGCGCAGCGCATGGCCGCCTGGGGCGACGTCGCGCGCCGCATCGCGCATGAGATCAAAAACCCGCTGACCCCCATCGCGCTGTCGGCCGAGCGGATCAAGCGCAAGTTCAAGTCTCAGGTGCAACAGCCCGAAGATCTGGAACAATACACTGATGTGATCGTGCGCCAGACCAATGATCTGCGCCGGATCGTCGATGAGTTTTCCAAATTCGCCCGGATGCCCGAGCCGGACAGGCGTGAGACCGATCTGGTGGTGCTGTTGCAAGGTGCCATCACCTTGCAAGAGGTGGGTCAGCCCGGCGTGCGCTTTGTGATCGACATTCCGGCAGGTCCGATGCTGCTGGATCTGGACGCCACCATGATCAATCAGGCATTGACAAACCTGATCAAGAACGCGGGCGAAGCGATTGAAACCTATCAGGAAAAGGGCGCGCCAAATGGGTTGGTGCCCGAAATCCGCATCCAGATGCAGGTGGTTGATGGCGAAACGATCATCTGCATCAGCGACAATGGTATCGGCCTGCCGCCCGACCGGGCGCGGCTGTTTGAACCCTATGTGACGACGCGGCAAAAGGGCACCGGTCTGGGCCTGCCCATCGTCAAGAAGATCATCGAGGAACACGGCGGCACGCTGGCTTTGCTGGATGCCGAGGTGTTTGCAGGCAATGCCCATGCGGGCGCCATGGCCGAGATCCGCCTTCCGCGGCTGGCCAAGCGTCGGTTGGGCCGTAACATCGGGCCGCACAATGGCGGTCAAGGGGGTTGAGGGTATGAGCATTCTGATTGTCGACGACGAAAAAGACATCCGTGAACTGATCGGAGATATTCTGAAGGACGAGGGCTATCCCGTTCGTCTGGCAGGAAATTCCGATGATTGCATGGCCGAGATCAACGCCGATCCGCCGGCGTTGATGGTGCTGGATATCTGGCTGAAAGACAGTCGGATGGATGGCATCGACATCCTGAAATCGGTGAAACGCGACAACCCCGATATCCCGATCATCATCATCTCGGGCCATGGCAACGTGGAAATCGCGGTCGCCGCGATCAAGCAGGGAGCCTATGATTTCATCGAAAAACCCTTCAACATCGACCAGCTGATGGTGGTGGTCAGCCGCGCGATGGAGACCAGTCGCCTACGCCGCGAAAACCAGGAGTTGCGCCGCAAGGATGTGACGACCTCCGAGATGATTGGATCAAGTCCGTCCTTCAAGGCATTGAAAGCAAACCTGGAAAAGGTGACCAAATCAAACGGTCGCGTCATGCTGACCGGCGCGCCCGGGTCGGGTAAGGAACTGGCCGCGCGGTTCATTCATGCCAATTCCAACCGCGCCTCTGCACCGTTCATCAGCGTGTCCTCTGCGACGGTCGAACCCGACCGGATGGAAGAGGTGCTGTTTGGACGTGAGACGGCCGAGCGGGGGATAGAGCCGGGTCTGTTGGAACAGGCACATGGTGGCGTGGTCTATTTCGATGAGATCGGCGACATGCCCGCGGGCACTCAGTCGAAAATCCTGCGGGTTCTGACCGAGCAGCAGTTCAGCCGGGTCGGGGGCACCGACAAGGTGCGGGTCGATCTGCGGGTGATCTCATCCACCACGCGCGATCTGCCGTCGGAAATCCGCTCGGGGAGGTTTCGCCAAGAGTTGTTTGACCGGCTGAACGTCGTGCCGATTCTGGTGCCGCCCCTGACCGACCGGCGCGAGGACATCCCCGAGCTGACCCAGTATTTCGTCGATTGGTTCCACCGCACCCAAGGCCTGCCCGCCCGTCAGATGACCCAGGAGGCCGAGGCGATGTTGCAAACCATGCCCTGGCCCGGCAACATCCGCCAATTGCGCAATGTGATCGAGCGGGTTCTGATCCTGGGCGAGGGCGGTGGCGCCATCGAGGCGCGCGAATTGCCGGGGCTGGAGCCTGCGGCCACCGGCGGCAGTGGTGAGGGCATGATCCTGGGCGGCACCATCGCCACGCTGCCCCTGCGTGAGGCGCGCGAGTTGTTTGAGCGGGAATATCTGTTGACCCAGATCAACCGCTTTGGCGGCAACATCAGCCGTACCGCGAATTTTGTGGGCATGGAGCGCAGCGCCCTTCACCGCAAACTGAAATCGCTGGGCGTTGTCACCGGGGCCAAGAACGGCGGGCGCGGCGCACATTTTGAGGATGACGAAGAAGAGGCCTGATCGCACAGGAAAGGCGGCGTAATTGACCCTTGCGGTGGCAAATGCGATGAAGGCCGCAAAAGGGCTGCGGCCCCGAAGGAGACGCAACCATGAAGGTGATCATCTGCGGCGCAGGCCAGGTGGGCTGGCAGATCGCCCGCCATCTGTCAGGCGAAAAGAACGATGTCACCGTGGTTGACGTGAACGCCGATCTGGTGCGCCGCGCCACGGAAACGCTGGATGTGCAGGGCGTGGTCGGCTTTGCCAGCCACCCCGACGTGCTGGAGCGGGCGGGCGCGCGCGACGCCGACATGATCATTGCCGCCACCCATAGCGATGAGGTGAACATGGTCTGCTGCCAGATCGCGCAGTCGGCCTTTAACGTCACGCGCAAGATTGCCCGGATCCGCGCGCAGGAATACCTAGATACCGCCTATTCCGATGTCTACAACATGGACCGGCTGGCGATTGACGTGGTGATCAGCCCCGAGCGTGAGGTGGCCGAGGCCGCGTTGCAACGGCTGGCCGCCCCCTCCACCTTTGACACAGAGATGTTCATGGGCGGCCGGGCGCAACTGTTGGGCATTCAGCTGACCGAGAATTGCCCGGTGCTGAACACGCCCCTGCGCCAGTTGAATGAGCTGTTTCCCACCTTACGCGCCATCGTCGTCGGCGTGCGCCGCGAGGGGCGTCTCTTCGCGCCGGATCCGGGCGATCAGCTGCTGCCCGACGATCAGATCTACGTCTTCACCCATTCCGAAGACGTCAACCGCAGTCTGGAAATCTTTGGCAAGAAGAACCAGAAACAAGAGCGCGTGGTCATCATCGGTGGCGGCAATGTTGGCCTGGGGGTGGCCCGTGCGCTGGAGACGCGCACGGAACGCACCCGCACCAAGATCATCGAAAAGCATCGCCCCACCGCCGAGCGCGCCGCTGACGCGCTGGAGCGCACCATCGTTCTCTATGGCGACGGCATGGACATGGACCTCTTGCTGGAAGCCAGCGTTGACCGCGCCGATGCCGTTCTGGCGGTGACCGATGATGACAAGACCAACCTTCTGGTCGCCGTGCGGGCCAAGCAGGCGGGCTGTCGTCTGGCGATTGCGCTGGTCAATGACCCCACCCTTGCGCCCCTGATGTCGGCCCTGGACATTGACGCCTATATCAACCCGCGCGCCACCACCGTCTCTTCGATCCTGCGCCACATCCGGCATGGCCGGGTGCGCGCGGTCTATTCCGTTGGCGACGCCGAGGCCGAGATGATCGAGGCGCAGGTCATGTCGACCAGCCCGATGTCGGGCCGTCTGGTGCGTGAGATTGAATTTCCCGAAGGCGTGCTGGTGGGCGCGGTGATGAAGGGTGAAAAGGTGATGAAGCCGACGGGTGATCTGCGGATCGAGGCGGGCGACGTGATCGCCATGTTCGCGATGACCAAGGACGTGCCCGAGGTCGAGCGTCTGCTGCAAGTCTCGATCGACTTTTTCTAGCATGCTGCGGCGCCTGATCCAGATGCCGTTGATCGTGGTCCTCTTGGGCCTGACGGCGCTCTTGTGCTGGGTGCCGGCGATCCACGCGCTGGCCCTGGGGCAGCATATCGTGGCGCGGGCGTTCTTTTACTCGGGCGGATTTCTTCTGATGCTGACGGTGATGCTGGCGCTGGCCACCGCTGCCTACCGCCCCCGCAACGTGGCGCGCAACCATCTGACCACGCTGATCGGGGCCTATGTGATCCTGCCCTTCATCATGGCGATGCCGGTGGTGCAGGCGGTGCCCGACACCACGCTGGCCAATGCCTGGTTTGAGATGCTGTCATCCTTCACCACCACCGGGGCGACGGGGTATGAGTCCGCGCGCCTGCCCTTGTCGGTGCATCTGTGGCGCGCGCTGGTGGGCTGGTTCGGCGGGTTCTATATCCTGCTGGCGGCCTATGCGGTGCTGGCGCCCTTGAATCTGGGCGGGGCCGAGGTGATCTCGGGCCGGGTGCCGGGACGCGGGGCAAGCCAGACCCGCCAGATCACCCGCATCGCCGAACCGGCCGAGCGGATCACCCGCTATGCGCTGGTGATTTTCCCGGTTTACGGCGGGCTGACGCTGATCCTGTGGGTAGGGCTGTTGATGGCCGGGGAGGACAGTCTGGCCGCCCTGGTGCATGCGATGGGAACGCTGTCCACCTCGGGGATCTCGGCCGGGGCGGGGCCGGCGGCCTCGGCATCGGGGGTGGCGGGTGAGGCGCTGATTCTGATCTTCCTGATTTTCGCCGTTACCCGCCGCGCCTTGCCCTTTACCGGGCTGGCCGACCGCAACTTTGCCTTATGGCGTGACCCCGAGCTGCGGATTGCAGGCCTTTTGCTGATCGTGGTGCCGATGGTGCTGGTCGGGCGGCACTGGTTGGTGACCCATGTCGGAGAGGCCGAGGGGCCAGTGGTGGCGACCGGGTCGATCTGGGCAACGATCTGGGGTGCGGTCTTTACGGCGGGATCATTCCTGACCACCACCGGCTATGAAAGCATCTATTGGAGTGCGACGCGCCTGTGGTCGGGGCTGGAGGCACCGGGCATGATGCTGTTGGGTCTGGCGATGATGGGCGGCGGCGTGGCGACTACGGCGGGCGGGGTGAAACTCTTGCGCGTCTACGCGCTCTTCCGCCATGGTCAGCGCGAATTGCAGCGCATCGTCCACCCCAATTCGGTCGGCGGGAGTGGCATGGATGCGCGCCGGATGCGCCGCGAAGGGGCCTATATGGCATGGGTTTTCTTCATGCTTTTCGCAATGTCTATTGCGGTCACGATTCTGGCGCTGTCGATGGCAAACCTGCAGTTTCAGGAGGCTCTGGTGCTGGCCATCGCCGCGATGACGACGACCGGCCCCCTGGCCGATGTGGCGCTGGCCCAGCCGATTGGATATGGCCAGCTGTCAATCCCGGTCAAGGCCGTGCTGGGCGTGGCGATGATCGTCGGGCGGCTGGAAACGCTGGCGCTGATCGCCCTTTTCGCACCCGGCGGATGGCGGCGTTAGTGCGGCATTGCCGCAACTGCAAAATGGTTGGATAACGGACTGATTTTAGGTCTGGAATGTCGGCACAACCCGGACCATAGTAAATTGGTCTCTTTTTTGGGACAGAAACGATGTAGATCTACATTCAATGATCGTGGACCTGTGACTGAACACGGGCACAATGCAAGGCAAAAGAACAATGGCTGGTGACAAGCAAAACCTGCAGGACGCGTTTCTGAACCATGTGCGCAAAGCCAAGGTTCCGGTGACCATCTTCTTGATCAATGGGGTCAAGTTGCAAGGTGTGATCACTTGGTTTGACAATTTCTGTGTGTTGCTGCGCCGCGATGGCCAATCGCAACTGGTCTATAAGCATGCGATTTCCACAATCATGCCCGGCGCGCCGATCAACCTCTATGATGGTGAAGACTGATCAACCCGCCTGACCAAGACCCTGATGATGGCTTGTCCCCGACCGCTGGTTCGGGGGACAAATGGCATGACACCGCCGCGCAGCCAACGCGCGCGGTGGTGCTGCATCCCGACACGCGCGCCCGGCAAAGCCGCCGCCTGCCCGAACACGGGCTGGCCGAAGCGGTCAGTCTGGCCGCAGCGCTGCCCGGTCTGGACATTCTCTGGGCCGAGGTGGTGCGCCTGCCGCGGGTGCATCCGGGCATGCTGTTCGGGTCGGGCAAGGTCGCCGAGCTGAAATCGCGGCTGATGGCCGATGAGGTCGATCTGGTCCTGGTGGATGGCCCGGTCAGCCCGGTGCAACAGCGCAATCTGGAAAAGGAATGGGGGGTCAAACTTTTGGACCGCACCAGCCTGATCCTGGAGATCTTCTCGGATCGCGCCCGCACCCGAGAAGGCGTGTTGCAGGTGGAACTGGCGGCCCTGTCCTACCAGCGCAGCCGTCTGGTTCGCGCCTGGACCCACCTTGAGCGGCAGCGCGGCGGCTTTGGTTTCGTTGGTGGCCCGGGTGAGACGCAGATCGAATCCGACCGTCGCGCCATCGACGATCAGGTGATCCGCCTGAAGCGTCAGTTGGAGCAGGTGGTGAAAACCCGCGAATTGCACCGCGCCTCACGCGCCAAGGTGCCGTTCCCGATTGTGGCCTTGGTCGGCTATACCAACGCTGGAAAATCCACCCTGTTCAACCGGGTGACCGGAGCCGATGTGCTGGCCAAGGACATGCTGTTCGCCACGCTGGACCCGACCATGCGAGGGGTGGCGCTGCCTTCAGGCGTCAAGGTGATCCTGTCGGACACGGTTGGCTTCATCTCGGATCTGCCGACCCAACTGGTTGCCGCATTCCGCGCCACCCTGGAAGAGGTTCTGTCGGCCGATCTGATCCTGCATGTGCGCGACATCAGCCATCCTGAGACCGCCGAGCAGGCCGCCGACGTGGCCGATATCCTGCAATCGCTGGGGGTGGACGCGCAGACCCCGCAGCTGGAGATCTGGAACAAGCTGGATCTGGTTGACGCCACCGCGCATGAGGCGCTGGTGGCCCAAGGCAGCCAGCGGTCGCAGGTGTTTCCGGTATCAGCCCTGACCGGCGAGGGGATCGCGCCCCTGCTGGCCGCCATCTCATCGCTGGTGGACGAAGACCGCCAGGACGCCCGGCTGAAACTGGGGTTTGCCGATGGCCGCCGCCGCGCCTGGCTGCATGACCACAATGTCATCACCGAGGAACGCGAAGGCGAAGAGGGCTGGCACATTGCCGTGCGCTGGACCGCGCGTCAGGCGAATGCGTTCGCCCGCCTGTAAGGTCTCAGTCCTCCGCACCTGCGGGCGTCAGACGCATCACCCCCACGGCAGCCGCGCGGGCGAGGTCCGGGTCCAGTGACATCGGGATATATTCGCCCCGGCGCCACAACTCTCCCAGATCATCGTAGTGACTGCTGAGGGGGTGGCCGGACTGCCCGGTTGCGGTGATGAAGACGGAACTGTCGGGGTCGGCGAAATCATAGACCCCGCGATAGCCCGCGCCATGCACGTTCAGATACGGGTTCGGCCCGTCGCCCTTGGTCAGCCCGCGCATCAGCGTGTCATCGCCGCCCGAGGTGGATTGGCGGATGTTGACGAACCATTTGACGAACGGCACCGCGCCCAGAACCGGGTGGTCATGGGTGGCGGTGTGGGCGTCGCCCCAGCGCCAGCTTTCCAGATTGGGGCCGTATTGCTCGGTCAGACGCAACAGCGCCTCATCCAGCGCAATCCGCGCCAGATCGGCGCAGCTTTCCACCGCCGCCGACTGGATCACATCACACCAGGCCGCCGCCCCGTCGGTGTTGCGGTAAACCCGCTCAATAAAGATCGCGTCTGGATGGGTGAAGGTATCGGCCCTCGGGCCCAATTCATCGCGGATCAGCCGGTCCATCAGGGCGCGCAGCCAGGCCTCGGCGATCAGCGGCTCGGGCATGTGTTCAGTCATCTCGCCGTTCCACTCGGCCAAAAGGATCAGCGCGCGCTGGCGCAGCCGCTCTGGCGTGCCTTCGGCGGCGGCGGTGCCGGTAAACCACAGATCCGCCCCGATCAGCGGCAGAAGGGCGCGCGCCGTCGGGCTGACGGTATCCAGTTGCGCCTGGATAAAGCTGTCGCGGGTCTGCACCGTGCTGGTCTGCATCAGAGTCTGCCAACGCTGGATGCGCTGGGTATCGCCCCAGTGATAGCTGAGGTGGTTGGGAAACGGGCGGTCGATGATCTTGTTGTTGGTATTGCCCAGAATGCCTGAGGGTGGGTTCACGAAGCGTGGGTTCTGGTCATAGGGAAAAATGCCCTTAAAGCCGGTGGCCGGGTTCCAGCCGGGGCTGGGCAGACGGCCTTGACTAGGGTTGGCCGCATCACGGATCGGCATTGCGCCGATCACCTGCAAGGCCACGCCATCCGGCCCGGCCAGCATCAGGTTCTGGGCAGGGGCGACATGCAGCCGCCCGGCCTCAATCGCTGCGGCCACGGTTTGGGCGTGCATCAGCTGCATCGCGGCACTGATCGAGGTGTCTGCGCCGGACAGCGCCGTCCACGACAGCGCAGCGACATGGCCCGCGGGGGTCACCGCCCCCAGATTGAACTGTGCCCCGGTCAGCACCGGCCCGTTGCGCGACCAGCGCAGGGTCAGGGTGATCGGCTCGGCATCCTTGACGGTCACGATGGTCTGGCGGCTGTCAAACGTGCCCCAGGTGCCATCGGGCAGGGCGTATTGCTGCGAATTCTCTGGGTTCAGCTTTTCGATCACCACGTCCTGATCGTCCAGATAGGTGGTGGTCAGCCCCCAGCCCAGCTGTTCAGACCGCCCGACCAGCACTGCAGGCACGCCCGGAATGGTGCCGCCGATCACACCGCCCGACGACAGCTGCAGCCGCGCCAGATACCAGATCGTCGGCGCGGTAAAGCCCAGGTGCGGGTCATTGGCCAGCAATGCGCCGCCGGCCGCTGACCGCCGCGCCTCGGCCGCCCAGGCGTTTGACGCGCCCGCCATGCCCAGATCAGGCAGCGGTGAAAACGGCAGATCGGCCAGACGCACCGGCCCGCCGGGGGTGGCACCGGGGATAAGGGCGGCATAGTCGGGCAGGGCGGCCATGCCCTGACCGGGATCGGCGGGCAGGATATCGTTCAGCCGCGCCTCTGGCAGCACCAGCGACAGTTGCGCGCGCACCACCTCGGCGGTGGCCTGATCGGACATCTGCAGCGCCATCAGTTTAAGGATGGCGATGGAATCAGCCGGCGCCCAGGCCGAAATCTCGGGGGCGAACAAAAAGAATTCCGGCGCACCCCGCCCGCGCGCCCCGCTGTTGATCTGATCAATCCAGGCATTGACCCCTGCCGAATAGGCCACAAGTGCGGACAGCGTCTGCGGATCCTGCGCCTTGACCGAACTCAGCGCCAATCCATAGAGATCCAGCCGCCGCAACAGCTCATCCGTGGGCAGGGTTTTCTCACCGAAAATCTCGGACAACCGGCCCTGGGCGGTGCGGCGCAACATCGTCATCTGCCACAGCCGGTCCTGCGCATGCACGAACCCCAGGGCGAAATACACATCGTTGTCGGTGCCGCCAAAGATATGCGGGACTGAGCTGTTGTTGCGCACAATCTCTACCGGGCCGGAAATGCCGGTCAGGCTGAAATCCTCATCGTAATCCAGCAACGACCGCGACAGAAACCAGTAAAACAGCAGCCCCGTGCATAGCCCCAGCACAACCAGCCCTGTGACAATACGCAACAACCAGCGAAAGAGGGTGAACATTGGCCGGTCAGACTTTCGGTTTGGGGTGCGTTCTTGACGAGGACGCCGCCTTGGGTTCCTAGTCGATCCGGGGCAACAGGGCAATCCGAAGGGCGATCACTATGGCGAAACTGGCATTTTTGGGTCTGGGCGTGATGGGCTATCCGATGGCGGGGCATCTGGTGGCCAAGGGCCATCAGGTGACGGCCTGGAACCGCAGCCCCGCCAAGGCCGAGGCCTGGGGCGCGCAACATGGCGGCACGCAGGCGCAAACCGCGCGTGAGGCGGCTCTGGGTGCCGAGTTTGTCATGGCCTGCGTCGGCAATGATGATGACCTGCGCCAGGTCTGTCTGGGGCCGGATGGGGCCTTTGCGGGCATGGATCCGGGTGCGATCTTTGTCGATCACACCACCGTATCAGCCCGCGTCACGCGCGAATTGGGCGCGATTGCCGCGCAAAAGGGGCTGGGCTTTGTCGATGCGCCGGTGTCGGGCGGGCAGGCGGGGGCTGAAAATGGCGTCTTGTCGATCATGTGCGGCGGGTCAGAGGCCGACTATGCGCAGGCCGAACCGGTGATGGCCGCTTATGCCCGCATCTGCCGCCTGTTGGGCGACAGTGGTGCTGGGCAATTGGCCAAGATGATGAACCAGATCTGCATTGCGGGCCTGATGCAGGGGCTGAGTGAGGCACTGGCCTTTGGCCAAAAGGCGGGCCTTGATGGCGAGAAGGTGGTTGAGGTGATTTCGCAGGGGGCCGCCGGGTCATGGCAGATGGTGAACCGGCACAAGTCCATGCTGGCCGATACCTTTGATTTCGGCTTTGCGGTGGATTGGATGCGCAAGGATCTGGGAATCTGCCTGCAAACCGCCGATGAGATCGGCGCCCGGCTGCCGGTCACAGCCCTGGTGGACCAGTTCTACAAGGATGTGCAACTGATGGAAGGTGGACGCAATGATACATCCAGCCTGATCCGGCGACTAAAGTGATTCAGGCGCCGGATCAACCCGTTAGGGGATAATCCTGGTGTATTTCACGCCCGCCAGCGTGGCCCCGGCGATCAGGCCCTGTTGGCCAAAGACCAGGGCGATCACCGGTTCAATCTCGGTGGTGGCCTTGCCGATGGTCGCGCCCTCTTCGGGGGTGGCATAGCGGATGTCGGCGGCGACAGCCCAGCCTTTGGAGCGGCGGAATTCCTCTAGCGCCGGCTGAGTCATGAAAAACAGCGCGTGGGCATATTGCTGCGCGCCGATCTGCAGGCCAAAGCTGGCCTTGGTGGCGGAGTAATAATCGACCGTAGCACCCTGGATGCGCAAGGCCCCCCGACCATAAGAGCCGCCGTAGATCAGCCCGGCTTCGGTGATCAGGGGCATGTACAGCACGCCAACCGCGCGTGAGGCCAGATCGCGGGTGCCGGGATAGCGACTGAAAAGATAGTTCTCGGTTGCATCAACGCGGGCGTCGATCTGCCCGCCACCATTGCCGCCGACACCGTTGCCGCAAGCCGCCAGAAGGCTGGTCGCCGCCAAGCCGCCCAACAGCCCGCGCCGGGAAAATGAATCGTTCATATACTGCCCTTTCTTGCCTCATGTCGGGGTCTGTGCCCCGCTTTCTACCAACCCTAGCGCCTTTGCCGGGCCCTGTCATGCCCCAAGCACAACCGGTGGCGTTGTTTCGCCGGGTCAGCCGCGCAACAAACGCGCCGCCGCGGGGGCGAAATAGGTCAGGATGCCATCACAGCCCGCGCGCTTGAACGCCATCAGGCTTTCCATCATCGCCCGCTCGCCATCCAGCCAGCCATTCAGCGCTGCGGCGCGGATCATCGCGTATTCGCCGCTGACCTGATAGGCAAAGGTCGGCGCGCCGAAGGTGTCTTTCACCCGGCGGCAGATGTCCAGATAGGGCATTCCCGGTTTCACCATCACCATATCGGCGCCCTCTGACAGGTCACGCTGGATCAGGCGCAAGGCCTCATCGCTGTTGGCGGGGTTCATCTGATAGGTCTTCTTGTCGCCCTTCAGCGCGCCGGATGCGCCCACGGCATCACGGAAAGGCCCGTAAAACGCCGAGGCGTATTTGGCGGCATAGGACATGATCGTCACATCCTTGTGACCGGCCGCCTCCAGCGCCGTCCGCATTGCGCCAATACGGCCATCCATCATATCTGACGGACCCAGAATATCGGCCCCGCTATCGGCCTGCGCCAGCGCCATTTTCACCAGCGCCACGATGGTTTCATCATTCAGAATCACGCCATCGCGCACCAGCCCGTCATGGCCGTTGGCGTTATAGGGGTCCAGCGCCACATCGGTCATCACCGCCATCTCGGGCACCGCCGCCTTGATCGCGCGGATCGCCCGGTTGGCCAGATTGTCGGGGTTCCAGGCCTCTTCACAGCCTTCGGTTTTCAGGGCCGGATCGGTATAGGGAAAGAGGCAGATCGCCGGAATCCCCAGACCCGCCGCCATCTCGGCCGCCTGAACCACCTTGTCGATCGACAGCCGGTTGACGCCGGGCATAGAGGCGATCGGCTCTTCCACACCCGCACCATCCCGCACGAACACCGGCCAGATCAGGTCGGCCGCGCTCAGGGTGTTTTCCTGCGTCAGCGCGCGTAAGGCCGGGCTGCGGCGCAGGCGGCGGAACCGCAGGGCGGGGTAGGGTGCGATGGTGGGGTGCATGGCAACTCCGTTTGGCTGGCGGCCCTTTGGATGGCAAAGGGGCTTGCGGCTTTTGCTTCTGCCTGCCATGGAAAGGGCCGCACCTCAAGTGGTGCATCAGCCATCGCCGGAAGGGAATACGCGTGGATTGGTACCGGATCGTCTTTGAAGTGATCGACATGCGATCCTTCTCGAATCTCTGGTATTGGATTGCGCTGGCCGTCTTGTGGTCAACAACCAGCCACTGGGTTCTGGGCGTGCCGCATGACATGATCCTGCGCGGCCACCGTCAGGGCGGCCAGGCCGAAGAGGATGTTGAGGTGATGGTCGCCATCAACGTCCGCCGCATTCTGAACATCAGCCGGACGGCGGGCGTGCCGATCTTTGCCACGCTGTCCTTCCTGCTGACGTCGCTGGCGTTGCTGGCCACGATGTACCGGACAGAGTTTGCGCAGGCGCTGATGTTTCTTCTGTGCCCGATGATCATCGTGTTCTGGCTGTCGGGCCGCACCGCGCTGCGGATTGAGGCGGGCGAGAATTCGGGCGCGTCGCTGTATCACCGGCTGATGATGCATCGCCGGATCGTTCAGGTCATCGGCATGCTGTCGATTTTTGTTACATCCATGTTCGGGATGTATAAAAACCTGAACATCGCAATTCTGCACTGAGGCCGGGATGGCTGCGGATCGCATCATTCTGGGCGGCGCGCCCGAAGGGTTTGACGCCCGTCTTTTGCTGAAAGAGCTGGAAAAGGGCCGCCCCGTCCTGCATGTGGCGCGCGATGACAAGCGGGCCGAGGCGATGCGCGCCGCACTGGGCGTCTGGGCGCCGGATGTGGCGGTGTTGGAGTTTCCCGCCTGGGATTGTCTGCCCTATGACCGCGTCTCCCCGAACCCCGAGATCTGCAGCCGCCGGATGGCGACGCTGGCCGCCCTGGCCGAGGGGCTGCCGGGGGCCTTTGTGGTGTTGTCCACGCTGGGGGCGGTTACGCAGCGGGTGCCCGCGGCGGCGCTGGTGCGGGCCTCGTCCTTTCGCGCCGTGGTGGGCGACCGGGTTGATGAGACGCGGCTGAAGACCTTTCTGACCCGGATGGGGTTCATCCCGGTCTCGACCGTGGCCGAGCCGGGCGATTACGCCATTCGCGGCGGTATCGTCGATATTTACCCGCCCGGCCCGGGTGGCCCGGTGCGGCTGGATTTCTTTGGCGACGTGCTGGATGGCGCGCGCCGCTTTGATGCCGAAACCCAACGCACGGTTGAAAAGCTGGCCCGGATCGACTTTGCGCCGGTGTCCGAGGTGGTGCTGGATGAGGCCGGGATCACCCGGTTTCGCCAAAATTACCGGGTGGAATTCGGTGCGGCGGGCACGGATGACCCCTTGTATGAAGCGGTCAGCGCGGGCCGCAAGCATCAGGGGATGGAGCATTGGCTGCCGTTCTTTCATGACCATCTGGACACGATTTTCGACTATCTGCCAAACGCCTCGGTGATGTTGGACGATCAGGTCACCCCCGCCCGGCTGGCCCGCTGGGAGGCGATTGACGACGCCTATGACGCGCGGGCCGAAGCGCTGCGTGCCAAGGGGCGGATGGACACGGTCTATAAACCCGTCGCACCGGGCCTCTTGTATCTGGATGACGCGGGCTGGGAGGCGGCAGTGGCGGATCACCGGGTGATCCAGCTGTCACCCTTGCCGCAGGCTCCGGGGCCGGGTGTGCTGGATGCTGGCGGGCGGATGGGGCGCAGTTTCGCGCCCGAGCGCCAACAGGAAAAAGTCAGTTTGTTTGAGGCTTTGGCCGAACATATTCGCGCATTGCGTGAAGATAAGCAGGTGGTGATCGCCAGTTGGTCCGATGGGGCGCGGGAACGGCTGAAGGGTTTGTTGACGGATCAGGGGCTGGCGGCGGAAGATCTGCCCGATCTGCGCGCCTTGCCCGGGGGCAAGGGCGGTCTGTTCCTGGCCGTCTGGGCGCTGGAGGCGGGCTTTACCGCGCCGGGTCTGGCGGTAATTTCCGAACAGGACGTTCTGGGCGATCGGCTGGTCGCCAAACCGCGGCGCAAGCGCAAGGCCGACAACTTCCTGCGTGAGGTTGACACCCTGTCGGTGGGCGATCTGGTGGTGCATGTCGAGCATGGCGTGGGCCGCTATCTTGGGATCGAGACGATCACCGCATTGGGTGCGCCGCATGCCTGCGTGATGCTGGAATATGCCGAAAACGCAAAGCTTTACCTGCCGGTTGAGAATATCGAATTGCTGTCCCGCTATGGCCACGAAGAGGGTCTCCTGGACCGTCTGGGCGGCGGGGCCTGGCAGGCGAAAAAGGCAAAGCTGAAAGAACGCATCCGCGAAATTGCTGACCGTCTGATGCGGATCGCGGCGGAACGTGCCCTGCGCCACGCGCCCGTTCTGGAAGCGCCGCATTCGATATGGGAGGCTTTTGCCGCCCGCTTTCCCTATCAGGAAACCGATGACCAGTTGACCGCGATTGCCGATGTGATTGCCGATCTGGAAAAGGGCAGCCCGATGGACCGCCTGATCGTGGGCGACGTCGGCTTTGGCAAGACCGAGGTGGCAATGCGCGCGGCCTTTGTCGCGGCGCTGTCGGGCATGCAGGTCGCGGTGGTTTGCCCGACCACGCTCTTGGCCCGCCAACACTACCGCAGCTTTGTAGATCGGTTTCGCGGATTTCCCATCACGGTCAAACCCTTGTCGCGGTTTGTTACCACGGCGGATGCCAACCGTACCCGCACGGAGATGGCCGAGGGCAAGGTTGATATCGTTATCGGCACCCATGCGCTGTTGGCCAAGGGGGTCAGTTTCAAGAACCTTGGTCTGTTGGTGATTGACGAAGAACAGCACTTTGGCGTGACGCACAAGGAACGGCTGAAAGAGATGCGCTCAGAGGTGCATGTGCTGACGCTGACCGCCACGCCGATCCCACGCACGCTGCAGCTCAGCCTGACTGGTGTGCGCGATCTGTCGATCATCGCGACCCCACCGGTGGACCGCCTGGCGATCCGCACCTATGTGTCGGAATTCGACACCGTGACGATCCGCGAGGCGCTGCTCCGCGAACGCTATCGCGGCGGGCAGTCGTTTTACGTGGTGCCGCGCATCGCCGATCTGCCGGATATTGAAGATTTCCTGCGCACCCATGTGCCCGAAGTGTCTTATGTCATCGCCCATGGTCAGCTGGCCGCGGGTGATCTGGATGACCGGATGAACCAGTTTTATGACGGCAAGTTTGACGTGCTCTTGGCCACCACGATCGTGGAATCCGGTCTGGATATTCCCACAGCCAACACCATGATCATCCACCGCGCCGATATGTTCGGTCTGGGCCAACTGTACCAGATCCGCGGCCGGGTCGGGCGCTCAAAGACCCGCGCCTATGCCTTTCTGACGACCAAACCGCGCAGCCCACTGACCCCGCAGGCGCAAAAGCGGCTGAAGCTGTTGGGTTCTCTGGACAGCCTTGGCGCCGGTTTCAATCTGGCCAGCCACGATCTGGATCTGCGCGGCGCGGGCAATCTGTTGGGTGAGGAACAGTCGGGCCACATCCGCGAGGTCGGGTATGAGCTGTATCAGCAGATGCTGGAAGACACGATTGCCCGGATCAAGGCCGGGGAATTGCAGGGTCTGTCAACGATATCAGATGATTGGAGCCCACAGTTGAACCTGGGCGTGCCGGTCATGATCCCTGACAGCTATATCCCCGATCTGGACATTCGCCTGGGCCTCTATCGCCGGTTGTCGGGCCTGCAGACCAAGGTCGAGCTTGAGGGTTTTGCCGCCGAGTTGATCGACCGTTTCGGCCCGATCCCCAAAGAGGTGAACACCCTGATGCTGATCGTGCGCATCAAGGCGATGTGCAAGCGCTCCGGCATCGCGCGGCTGGATGTCGGGCCAAAGGGCGCGACGGTGCAGTTTCACAATGACAAATTCGCCAACCCCGCCGGTCTGGTCGAATTTCTGCGGGCGCAGGGCGGGGCGGCCAAGGTGCAAGGCGTCAAAATCATCCTGCACGGCGAGATGAAGCTGGAATCCGAGCGGATCAGGGGCGCCTTTGCCATCGCGCGCGAATTGGCCGAAAAGGCGCGGGAGCCTAAGCCTGCCGCCCAGGCCCGGCCAGCCGCATCAGCGCCAGGCTTGCCGCCAGAAAAACCGCAGCGCCGGTGATCAGCGGCACCGGCGTGCCGTCGAACGCCAGCCCGATCGGGACCGCCAGCACCACCGACAGCACCGTCGCCAGCGCCCCGATCATTGAGGCGGCAAAGCCTGCGATATGGCCAACCGGCTCCATCGCCAAGGCGTTCAGATTGCCCATCGTCAGCCCCATCATGCCAAACAGGCAGACAATCCAGAACAGGAACAGATAGAAACTGAAGAGATCGGGCAGATCAAAGACCAGCCGCAGCGCCAGATGGGCGACGGTAATCCCCAGCACTGCGGCAAAGGTGACGTTGACCACCTTGCGCATGCCCGCCCGCATCACCACGCGCGAATTGATGAAAGAGCCACCCGCCGCAAGGCAGGCGATCAGGCCGAACCACAAGGGGAATGTCGCGGCCCGGTCAAAGGCCTGCTCGAAGATCAGCTGGATGGAGGAGATTGTCGCCACCAGCGACGCCGAAACCAGACCCTGGATGACAATTGCCACCAGGATGATCCGGCGCGAAAACAGATCACGTGCGGCCGCAACCAGCGTGGGGACGGCAAGCGCGATCCGGTCGGATTTCGGCAGAGTCTCTGGCTGGCGCAGGCCCAGCCAGACCAGCGTGATCCCGCTGAACAGGATATAGACCAGAAAGATCGTATGCCAGTCCGAGACGGCGATGATCGCCTGTCCCATCAGAGGCGCAATGGCCGGCACAACCATGAAAATCATCATCGCGAAAGAGACGATCCGCGCCATCTCGCGCCCCATGTAAAGGTCGCGCACCAGCGCCAGCGACACGGTGCGCGGCCCGGCCACGCCCACCCCCTGCAACAGGCGAAACGCCAGCAGCATCTCGAACGAGGTCGAGAAATAGCAGCCGATGCAGGCAAGGACATAGATCGCGCCGCAGATCATCAGAATGGCCTTGCGGCCAAAGGCATCCGACAGCGGGCCGACGACCAGAGTGGCCAGACCCATCCCCAAAAACAGCACGCTGATCACCATCTGCACACGGTTGGGGCTGTCAGGTGTCAGGGTGCGGGTGATTTCGGGAAAGGCGGGCAGCATCGCGTCAATCGACAGCGCGATGGTAGCAAACAGCATTGCGATCAGGGCAATGAATTCGCCCTGGCTGAGACGTGCAGAGGGGGTCATCGGGGCAGGCTTTCAGGTATTGGAGCCAAAAGTTGGCTTTTGAATCAAATGGACGTTGCTTTGGCCAGGTCTTTGATCACCCTGTCCCACATCTCGGGCGGCTGTGCGCCGGACACGACATAGTGTTGCGCGATCAGAAAGGTCGGCACCGAACTGACACCCTTGGCGCGGGCGTCGGCATCGCGGGCCAGAATGTCGGCGGCATCGGCGTCACTGGCCAACAGGCGCACCAGCGCGTCTCGGTCCATGCCCGCCGCCGCGCCGATGTCGGCCAGAACACCCGCATTGCCGATGTCGCGCCCTTCGACCCAATAGGCGCGGAATATGGCCGAGACGACTGGGGTTTGCCGCCCCTCAACCCCGGCCCAGTGGATCAGGCGGTGGGCGTTCAGCGTGTTGGGCATGCGCTTTGGCACATCGGGGTTCAGCGGCAGCCCGGCCTCACGCGCGACGTCGCGCAGGCGGTCATGCATGGCGTCAACGCGGTCGGCCCCGCCGAATTTCGACGTCAGGTATTCGCGCTTGGCCACACCTTCGGCCGGCATGTCGGGGTTCAACTGAAACGGATGCCAGGCCACCTGGAACGGATGGTCGGCATGCGCCTCAAGCGCGCGGTCCAGATTGGCCTTGCCGACATAGCACCAAGGGCAGACCGGGTCGGAAAAGATGTCCAGGCGGATGGTTTCAGTCATCGGCAACGTCCTTGGGCAAGTGGTCGGCCAGCGCGCGGCGGTTGATCTTGCCGGTGGGGCCACGGGGCAGGGCGGGCAGATGCACCCAGATCCGCGGCTGCTTATAGCGTGCCAACCGGTCGGCGGCAAAGGCCGCCACGGTGCCTTCGGGCAGGGCCAGACCTGCATAAAAGCACGCGATGACGCGGCCGCCACCGGGCACAGGCACCTCGGCCACCGCCAGATCGGTGACGCCCGGCAGATCGGCCAGCGCCAGTTCCACCTCGCGCGGTGAGACGCGGATACCGCCGGGGTTCATCATCTCATCCGCGCGGCCCTGATAATGGATGGCACCGGCCCAATCCTGATGCACCAGATCGCCGGTGGTGAACCAAGGCCCTTGCGGGGCCGCGTGGCCCTGATAGCCCAGCATCAGGCCGGGGTCAGAGGTGGCGATGGCCAGATGCCCGACCTCACCGGGTGGCAGGGGGGTGGCGTCCGGGCCCAGCACGGCGATGCGGCGGCCAGCTTGGGGAAAGCCGCTGGAGCCGGGGGGCGCGGGGCGATCCGGGCTGCCCGAGATGAAAGTGGACACCTCAGACATTCCCAGCGCTTCGTGGATGTCGGTGCCGGTGCGGGCCTGCCATTCGGCGCGCAGGGCGGGAGGCAGCGCCTCACCCGCCGACAGGGCGTGGCGCAACCGGGCAAAGTGCGGAAAGGACTGGCGCAGCAGCCGTCGGAACTGCGCCGGGGCGGCGGCCAGAACCGTGACGTCATGGCGGTTCATCAGCACCGGCAACTGGTCCAGCGCCACGATAGGATCAGTGATCAGGGCGGTCGCGCCCACGGTCCAAGGGTCCAGAAGGCCGGTCCCCATGGTATAGGTCCAGTTGAACGACCCTGCGTGCAAGACCCGGTCCTGATCGGAAATCCCCTCCCAGCCCTGATGCATCATGCCGCGGGCCAGAATGGCGCGATGGGCATGGCGCACGGCCAGGGGCTGGCCCGAGGTGCCCGAGGTGAAGACGATATAGGCCTCACGCTCAGCGTCGCCCAGATGCCAGTCGATGGGGTGGGCGGCCTGCCACGCGGCCAGATCGGCGGGCAGGACGGGCCCGTCGGGCACGGGTAGTCCGGGGTCGGCCAACGTCAGGCGCGGGCGCACCAGGGCTGCCACCGCCGCCACCTCTGGCCCGGTCAACAGGGGTGAGGTGGCCACCGGCACCAAACCGGCGGCAATCGCGCCCAGATAGGCCACCGGAAAGGCAGGGGTATTGCCCAGCCGCAGCAGCACCCGATCACCGGGTTGGGCCTGTGCGGCCAGCACCGTGCCACAGCCCCGCACCGCCGCGATCAGCCAACCATAGCTATACCGTTGCGCGCCCGCCAGACCCAGCACGGACAGGGCGACCTTGTCGGGCTTTTCCTGGCCGCGGGCCAGCACATGGGCGCTGAGGTTGAACATGATCCAGCCTTAGGGGGGCTGCAGCGCAGTTGCAAGACAGCGCGCGGCAGGCTAGCCCATGGTGATGAGCAATCCCGACCCCAAAGCCCTGATCCGCATCGCCCGTGAAAACGGCGATGACGCGCATGTCGAACCCCTGGATCTGGGCCGCCGGGTGCGTGAGTTGCGCAAGGCGCGCGACTGGACGTTAGAGCAGGCGGCGCAGCAGGTCGGGCTGGCGCGATCGACCCTGTCGAAGATTGAGAATGGGCAAATGTCGCCCACGTTCGATGCGCTGAAAAAGCTGGCCCAGGGGTTGGCGATCTCGGTCCCGCAGCTGTTCACCCCGCCAACGCGGGCGCAGGTCAACGGGCGCATGGTGACGACGCAGGCCGGGCAGGGCCAGGCCAGCGTGACGGCGACTTATGATCATGAATTTCTGGCCGGCAGCTTCTCACGCAAGCAGATGCTGCCCTACCGCGCCGTGATCCGGGCGCGGAACATGGCCGATTTTGACGGCTGGGTCCGGCATGACGGCGAGGAATTTCTCTACGTCCTGACCGGCATCCTGCGGCTGTACACCGAGTTTTACGAACCCGTTGACCTGCGCCGCGGCGACAGCGCCTATTACGATGCCACGATGGGGCATAACGCGATCAGCCTGTCGGATGACGATGCAACCGTGCTGTGGGTGACGTCGCTGGTCTGAGGCCGGTCAGAACCAGCCCTGAACCGTGCGCGCGCCGCCCGACACATCGTCGCCCACGCCCGCAACCGTGTTACAGCCCGCCAAGGCGGCCATCACAGCCACCAGAAAGATCATCTTTTTCATTGTCTTGCCTGCCGTTTTTTAATTGCGTCTGATGCCATCCGGCATCGGGTTCTGGTCATTTGATGCCATCCGGCATCGGGTCCTTATCGTCTGATGCCATCCGGCATCGGGTCTCAGTCTGCCTGATACCACCATGTATCAGGTTGAAACCCGATCCAATCGCCATAAAGCGGGATGTGATCGGGGTATTTCAACTCTTTGCGATAGGCCAATCGCGACACGTCAGCATACCAGAATGGCACGACATATCTACCGGCGGTCAGCACGCGGTCCAAAGCGCGGGTGGCAGCAACGAATTCAGTCTGATCGGACGCCTGCAGCATGTCGGTGATCATCGCCTCGGCGGCGGGGGAATTGACGCCCATCCAGTTGCGGGTGCCGGGTTCGGTGACGCCGACAGATCCCCAATACAGCATCTGTTCATTGCCCGGGCTAAGGCTGAGGGCGCGGATATAATGCGTCATGTCAAAGTCATAGCTGTTGGTGCGCAGGCGGTATTGCGCATCGTCCACCACGGCGACGTGGGCGCTGATGCCCAAGGGCTTAAGCGCCTCGATATAAATGGCGGCGATGGCGGCGACCTCTTCCTGACCGGTGACCAGCAGGATTTCAAAGCTGAACGGCTCGCCCGCCGCATCTTTCAAAATGCCGTCGTCACCGACCATCCAACCGGCCTGTTCCAAGAGGGCCGCGGCAGCGCGGATGTTCTTGCGGTTCGCCGGGGTGCCATCCGAGACCGGCAGCGCGTAGCCGTCTATAGTGCCAGGCAGCAGGTCGGCAGCAAAGGGGGTCAGCAGTTCCAGCTCCCGGCCGGTTGCGGGCTGGCCGGGCGTCATGCCCAAGGATGAGTTGCTGAAGTAAGACTCGATCCGCTTTTGTGCGCCGCCGGTGATGGTCTGGTTGATGAATTCAAAGTTGAACGCCAGAATCAGCGCCTGACGCACCCGCCAATCGGCAAACATCGGTTTGCGGGTGTTGAAGGCCAGTCCCTCGATCCCCGAAGGGCGCTGATGCGGGATTTCAGCCTTTATCACGTCGCCTGACTGCACGGCGGGAAAGCTGTAGTTGCTGGCCCACTTGGCGGCGTTGCCTTCACGGTAGCTGGACAGGGTACCCGCCTTGAACGCCTCAAAGATCGCGGTCGGGTTGGCGAAATAGTCATAGCGGATCTGGTCAAAATTCCACAGGCCACGGTTGAAGGGCAGATCCTTGCCCCACCAGTCGGGGTTGCGGCGATAGCTGACAAAAACGCCCGGATCGATCTGGTCCACCACATAGGGGCCCGATCCGATGGGGGCGTCCAGACTGGTCGCGGCAAAATCGCGGCCCTGCCATTGCGCCTTTTTCAGGATCGGGCGCAGACCCAGGATCAGCGGCAATTCGCGGTCGGGTTCGGTAAAGGTCAGCCGCAGGCTGCGCGGACCGGTCTGCTGCATCGAGGCGACCTTTTTCCACGCCCCCAGATAGCGCGCGTTGCCCAGCGTGCCCAGCGTTTCAAATGACCACATGACGTCATCAACCGTGACCGGGGTGCCATCCGAGAAACGGGCCTCTTCACGCAAGGTAAATTCCACGTAACTGCGCGAATCGTCGGTGTCGATCGATTCGGCCAGAAGGCCATAGAGCGAGAACGGCTCATCATAGTTACGGCCCATCAGCGTCTCGACCGTCAGGTTGGAAATGCCACTGGCGGGGCGACCTTTGGTGATGAATGGGTTCACGCTGTCAAAGCTGCCGCCCTCACCAAAACGGATGCTGCCGCCCTGTGGTGCGTCAGCGTTGGTTTGTGGCAAAACCACAAAATCCGGGGGGAGGGCGGGCTCTCCATACATAGCTATGCCATGGCGTGGCTCTGCACCGGCAGCGCCGAGGGATAGAATCAGCGCAGCCGCCAAGGCCAGCCATCGGGGCGCGGACAAGGTGATAGGTCGCATTTCGGAAACGGTCCCCCGGTGCGGATGTGCTTTGTGCCGACCCTACGCTGGTGGGTAAGCCTTTTCAAACTTTTAGCTTGGCCTTGGGCGGAGTTAGGGCTATAAGATACGGACTGCTCGATAGGTTTCTTGCCTGTATGAAACCTGCCTCAATGACTTAACGCCGGCTTCGTGCCGGCGTTTTTTTTGCTTTGTAGGGCTGCCCGGGGGCAGGGCGGATCCCGGTTTTCCGGGCTGTATTTCGCCATTGCAGCATGTAGTCTGTGCCGCAGATGCAGCATAGGGGACAGGCCATGACGATGCAGGGCAAGCGGGCGATCATCACCGGATCAAATTCGGGAATAGGGCTGGGCGTGGCCCGGGCCTTGGCCGGCGCGGGCGCCGATGTGGTGATCAACAGCTTTACCGATCGGCCTGAAGATCACGAAATCGCGACCCGAATCGGTGCGGAATTCGGCGTGCAGGCGCGCTATGTCGCGGCCGACATGTCCAAGGGGGCTGACTGCCGCGCGCTGATCGAGCAGGCCGGGGGCTGCGATATTCTGGTGAACAATGCGGGTATCCAGTTTGTCGCCCCGGTTGACGAATTTCCGGCCGAGAAATGGGACGCCATTCTGGCCATCAACCTGAGTTCGGCCTTTCATACCACCGCCGCAGCCCTGCCCGGCATGCGGGCACGCGGCTGGGGCCGGGTGGTCAACATCGCTTCAGCCCATGGGCTGACCGCCAGCCCCTATAAATCGGCCTATGTCGCGGCAAAACATGGCGTGGTCGGCCTGTCAAAGACCGTGGCGCTGGAGACCGCGGGCCAGGGTATCACCTGCAATGCCGTCTGTCCCGGCTATGTGCTGACCCCCTTGGTCGAGGCGCAGATCCCTGACCAGATGAAGGTCCACAACATGGACCGCGACACAGTGATCCGTGAGGTGATGCTGCAGCGCCAACCCAGCCGCCAGTTCGCCACCACCGAGCAGATCGGCGGCACCGTGGTCTATCTGTGCAGCCCCTATGCCGATCAGGTCACCGGCACCACGATCAGCGTGGATGGCGGCTGGACCGCGCTTTAGACCGCAACCTTGGGCTGTGGATAAACCAATCCGCCCGAGACGATCAGCTTTGCCGCGTCATCGACGCCCATGTCCAGGACCACCAGGTCGGGCGTGGGCACGAACAACAGCATGCCCGAGGTGAACGGCGTCAGCCCCACGAATACAGCCGAAACATCGGGGCCCATCGCCTGCAACCGTTCGGCCAATTCGCCCTTGGGGCGGGTCGACACGAACCCCAGCGCCCAGGATCCTGCGCGGGGAAATTCCACCAGAACCACCTTGTCGAAACTCTGCTCTTTCTTGGAAAAGAACGTCTCGGCGATCTGCTTGATCGCGCCATAGATCGAGCGGACGATGGGCATCCGGTCCACCATGGTTTCGCCGCGCCGGATGACAGATCGGCCGATCAGCCCTTTGGCCAGCCAGCCGACGAGAATGGTGAAAAACAAGAACACCAGCACACCCACGCCGCGCACCGGGAACTGGTAGTCAGGGCCGATATAGCGCCGCATCAGCGTGTCGGGCTGATACCAATAGGGGATCAGCGGCAGGATCCAGCCGTCAATCCAGCCGATCACCGCCCAGACGAAGTAAATCGTCAGACCGATGGGCAGCACGACAACCAGGCCAGTCAGAAAACTTGCGCGCAGGCTTGCCAGAAAGCCGCGGCGGTGGGGGATCGGTTCAAGCATGTATTTTCCCTGTTCGCCCCTATCTAGGGGGCGGGCCTGCCGTGTTGCAATGGCGACGGCGGGCAGGGGCGTCGATTATTGCGCCGATTTGGCCAATTCGACCGCGATTGCCGCCCCCAGCCGGGCGTTGTTCAACACCAGCGCGATGTTTGATTGCAAGGAACGGCCGGCCGTCAACTCAAAGATGCGTTGCAAGAGGAACGGGGTCACGGCCTTGGCGGCGATACCTTGGGCGGTGGCCTCGGCCAGGGCAGCGATGATATGGGGGGTGATCTGATCGCTGGGGATCTCATCTGCCAAGGGGATCGGGTTGGCGACCAATTGGCCGCCGGGCAGGCCCAAGAGGCCGCGCATCCGCTGGGCGGCAGCGATTTCAGTGGCGCTGTCCATCCGCAGGGGGGCCTTCAAGCCGGAACTGCGCGACCAGAAGGCGGGGAAATCATCCTGCCCATAGGCGATGACCGGCACGCCGTGGGTTTCCAGCACCTCCAGCGTTTTGGGCAGATCCAGTATGGCCTTGGCCCCGGCAGCGACCACGGTGACGGGGGTTTGCGCCAGCTCCAGCAGATCGGCCGAGATGTCAAAGCTGGTGTCCGCCCCGCGATGCACGCCGCCAATGCCGCCGGTGGCAAAGACGCCGATGCCAGCCAGATTTGCGCAGATCATGGTTGCGGCAACCGTGGTGGCCCCGGTGCCGCCGCTGGCCACGCAGGCGGCCAGATCGGCGCGCGACAGTTTCGCCACCTCTTTCGCCTGACCCAGGCTTTGCAGCTCTGCCTCGGACAGACCGATATGTATGCGCCCGGCCATCACCGCGATGGTGGCAGGCACGGCCCCATGCGCGCGGATTTCCGCCTCGACCCGTGCGGCGGTTTCCACGTTTTGCGGATAGGGCATGCCATGGGTGATGATGGTGGATTCCAGCGCGACAACGGGGGCGCGGTCACGCAGGGCACGGGCGACTTCGGCTGAAAATTCAAGGGGAAGGGTCATGAACCTGGATCTCCGGTTACATAGGTGGCGGCGGCCAGCAGGGCGCTGTCCAGTGCGGCTTTTCGGGGTGCACCGTTACGCTGGGCCACCAGATGGGCGGCCATGAAAGTGTCGCCCGCACCGGTGACGCGGGTGACCAGAACCTGCGGCGGGGCGCCATGAATGACGCCCAGACCCTGCTGCCCTTCGGCGGCGGTGCGACCGCCGTCGGTCACCAGAACGCGGGCGGCACCCCGCGCCAACAAGGCCTCGGCGGCGTCCGGGGCGGTATCGCAGCGGATTCGTGACAGCAGGTTCGCCTCTTCGAGATTGACATAGAGGGTGGCGCGCGGATGGGCCAGAAGCGGGCGCAGCCGTTCGGCCTTGCCCGGGCTGGCGGGGGCCACGCGCAGATCGGCGGCGGCGAACAACGGCGATTGGGCAATTTCTGCCAGCAGCGCCTCGGTCAGGTTGCCGTCCAGCGCGATGGCCCCGGACCAGGGGGTTTCGGCCGAGCCCAGGCGGCCATCAGACAGAGGCGCCAGAATCCGCGCGCCCGCAGCCTCCAGCGAATGGGCGTCGGCGACCGCGGCAATCAGGCCATTCGCGCCCTCAATAGCCATATAGATGTCGGTCGGCAGATCATCAGAGCGGTACAGGTGATCGGTGATCAGCCCCAGCCGGTCGCAGGCGGCAACCAGATCCTGACCGGGCGTGTCGCGCCCGATGGACGACAACAGGGCAGGGGCCAGGCCAAAACGCGCCAGCGTCATCGCGATATTCATCGCAACCCCGCCGGGCAACCGGGTGATCCGCCCCGGCACGTCCGAGCCCAGCCGCATCGCAGCGGGCGCGCGGCCAATCACATCCCACAGGACCGAGCCGATGCAGAGGATATCAGGTGTCATGCCAGATACATCGCGCAAGGACAGATCTTGCGCAAGCCGGCGGCCGGGATATTGAGTATTTGGGCCAAAAAGAAGCGGCAGAGCGTGCAATGGCCCTTGTGCAGGGCAACCCCCCCGTCTATACGCGCGGCACTTCACAGGGTCAGAGCGGGCCATGACGGGGAGACATCCCGTCTGGTCCACCGGTTGGGCATTTGCCTGAGATCTTTGACCCAAGGCGCAAACCGGAAAAGGAATTTGGACATGGCGCTCCCTGAGTTTTCCATGCGTCAGCTGCTGGAAGCTGGCGTTCACTACGGTCACCAGACCCAACGCTGGAACCCGAAGATGGGTGATTACATCTACGGCGACCGCAACGGCATTCACATCGTCGACCTGACGCAGACCGTTCCCTTGATGGAACAGGCGCTGAAAGTCGTGCGCGATACCGTCGCCAAGGGCGGCCGTATCCTGTTTGTCGGCACCAAGCGTCAGGCGCAAAAGCCGATCGCCGAGGCGGCCGAGAAATGCGCGCAGTATTTCATGAACCATCGCTGGCTGGGTGGCACGCTGACCAACTGGCAGACCGTGTCCAAGTCGATCCAGCGCCTTAAGCACATCGACGAGGTTCTGGCGGCAGGCGGCGAAGGCCTGACCAAGAAAGAGCGTTTGGGAATGGAGCGGGATCAGGGCAAGCTGCAGGCCAGCCTTGGCGGCATCCGTGAGATGGGCGGCGTGCCGGACCTGATCTTCATCATTGATGTGGGCAAGGAAGACCTGGCCATCCTGGAGGCCCAAAAGCTGGGCATCCCGGTTGTGGCCGTGGTGGATACCAACTGCTCGCCCAAGGGCGTCAGCCACATCATCCCGGGCAATGACGACGCGGCGCGCGCGATTGCGCTGTATTGCGATCTGGTGGCCCGTGCGGCGCTGGACGGCATGTCGGCCCAGATGGGTGCGGCAGGCGTTGACATCGGCGCGCTGGACGTGGCCCCGGTTGAGGCTGCGGCCGTTGAAGAGGCGGCCGCTGAGCCTGCCGAGACCGTCACCGAGGCCTGATCTTTGGCCCTGACGACTGATATGGCGGGGGATGCTCCCCCGCCAAACCCCATTGCGACAGCAGGAGACTGACATGACCGTCACCGCCCAGATGGTGAAAGAACTGCGCGATTCCACCGGCGCAGGCATGATGGATGCGAAAAAAGCGCTGGTCGAAGTTGGCGGCGATATGGAGGCGGCCGTTGACTGGCTGCGCACCAAGGGTCTGGCCAAGGCTGCCAAAAAGGCGGACCGTCTGGCCGCCGAAGGTCTGGTCGGCGTGGCCGTCTCGGGCGGGCGCGGCGTTGCGGTCGAGATCAACGCCGAAACCGATTTCGTCGGCAAGAATTCCGATTTCCAGGAAATGGTCCGCAACATCACCAAGGCCGCACTGCGCTGTGATGATGTCGATGCCCTGCGCACCGCGGATCTGAACGGCCAGCCGGTGGAAACCGTGATCGGCGAAGCGATTGCAACCATTGGCGAAAACATGACGCTGCGCCGGATGGCCAGCGTCACGGGTGACCATGTGGCCTCTTATGTCCATACCGCCGCGGCGGATGGCATGGGCCGGATCGGCGTTCTGGTGGCTGTGAAGGGCACGGATACCGGCATTGCCAAGCAGATCGCCATGCATGTTGCCGCGACCTCGCCGATGGCGCTGTCGGAAGCCGATCTTGACCCTGTTGTGGTTGAGCGGGAACTGGCCGTGCAGACCGCCAAGGCGCTGGAAGAGAACGCAAGCTCGTCCAAGCCAAAGCCCGAAGCGGTGATCACCAACAACATCATTCCGGGCCGGATGAAGAAATTCCTGTCCGAGGTGACGCTGTTGAACCAGCAATTCGTGCTGAACCCTGACGTAACCGTGGGTCAGGCGGCCAAGGATGCCGGCGTTGAGATCATGGGCTTTGTGCGCATGGCGGTCGGCGAAGGCATTGAGAAGAAAGAAGAAGATTTCGCTGCCGAAGTGGCGAAAATGGTTCAGGGCTGACCTGTTCAGCCCGCAAGGGCTGGGCGCAGACCTAAGACAGGGCAGGGGCCGGGGGCAGCGATGCGCCGGCCCCTTTTCCGTTGCGGCCTGTCAAAGACGGCTTTCCCCGCGCAACGCCAAACTGGGGATTAAGACAGCGCTGCACGGGGATCGGCCCGCAGGCGGGCACGCGCGGCAGACGTGAGAGAGGGGATCTTCCCGCATCTGCCTGCTTTTGGACCAAGGACCAAAAGCTGTAATCACAACAGATATTGCCGCAGGATCAGCCGCCAGGCGAGTAGGGAAAACCCCACCCGTAACCTCAGCTGGCGGCCAGCGCCAATGGCTCTGCCGGGCGCTGAAAGATCATGTTCAAGAGCGCACCCTTGGCGACGGCCTGGGCGGTAGTCTCAACCGCCAGCGCCTCACGCGCCAGACGCAGATGCTTTTCCACCATCGCCGGGCTGACACCCATCAACAGCGCCACATCCTGCGTGGTCTTGCCATCGGCCACCCATTCCAGCGCCTCACACTGACGCGGCGATAGTGCGCGGGTGCGCGACAGTTGCGGCAGCTGGATGATCTTCAAATGCATCACTTGCGCCACGACCACCATTTCGGGCTGATGGGCCGCCCAGATCCGTTCGACATCTTCTGTGCTGAGACCCGGATCCCCGATCACCCCCAAGGCACCTTTGGCCCGGGCCGAAGCCTCGGGGAAGCTGAAGGAAATGCCCGCCGTAACCCCTGTTGCGATGTTCTGGCGCACCGAGTCGGCTTCTTCGGGGCTTAGCCGGCCGGCGGCATAGGCCTCACCGACCCATTTCCAGGTGCAGGCACCGGAATTCTGCGCGGCCCAGCGAAACACCGGCGTCTTGGCGTAAAAGCCGCCACGGAAGTAGCGCTTTGCATAGGTGTCGTCGCAGGTGGTCAGGAACAGCGCGTCATCGGGATCACCAATCGTCTTGGCGTGGCGAAAGCGGGTGAACCCGTAGTTGGCCCGCCCAAAGCCCAGACTGGCAAAATATCCGGTGGCCAGCGCCCAGACTTCGTCAATTTCTCGCGCCTCGGCGATCTGGACCAGCAGCGTCAATACGGGGGTTCCGGTCATCATTCCAACTCCTGAGTCTGCTGGCCTGGCACTGTGGCGTTGGCCATCCAGAGTTCACACTCTGCATATCTTGTCTTAAGTAGACGCAAGCCATGTGTCGAGCCTTGGTCGGCAAGATGCAAAATGTGACAGCATATGTCATCAGGGGGGTCGTTGGGCCAGGTTTCAGCACCAATGGCCTGTCAATGTGGGTTCTGCCAGATCAAATAATTACATAATACTGATTATGCGAATTACTGAATACAGGGCAGACCGATGCTCTGGTGATCCTGATCCCCCCGGTGCCGCGCCTTTGACTACACGGCCGACTGATGGAAAACTGCATTGTGGGAAGTGGTGCACCCGACTGGATTCGAACCAGTGACCTCTGCCTTCGGAGGAAATATATCTGTCTTTCCCAATAATGCGATAGAGTACGCTATGGTACGCTAACTTGCTGAAACTAATTGCATTTATGGGTCGCCGTACCGAAGCTTCTATCCGAAACTATGCCCTGGTTTCCGCCCAAGTGCTTACGTGGTGCTTACGCGAGACTGGGGCCGGAAAGGAGATGCCCCATGGCAAAGATCAACAAGAGGCTCGTGGATAACGCTGATGCGCGAGCAAGGGACTACGTCATCTGGGATGACGAGCTACCGGGCTTTGGCCTTCGTGTCTTTGCCTCCGGCAAACGCAGCTACGTCATACAGTATCGGTCGGCCGGTCGTTCACGCCGGTACACGATCGGCCTGCACGGAGTGTGGACGCCTGAAACCGCGCGCAGAGAAGCGAAGGTCCAGCTTGGCAAGGTGGCGCAGGGTGACAACCCCGTCGAAGACAAGCAGATCAATCGTCACGCGATGACGGTCAAGGAGCTGTGCGATCGCTATCTCGAAGACATGCGCGCAGGCCTCATCCTCGGGAAAGGCGGGCGTCCGAAAAAGCCGTCAACCGTCGGAACTGACATCGGGAGGATCAATGGCCATATCGTCCCCCTCCTCGGCCGAAGGCGCGTTCGGGACATGTCAAAAGCCGATGTGACCAAGGCCATGAATGACATCATTGCTGGGAAGACCCGCGCTGTGAAGAAATCTGCCAAGTTGCGCGGCAAATCCATCCTGAGAGGTGGTTCAGGCGCCGCAAGCCGCTGTGTGGGCGTGATCGGTTCCATACTCACCTATGCCATCAGCGCCGGCATTATCGAGCACAACGTCGCTCACGGCATTCGCAAGCCCAAAGACCGGGTGCGGGACCGGCGGCTGAGCGAGGATGAGTACCGAATTCTAGGCGACATGCTGCGTCGCGCTGGCGAGAATGAGAAATATGCCATCACCGTGGGAATAATTCGGCAACTTGCGCTCACGGGTTGCCGCCGCAGCGAGATAATCTCGCTCAGGTGGGATGATGTGGATACCAAAAACAGTTGTCTACGCCTTTCAAAGTCCAAAGAAGGCGCGTCGACACGCCCTATTGGCCTTCCTGTGGTTGAATTTCTTGAAAAGCACCGGCTGATGCGGACGGGGACTTTTGTCTTTCCCGGTTCAGCCGAGGACAACGCCTTCGGCAGTTTCCAAAATCACTGGGCGAAGATCTTTGCCGCGTCACCACTCGCGGATGTGACGGCACATATTTTGCGGCACAGCTTTGCCAGCGTTGCGAATGATCTTGGCTTCACGGAAAGCACCATTGCCGCCCTCATTGGACACGCGTCGGGTTCGGTGACCAGCAAATATATCCACACTCTCGATACGGCGCTGATCATGGCAGCAGATACGATCTCGGGTTACATTCAGGGACTGCTTGACGGGGTTGCCTTCAAACAGACCGCCTATGCGCTTGATCGCCAGTCCCGGACAGCGGCGCTCGCACGCTTTCTGCAAAAGGCGGCAGGTGAAGACCAGGCAAAAGCTGACTGAAAGGCCAAGTTTGCGGTGTGACGTTCCGCTTTGCGGACGATGAGGCGTTCAAAGCCGATGAAGCGAAGTCTACTTTCCCGATCTGAGGAAAGCGAACAATGTCAACGCGATACCCCAGGTAAACAGCGCTGCAATGAAGATATAAGTGCTTACGCCCGGACCCAACTGCTGCGCCTTTGGAAAGAACATCCGGAGGGCACCCGCGATTAGCAATAGCCATCCAGACAATGTGACCAAGAGGCCGAAATCAAGCCGCCAGTGATTGTGCACAGTTGCGATCACCAAGCCGCCAACTAGGAACACCAGACCGTTCAGGTAGACAACCGTAGGATGTACACCCTCCCAAATCTGTAGGTTCACTACCTCGGAGACCGTGACGATAGCTAGCGTGGGACCCAGAACTGCAGCGATACGACGTGTCAAATCCATCAAGTGATCACCCTGGTGACTTCGAACCTGATCCGAAAAGTAGCGCTTGCCGCAAAAGAAACAACGTGGCCTGCTCACACATCGCTAAATCTGCACGCTCATGCCGTCATACGCGCAATCGTACGAGACGGAGCTGAGCCGTGACAGCATGTCATCGTTCATATGTGTCAGGATCAGGCGTTTCGGTGCCATGTCAGGCAGTTTGCTCTCCAGGGTCAACAGATCAAGATGCAAAGGGACCCGTTTCTTAAAGAAGTATGCCTCGGCGATCAACAGATCGGCTTCATGCCCAATCTCGATTAGTTCATCCACCCATTCAGTGTCGCCAGTGTAGGCGATGGTCTTGTCGTCCGCCCTTATGCGATAGGCGTGGAACGGGCCCCCGGGTGGGCCGTGCCGCACGCGCGCGGTCGTGATCGAAAGATCGCCTACCTTGGTCGTCGTTCCCGGTACCATTTCCTGAAACGCCAGATCGAACTTGGGAGTTGTCTTGGAGGAGCCGGGAAAGGTCGATTCCAAGACCCGCGCGTACCACTCTTCAAGCCCTGCCGGTCCCATTATGGTCAGCGGACTTTGTCGCTTTGAAAAGAACTGCGCATCCAGCATGAAGTACGGAATGCCCCCGAAGTGATCACCATGAAAATGGGTGATCAGGATCGACTCGATTTCATTGGGATCAAACCCTTGCGACTTGAGCGCGATCATGGAGGACGCGCCGCAATCGATCAGGAAGCAGCTCTTTGACGTTCTGACATGGAAGCATGTATTGAAGCGACCCCCACTGCCAAAAGCGTCTCCACATCCAACAAACGTCAATTGCATCGCGGCCTCTCCACAGTTGATGTTGCATCGACGTTAACGCCAAACCGGACATTCGCCATCATGTGAAATTCGGGAATTAGGGGCTCCAAGCCACCAATCGGCGCCGCAGCAAGGGGTTGGTGTAGCCTGGCTTTGCCCAGATCAACGTGTTCGATCCTTAGCTTTCGCAGAAGCCATGAAGCTACGAAGGAACCCGGACAAGAAAAATATCTTGGTGATTGATACTGCGCAGCTAGTTCGTCGCGTCTTGTTACGGTTTCGAGCCTATGCCGAAGTACTGTGTAAGGGCGGCAACCGACGGGGAAGGGTAAAGTCAGATACCTTGGAAGTTGGATAAAGTCGCAGAGCCGCTGCAGCTGCCGGGGCGGCGCGGCACCTTCAAGACGCGTCGATCAGCGACCTTATCTTGCCGTCCGCGATCTCGACGAAGGACGTCCCCGCCATCTCGACGGTCTGGCCGGCCTTCCAGCCATTCGGAAGGTCGATCGCGACCGTTGCTCGGTAGGCGATACGAAGCGCGGCACGGTCGTCGATCGCAATGCAGTCAGCAATCGTCTGCCGACGTTCTGAAAATACCTGAACGCCCTGTTCAGCCAATGACCGGAATGCCGCGATCCCGTGGGTTTCGTTGGTAACCTGTCCCCTGGACTTGTTCACGAAGTGGACGTCGTCGGTCAGACAGTCGAGCATCGCGTTGACGTTCATCGCGTTGTAAGCCTCGATATAGCGAACGATGACTACGGGAACGATATCCATGGTATTGTCTCCATTCTGGACGACTCAGCGGTATCTCTTAAGTGGGCGCGACAGCTCCCGTCACCGTAAAAGAAATGTGACGAGCAGGATATTGCCATCCTGGTATGTGCATTGGCTCAATCTTGGGTCTGAGGGGCGGTTCAGGCGCCGTGCAGCAGACGCAGAACGTGTCGTGCACCGTCCTTGCGGCCTGGAGAGGCTCGACCGAGCGGCGACACCTGGTGGTCGAAGGGGTCGACGTTGGTCAAACCTGCAGCGTCGACGCCCTCCTGAAGCTCCTCGTAACGCATCGCCTCAACGCCATCGTCTCGGGCGGCACTTCAACCGACAAGACCGAACTCGGGCGGCTACGCCTCCATCTCGTCCACGACAATGAACGTATCATCACAGTGCGTTTTCGTCAGATTTCAATCCGGTGAGTTAGCTTCGGTAACGCTGGCTCTTGGGTGGTTGATCCGTAGCTCAGGGGTTTGTCTAGCGTGTCGCGGGAACTTGATCGATTGCGCACCACATAGACATCTGAGACCAACTTGTGGAGCCGACCGCGACCGGCCAAGTTCGCGGTAGATCAGGAGAGAATTGTCGTGACGAAAAAGCAAAACGTCGAAGGGTTTCTCGATGAACTTTCTCACAAACGCATCGGCGATATCCGTGCACTGCGAAGGATCGTGCTGGAGGCCGATCCTGCAATTACAGAGCGAGTAAAATGGAACGCGCCGAGCTTCTGTTGGAAAGGTGTTGATCGCATCACCATGCGGCTGCAACCAGGCGACCGGCTGGAGCTGATATTTCATCGTGGTGCGAAAACCCAGGACAGCGCCGGCTTTGCTTTTGACGACCCGACCGGCCGGATCGAATGGGTCACTCCTGACAGAGGTGTCTTCCGGGTTGGAGACCTCGTACAGGAACAGGGCGACATTACCAGACTCACTTTGGCTTGGATGATCTCGACAGCTAACTAGTAGTGCGACGGGACGCTGGTGCCATGAAAGGCAGCGGCTCTGTGGTTGTATCACAGCGCCGATCTTCGCTCTGAGCCGTTGCTCAAAGCGGTAATGGAGGCAAATGCGGCAGGGGTCGGTCGTGAGGCCGCGTTGGGCCGGATGACGGAGGGGTAGGTTTCGTGCCCTTCCCTCAGGGCCTCAGGGCATACGCAAAATAGGAAGAGAAAAGAGTCATCAAGCAATCGTAGGACTTGGTGCGTTGAAAACGGCCCCTTGCTACGATCCAAGGCGAAATCGGCGAGGATGGCGCATCGCTTCTGGTTGGTCTCGTTCGATGCCGCGCGGCCAGATCAACCAATGGTCTGAAAACTAGACGCGTTGAAGGCGCCTCAATTTCGAGGATCAACACGCAAGAGTGCCGAGTGGCGCCGCTCTGAACCGCCTCCGCTCGGCGATCAAGGCAGAAGTACCGATGACCATCATAGAAGCGATGCGGCGGAAGCTGGAGAAACGCGCGAAAGTTGGTGATGCCCTGAGGGGCGGCATATCATGGCGGTGTTCAGACGCCGTCAAT
>JBATPI010000258.1:0-5902 GCA_049291415.1 Paracoccaceae bacterium | reverse complement strand
GCGCAGGCCTGCGCCGAGGTGCTGGCGGGCTTGATCCTGTGCAACATCATCGACCCAGAATGTCGCGGCATCTTTGCGACCTGGCCCTTCGTATCAGACCTGCGCACCGGCGCCATGTCGGGCGGGTCGGGCGAACAGGCGCTGCTCTCGGCGGCCTGCGCCCAGATGGCGGGGTTTTATGACCTGCCGAATTCGGTGCCCGCCGGAATGACCGACAGCAAGCTGCCCGATGCGCAATCGGGCGGCGAAAAGGGCTATACCATCTCACTTGCCGCCCATGCCGGGGCGTCGATGATCCACGAATGCGCGGGCATGCATGGCAGCCTGATGGGCACTGCGTTCGAATCCTATGTGCTGGACAACGACCTGCTGGGTGCAATCCTGCGCACGGTTAAAGGCGTCGAGGTCAGCGAAGACACCCTGAGCTATGACGTGATCCGCGATGTGGTGATGGGGCCGGGCCATTTCCTGGGCCATCCGCAGACCTTCAGCCGGATGAAGACCGATTATCTTTACCCCGAAATCGCCGATCGCCGCAGCGTCAGCGAGTGGCAAGATGCCGGTGCGCGCGACGCCCGCGCGGTGGCGCGCGACCGGGTGTCAAAGCTTTTGGCCGACCACTATCCGCGTCATATCAGCGACGACGTCGATCAACGCCTGCGCGACGCCTATAACATTGTCCTGCCCAGGTCGCGGATGATCGCCGGCAACGGCTTTTGGTAATATACTGAGAAAAGGGAACTTTTCATGCAATCCCATGCAAAAGTGGTGATCATCGGCGGCGGTATGATGGGGGTAGGTCTGGCCTATCACCTGGCCGAAGAGGGCTGGAAAGACGTACTGCTGATCGAGAAGGCAGAGCTGACCAGCGGCTCTACCTGGCATGCCGCGGGGCAATGCCCGTCGTTCATCGGCAATTACAACATGGCCAAGATCCACCACTATTCCAACACGCTGTACCCGCGTCTGGAACAGTTGACCGGCCATCCGACCGGCTGGCATGGATGCGGTGGCATCCGGCTGGCCACCTCGCCGGAGGAAGTGGTTTGGTTCCGCCATGTGTCGGGCTTTGCCGCCAATATCGGTTTCCATATGGAGATCATCGGCCCCAACCGGATCCGAGAGTTGAACCCCTGGCTAAACACCGACGGTGTTCTGGCCGGCGCGCATACCACGTTGGACGGCCATGTCGATCCGGCCAGTGCGTGCAACGCCATGGCGGCAGGCGCGCGGCAAATGGGCGCCACAATCATCCGCCACAACCGGGTGACGGGGATCAACCGCCTGGCCTCGGGCGGGTTTCAGGTGATCACCGAACAGGGCGATGTGACCTGCGAACATGTCGTCAACGCGGGCGGTTGTTATGCGCGCGAAGTGGGCAATTGGGTGGGCGTTGCGACGCCGATCATCAACATGGAACACCAGTATCTGGTGACCGAACCTTTGGCGGCGTTCAAGGATATCGACACCGAACTGCCGGTCATGCGCGATCCGGCCACGGCGGGCTATTACCGCCAGGAACAAAACGCCGGGCTGATCGGGATCTATGAGCATCACGGCGCGAAAGAGGCTTGGGGCCCGCGCGCCGGCTGGCCCGATTGGCAAAGCGAAAATGAGCTGTTTGCGGGCGACATCGACCGCATCGCGCCCTGGCTGGAAAAGGCGCTGGAACGCATGCCGATCTTTGCGGAAGCACGCATCAAGCGCATCATCAACGGCGCGATCCCGCATACGCCCGACGGCAACCCCCTTGTCGGCCCCGCGCATGGGGTGCCCAACTTCTGGCAATGCTGTGGGTCGTCCATCGGCATCGCGCAGGGGGCTGGGTGCGGCAAGTATCTGGCACAATGGATGGTACATGGCGACGCCGAGATCAACATGGCCTCGGTCGATCCGCGCCGCTTTGGCGCATATGCCGATAGCGACTATACCCGCGCCAAAAGTTTCGACGATTACCACAACATGTTTGAAACCCCGCTGCCCGGCCGTGAAATCCATGCCGGTCGCCCGCGCCGTATAACCCCGCTTTATCAGCCTCTGAACGCGAAGGGTGCAGCCTATACCGAAGTCTACGGCTGGGAACGGCCTAAGTATTTCGCCCCCTCTGGGTTCAATGAAAAACTGCAACACCGCCGCAACAACACCTTCGATCTGGTGGCCGCCGAATGCCGCGCCGTGCGCGAGCGGGTCGGCGTCATGGATCTGTCCAGCTTTGCCAAATTCGATGTCTCCGGCCCCGGTGCCTATGCGCTGTTGGACCGGCTGACCGCCAACCGGCTGCCAAAGAAGACCGGTGGCATCAACCTGACGCATGTCTTGTCACATGCGGGTCGGATTCAGGGCGAATGGACCATCACTCGTCTGGGCGATGACCGCTTTTATGTGCTTTCGGGTGCAGGCAGCGAACGTCAGGCGCTGGACCATCTGACCGCATCTGCCGGAGATGATGTGACCATCACCAACGTCACCGATGCGTTCGGCATGCTGGTCGTTGCAGGCCCGAAATCGCGCGATACCCTTGCGCCCTTGACCCATGCCGATCTGACCAACCCATCGTTCCGCTGGCTGTCGGGGCAAGAGATCACCATCGCGGGCATTCCGGTCCGCGCCCTTCGGGTGAACTATGTCGGCGAACTCGGCTGGGAATTGCATGCCCCAATGGCTGATCTGGCCGCACTATACGATGCAATCTGGGCCGAAGGTGCTGCGCATGGGATTGCGGATTTTGGCAGCCACGCGGTGAACTCTTTGCGCATGGAAAAGGGCTACCGCGGCTTTGGCGCCGAACTGACCAATGAGATCACCCTGATCGAGGCAGATTGCGCGCGCTTCTTTGCCCCCGACAAGGGCGATTTCAACGGCCGCACCGCGACCGAAACCACCCTTCACACCGATATCACCACACGGCTGGTATATGGCGAAGTCGCCGCCACCGATTGCGACATCTACGGCGGCGAGGCTGTGATGCTGGGCGACCGCGTGGTGGGCGTCTGCACCTCGGGCGGCTATGGCCACGCCACCGGCAAAAGCCTTGCCTTCGCCTATGTGACGCCGGGCCTGTCCGACGGGATGGAGGTGGTCATTCTTGGCGAACGCCGTGCCCTGACCCTACACGCCGACCCTGTCTGGGATCCGACCAACGCACGGCAGAAGGCATGACCGACTTACCAAGGATGCGGCGGCAATAGACTGAACCGATTGGGATGCATTTGGTCAAAGATCGCGATCTTAGGGCAGCTCAGGCAATCAACCACCGCTGTCCGACATGCGCGATGCCGTGATCGTCGGCCAGCGCATCGGTTACGCGGTCGATGAAGGCGTCAGCGCCATCCCGCACCAGATGCACCGCCTGCGCCGTGCGAGCGGGCGGGGCCAAGATCGGCGGGCGGGGAATGGTCGTGGTCATGCGACATGGATCACGCTTTCCGGATCAAGGTTCCCTCCAGTGGCAGGGCTGCTGAAAGCGTGTTCGAAATCGTGCCGTATTTCAGGATGTTGCGATGCAAAAGAGTCAGCCGCTGATCGGATTCCGGGCTGTCCACGGTGATCTGATAGCGGATCAGCGTCAGCTTTGGCGGCGTGTCTGTCGGATGCCCTGCAATGCCACCTCGACCCCGTCGATCTGAAACTCCAGCATCGGCGTAACCTGCTCGCTCCGCTTCAACATGCAGGCCGCCAGCAGCAATTCCACCGGATTCATCGCATCCCGACGACCCGCAATGTCAGTGTCCAGCACAACCTCAGCCTCTTTCACGACGGCAAGGCTGCCGTGGCGATCACTGCGGCGGGCGGCAACGCGGTAGTCGGTCACAGCAGGCGCCCGAACTCAACCGCACTCAGCACTTTGCCCGCCAAGAGCAAATTATTGTCCACCACCAGCGCAAGCATCGACATCACGCCATAAGCGGTGATTTCCGCGCGCTTGCCCGTGACCCGCGACGCCGCCTTGGCAGACGACGCCAGATGCAGCGGCTGAAAACAGGTTTTGTCAATATGAGAACCGGACAGCCGACCGAGGTGTTCCAACAGCTACCTGCTTTCGCAGCGGCGCGGAGCATCGGTTAGGATGGGCGACCTGCGACGCGAATTCACTTCTTTCGTGATGCCCTTGACCTTCCACCAGCAGGACGGAATAAACTGACAACCAAGGCAGCCTAGCCCTGAAGACGGCATAGGCCGCAATTCCGCCGACGCTGCAAAGCCACTGGGGTGTGCAGCATGCGGGGCGCGGGTCAGTGCATGACGGGCAACGGCTTGGCCGCTTTTTCACCGCTGATCGGATCAGAAGTCGGCTGGCGGGCGTTAGGTCATCATGGATCGGGGGAAAGTGATGCTGGACGGCTATGGTATGGGCTGGGGAATGGGTTTCGGCTGGCTCTGGATGATCGTCATCCTTGTGCTGGTCGGCCTCGCAATAGCGGCGCTGGTCAAATACCTGCGCAAATGAATCGAAAGGAATTACAATGGACTACACAATCAACCGCCTGATAGCCGACGCTGATTTTGACGCCGTCGATGCGCGCACCCGCGCGGCCTTGGCCGATGCAGGATTTGGCATCCTGACCGAAATCGACGTCAAGGCGACGATGAAGAAAAAGCTGGATGCCGACATGCCTGGCTATCGCATTCTTGGCGCATGCAACCCGAAGATGGCGCATCAGGCCATCGGGATGGAGCCTCGCGTGGGTGCGATGCTGCCCTGCAACGTGATCCTGCGTGAGGTCGATGGCGGGGTTGAGGTCAGCGCGATTGATCCGGTGGCCTCGATGCAGGCGATCGACAATTCTGCCCTGCATGCAGTCGCCGGTCAGGTGCGCGACCTTCTGGCAAAGGCTGTTGCCGCGATCTAGAGGGCCGCGCAGCAACGTCTGCGTGAGGCGTTCCAAAGCATCGACCCTTACGTGGCGCAGTCATCGAGAGGATAAAGCAATGCCCGCCGTCGATCCGCACGCAAGCCACGCCCATTCTGATCCCGAAATCGCCGCGGCCCCTGCCATGCCGGGAACGGGTGGCGGTCAAAAGGCCATTGACCCGGTGTGCGGCATGACCGTAACCGTCACCCCAGACACGCGGACCGCCACGTTCGACCACCAGCCTTTCCATTTCTGCTCTGAGAAATGTCAGGCCAGGTTCAACGCTGATCCGTGGTTCTACGCCTCGGGTCGGGCGGCAGGCCGCACGAAATCTGCCCCTGCCAACACCCAATATTCTTGTCCGATGCACCCCGAGATCGTTCGCGATGCGCCGGGGGCCTGCCCAATCTGCGGCATGGCGCTAGAGCCGATGCTGCCTTCAGATGAACCCAGTCATGAGTTGACGGATTTCACGCGCCGGATGTGGGTCTCGGCGGCGGCAGCGGTGCCGCTGATCGTGCTGACGATGGGGCCGATGCTGGGCCTGCCGGTGCGCGACTGGATCGTGCATCAGACGGCGGGGTACCTCGAATTTCTTCTGGCGACACCGATCGTGCTTTGGGCGGCCTTGCCGTTTTTCAAACGCGGTCGGGACTCGGTTATCAACCGCTCCCCCAACATGTGGACGCTGATCTCGCTCGGCGTGGCCGCGGCCTATATCTATTCGCTCTTCGCGGTATTCCTGCCGGGCCTTTTCCCGCAGGCCTACCAGATGGAGCATGGCGTCGGCACCTATTTCGAAGCGGCGGTGGTGATCGTCGCATTGGTCTTTTTCGGTCAGGTTTTGGAATTGCGCGCCCGCGAACGCACCGGAGATGCGATCCGCGCGCTCCTTGATCTGGCACCCAAGACTGCGCGGCGTATCCTGCCGGATGGCACGGAATACGACGCACCTTTGGAAAACATCATGGAAGGCGACCGGCTGCGGGTGCGCCCCGGCGATGCGGTGCCGGTGGATGGGGTGGTGATCGAAGGGCAGTCGTCTTTGG
>JBATPI010000257.1:0-8172 GCA_049291415.1 Paracoccaceae bacterium | reverse complement strand
CGCGCGGCGCGGCTGGCAAAGCTGGGGCAGGGATGACGGCAAAATGGCCGCCCGTTTCGGGGCGGCCATGGTCGTAGATGCCAGAGTGCGGCGGTCAGAATTTCAAGCCAAGCCCGATGTCATAGATCATGTCATCACTGAAATAGGTGGCGCCGCCCTCGACATACCCAACGTCACCGATCCGGTATTCGGCCGAAACCGAAAACAGATCGTCGAAGTTATCGACGATCAGATAGTCGCCCTTGACCGTCAGGGCCGGCAACAGATCGTAGCCGCCATACAGCCGCAACGACGAGCGGGAGACGCTTGAGAACTCAGCCCGGGTCAGAGCCGCACCGAAAGAGTAGCGGTCTGCCTGATGCTGCGCCCCGATCTGCAGCATCGTCTCGTCATCGCCCGGATAGCGGGCCAATTCTCCCATGATGAAATACGAGTTCCGGTCGCCGACGAAGACCATTGCGCCTTCATAGTAGTCGATGGTTGTAATGGCGGCGTCGATCTGGTGATAGGACAGGCCGTAACGCAGATCGCCCGTGGTCGAGGTGAAGGCCAGACCGGGGGTCATGCCAGTGTCAAAATAGCTGTCTGTAACCACCTTGGGGCCGATCAACGGCCCGAATTCGACGCCGATGATGCGCGCAGAGGTCAGCTCTGGCATCACCTTCAGGGTCTCGGTGACCGGTTGCGGCGCACCGATCGAGAAATTGCCGACCGAGGTCGACAGCACCAGTGCCCCCCAGATGTTGGTGAAATCATCTCCATCGTCCAGCAAAACGGTGGTGTCGAGTGCAGCATCGAACCCCAGCACCGCGCCAGAGCGCCATGACAGGCTGATATCGCCGCTGGCGTTCGGATAGCTTTTGCCGTCAATGTCGGCATATTCCAGCTCGATCCGGCCAGTGCCGTTCAGGCCGCCACGGTCAAAGGCAAAGGCCGCAGTGGACAGGCCGGACAGGGCAAGAATGGCAGCAGTTGCAACGCGTGAAGTCGGGATCATAACGTCACCTCTTTGGGTTGCTATGCCTATTATTTAGGCATTCACCCGCTGTGGTTGAAGATCCGCAGCAACCCGTGCGGCATCGTGTCACAACCGCCGTCCTTGACGTTTGGGCCGTTCACTCTACCGGCGCAACCCGTTTCAGATAGGCGGCGACGGCTTCGGCATCGTCCTTTGGCAGATTGTCGAAATTTTCCACCACATGCGCCATGTGGCCGCCGACCGAATCGAAGTCTGGCGTGAACCCGGTGGTCAGGTAATAGGCGATCTCGCCCTGGCTCCATTTCAGCCTGGCCGGGGTGATGTTTGGCACCCTGGCCTTGCCTGTCGGGTCAGACGGGTCCGGCGCACCGGCCAGCCAACGGGATTTGTCCAATCCGCCCAAGGCATTGCGCGGTGTATGGCATTCACCGCAATGCGCCATCGCCTCGGCGATATAGCGGCCGCGATCCTCGGTCGGGGTCAGGTTTCCGGGCACCGCCCAGGCGTCTGACAGATACAAGAGCTTCCACCCACCCAGTGCGATCCGTTGATTGAACGGAAAGCCGATCTGATGCGGCTGGCTGGGTGTGGGGTCTGCGGGCAGGGTCTGCAGATAGGCGTAAAGATCGGCCACATCCTGCAATTTCATCTTGGTATAGGCCGCATAGGGCAGGGCAGGATAAAGATGCTGACCTGATTTCGACACTCCTCGCGTCAACGCGCTGGCCAGATCCTGCAAGGACCAGCCGCCGATCCCCTGAGCGGGATCGGGGCTGATGTTCGGCGCGATGAACGTGCCAAAGGGCGAGGCGAAGGCCTGCCCGCCCGCCAACACCAATTGCGCGTCGCCCTTGGCGCCGGGTGCCATATGGCACGATGCACAGCCCGTGGCGTAAAAGATTCGCTCGCCCTTGGTCACATCGCCCTGCAGCCCCGCCACCGCCGAGGCGGGCAGGGGGTGCGGCCGCGTCAGCCAATAGCCAGCCGCTCCACCGATCACGGCCAGGATCACAAGGGTGCGTAGAATGCGCATGGTTTGCTCCGGTTCCAGGGTCTGCAAGCTTAGCGCGCGCCTGTCGCGCCGTCAGGGGGCGGGGTGTCAGGTGGGCAAGGTCTTGCCGGCGCAGCGCCACCTCAGGGGCGCAAGGAATTGACCGTCAGCCAGGCGGGCCAGCCAAACAGCCGCTCTGCCGCCCAGATGACCAGACAGGCCGCAATCACCCCGGCATAGATCACCACCCGCCGCATCGATGGCGGCCGATCCGCCATCCGCTTGGCCCGGATCAACATCCGCGTCCAGTTCATGGCGCGTCGTCGGTAAATCGCACCTTGCCGATATAAGGCAGGTTGCGGTTGCGTTGGGCAAAGTCGATGCCGTAGCCCACGACGAATTCATCGGGGATCTCAAAGCCCGTCCAGGTCGCCTTGATCGGCACTTCGCGGCGCGAGGGTTTGTCCAGAAGGGTGCAAACCTCCAGCCGTTTGGGTTCACGGCTCAGCAGCAGGCGCTTGACGTGACTCAGGGTGAAGCCGGTATCAACGATGTCTTCGACCACCAGCACCTCCTGGCCCGCAATCTCTCCGCGCAGGTCTTTCAGGATGCGGACTTCGCGACTGGAATGCATCGAATCGCCGTAGGATGACGCCTCAAGAAAATCAACCTGAACCGGCAGGTCGATCTCGCGCACCAGATCGGCGATGAAGACGAACGAACCGCGCAACAGGCCCACCACCACCAGCTTGTCACAGCCGCGATAATAGGCGGTGATTTCCGCTGCCAGCGCCTCAACCCGGGCGGCGATGGCTTTCGCGCTGATCATCTGGTCGATCACATAGGGGCGGTCTGACATCTGGCTGGCTCCGCTGTGTTGGCGTTGTTCTGGCGCATGGCGCGCGCTTTGGAAAGAGCAAAGCCATCTGCAACCTGTCGTCGCTGCCCTTGATCTTGGGCCGCAATATGGTGAAAGATCGGGCAAAGAGAGTGTCGATGCCCACCCACCATGAGACCAAACCGCTGCCCTACACCGCCCAGCAGATGTATGATCTGGTGGCCGATGTGGCGCGATACCCCGAATTCCTGCCGTGGAATTCCGCCGCGCGCATCCGCACGCGCCAGCCCTTGGCGGGCGGATCGGCGGGGGCCGAGGTGATGGAGGCCGATCTGGTGATCAGCTTCAAGGTGTTCCGCGAACGCTTTGGCAGTCGGGTCACGCTGTTGCCGGCCGACTGGCAGATCCTGACCGAATATCTGGACGGGCCGTTCAAATACATGAAATCCACCTGGACATTCCGTGAGAGGCCGGGCGGCTGCGAGGTGGAGTTCTTTGTCGATTTCGAATTCCGCAATGCGATTTTGCAAGGCATCATCGGGCTGGTGTTCAATGATGCCATGCACCGCGTGGTGCGGGCGTTTGAACGCCGCGCGGCGCAGCTGTATGGCGCGCGCTAGGCGCTAATCCAGCGCCGACGCCAGCAGGGCCAGCGCGTGGTTCGTGGCCGCCTGACGCACGGCAGCGCGGCCCTGCGCGCCGAATTCCACCGTTTCAACCCGGGTCGGCGTGCCCACCCGGGCCAGCGCAAAACACACCCGGCCTTCGGGTTTATGATCGCTGCCGCCGGGGCCCGCGATACCGGTGATCGACACCGCCAGCCCTACGCCCGCACGGGCGCGCGCGCCTTCGGCCATTTCCCGCGCTACGGGTTCCGAGACTGCGCCATGGGCGATCAGTGTGCTTTCGCTGACGCCCAGCATCTGCACCTTGGCCGCATTGGAATAGGTAACAAAGCCGCGGTCAAAGACATCTGACGATCCGGCCACATCGGTCAGCGCAGCGGCGACCATACCGCCGGTGCAGCTTTCGGCGGTGGCGATGGTCAGCCCCCAATAGCGGGCACGGGTCAGGAGTTCCGCAGGGGTCATCGCATCAATATCCCATGTGCCACGCCCGCCGCCACCATCACCGCCAGCCCGGCGAATAACCCCGCCCAGAGGTCATCCAGCATAACCCCCGCCGCATCATGCCGCCGATCGGCGCGGCCAACCAGCCAGGGCTTCCAGATGTCAAACAGGCGAAAGAACACAAGCGCGGCAATCCAGCCGGGATAGGCGTCTACCGCCCAATTCTCCATGCCCCGGTGCCAGAAGGCAGCGGCAGGGAACAACAGCGCCAGCCATTGCCCGGCGACCTCATCAATAACCACCTCCGAAGGATCTTCGCCGGGGCCACAGACCCGCGCGCAGGCCCAGAACCCCAGCGCGGTGACGGCGAGGGTTGCGACAACCAGCGTCGGAAAGCCCAACCAGCGGTCAATCGCCAACCCCACAGCAACTGCCACGACCGAGCCCCAGGTTCCCGGAGCAGGCCGTAGCTGGCCGACGCCGAAGACGGTGGCGATCAGCCGGCTCATGCCGAAACCAGCGCACAGGAGGCCAGGGCGGCGATGCCCTCTTCGCGACCGGTAAAGCCCAGCCGTTCCGAGGTGGTGGCCTTGACGCTGACGCGTGTTGGATCAACGCCCATGATCCGCGCCAATTCAGATGCCATTTCAATGGCATGCGGGCCGATCTTCGGGTGTTCGCACACCAGCGTCACATCGCAATTGGCCAGCTTATAGCCCCGGTCGCGCATCAGACCCATGGCATGGGCCAGAAAGATGTGGCTGGCAGCGCCCTTCCATTGCGGGTCGGATGGCGGAAAGTGTCGCCCGATATCTCCCGCCGCCAGCGCGCCATAGATCGCATCGGTCAGCGCATGCATGCCGACATCGGCATCGGAATGGCCCAGCAGACCCTTGGAATGCGGCACCCGCACCCCGCATAGCCAGACATGGTTCCCCGGGCAAAACGCATGTACGTCATAGCCATTGCCCACCCGAATATCCATTAAACGCGCCTTCAAGATTGCCTCGGCCCGGAAAAAATCGCCGGGAAAGGTCAGTTTCAGATTGTCTTCGTCGCCCTCGATGATCGCCACGTCAAGACCTGCGGCCCGCGCCACCTGCACATCATCCGCGGCATCGCCCTGATGGGCGCGGTGTGCGGCCAGAATGGCGTCATAGTGAAAGGCTTGCGGGGTTTGCGCGCGAAACAGCCCGGCGCGGTCTTGCGTGCCGGTGACCAACCCATCCGCACCGCGCCACAAAGCATCGGTGACAGTCAAAGCCGGGGCGGCGGCGGCGTTTGTGTCCAGCGCCTCCAGCATCCGCGAAATCAGCGCAGGGCTGACCAAGGGTCGCGCACCATCATGGATCAGAACGCGGGTGACGCCGCTGCCCGACAGCGCCTCCAGCGCGTTGCGCACGCTTTGCGCCCGCGTCGCACCGCCCATGACCAGCCGCGCCCCGGGGGCCAGCGCTGCAGCCCGCAGCCGGTCATCAGGATGGATCACCAGCACGACCGGCAGACCGGCAAAGGCGGCCAGCGTTTGCGCCAGAACCGGCTGGCCACGCAGCGGCTGCCATTGCTTGGCGATCTCGCCCCCGGCGCGGCTGCCGCGGCCTGCGGCGACGATGATGACGGCGGTGGACATGCGGGCGCTCTCCGGTTCGGTCTGGTTGTAGGCCAGCCGGGTGCTGCTGACAATTCATCGCTAAGCGCGAAAATTTGCACAAAATTTGTGCAACGCCTGTTTTTCGGTCATAAGCGCGGCGGCGGTGGCTTGACCGGCCACCCGCCTGCCGCCACTCAGACGCTTGAATGCAAAGGACGCTCTGTTGCCCCTGACCCTTGGCCCAGTAACCATTGATCCGCCTGTGCTGCTGGCCCCCTTGGCCGGCATTACCGATCTGCCGTTTCGTCGGCTGGTCGGGCGGTTTGGCGCCGGTCTGGTGGTTAGCGAGATGGTCGCCAGTGATGAGGTGTTGCGCGCCCAGCCCGAGGCGCGGGCGCGGGCCGAGCTGGGCTTTGACCAGGTGGCGACGGCGGTGCAACTGGCGGGCCGCGACCCCTCGCTGATGGCCGAAGCCGCGAAATGGTGCGAAGGGCAGGGCGCAAAGCTGATCGACATCAACATGGGCTGCCCGTCGAAACGGGTGACCACGGGGCTGTGCGGCTCGGCCCTGTTGCGCGATCTGGATCTGGCGATGGCGCTGATCACGGCGGTGGTGGGGGCGGTTCAGGTGCCGGTCACGCTGAAAACCCGGCTGGGTTGGGATGACAGCAGCCTGAACGCGGCCGAACTGGCCCGGCGGGCCGAGGCGGCGGGGGTGGCGATGGTGGTGATCCACGGCCGCACCCGCTGTCAGTTCTACAAGGGCACGGCCGATTGGCACGCCATCCGCGCGGTGAAAGAGGCGGTGCGGATTCCGGTGATCGCCAATGGTGATATTACCGATGCGGCAACGGCCGCGACGGCGCTGCGCCACTCGGGCGCTGATGGGGTGATGGTGGGGCGCGGGGCGCAAGGCGCACCCTGGCGGCTGGCCGAGATTGCGCAGGCGCTGCATGGGCGGCCAGCACCGGTGATCCCGCAGGGCCGCGACCTGGCCGCACTGATCATCGGGCATTATCAGGACATGCTGTCGTTTTACGGCCAGCATCTGGGCCTGCGCTGCGCGCGAAAACATCTGGGATGGTATCTGGAGGGGGCAGGGCTGCCGCAGGCCCGTGACGCCATCCTGACCGCGACCGACCCCGCACTGGTGATCCGCCTGATCGAAGAGGCCTTTGCCGAGGCAGAGGTGGCATGACCGCAGATCCGCTCTTTACTGGGATTTGGGCCTCGCTGCCGCTGCCTGCGCTGCTGCTGGATGGCGCGGGCGGCATCATCGCGGCCAATCCGGCGGCGGAGACCTTCCTGAACACCTCATCGCGCAGCCTGATCGGGCTGCGGTTCAATCACCGGCTGGCGCAGGATGTGGGGCTGCCCGCAGCGCTGGCCCGGGTGGGGGCGCATCAGTCGCCGGTCACGCTGAATGATGTCGAGGTCAGCTTTGGCGACCGCCCGTCGGTGCTATGCACCGCCCATATAGCGCCGATGCAAGACAATCCCGACACGCTGCTGTTGATCTTGTCACCGCGTGAGATTGCTGACCGGATGGGCCGCGCGATGGGCGCGAAATCGGCGGCGAAATCGGCGATCGGCATGGCAGAGATGCTGGCGCATGAGATCAAGAACCCGCTGGCAGGAATCTCGGGGGCGGCGCAGCTGTTGGCGATGGGGTTGCCGCCTGAGGATCAGGAGCTGACCGGGCTGATCGTTGAGGAAACCCGCCGCATCGTCAAACTGCTGGCGCAGGTTGAGCAGTTCGGCAACCTGCGCCCGCCCGAACGCCAACCGGTGAACCTGCATGATGCGCTGGACCGGGCGCGCCGGTCGGCGCTGATGGGCTTTGCTGCGCGCATGGTGATTATTGAAGATTACGACCCGTCCTTGCCCCTGACCTGGGCCGATCCTGACCAGCTGATGCAGGTGTTCCTGAACCTGATCCGCAACGCGGCAGAGGCCGCAAAAGGCCAGACCGGCACCATTCGCCTGCGCAGCTATTACGACCAGTCGCTGCGGGTGCGGCGCCGCGATGGGGCCCAGGCAGCACTACCCTTGACGGTTGAGATCATCGACGACGGGCCCGGCATCCCGCCCGACCTAGTCGCCCAGATATTTGAACCCTTCGTCTCGGGCCGCGAAAACGGCACCGGGCTGGGGCTGGCGCTGGTCTCGAAGATCATCGCTGACCATGACGGCTGGATCAGTGTCGACAGCGTGCCCGGCCGCACCGTGTTTCGCCTGTCATTGCCACTGGTCCCCAAAGACCGAAAGGAGCCCTGAATGGACGGCACCGTTCTAGTCGCCGATGATGACCGCACCATCCGCACCGTCTTGACGCAGGCGTTGACGCGGGCGGGCTGCAAGGTGCATGCGACCGCCAGTCTGATGACGCTGATGCGCTGGGTCGAAGAGGGCATCGGCGATCTGGTGATCACTGATGTGATCATGCCCGACGGCAACGGTCTGGACACACTGCCCCGCATCGCCCGGCTGCGGCCGGGGCTGCCGGTTATGGTGATTTCGGCGCAAAACACCATTATGACCGCCATTCAGGCGACTGAGGCCAAGGCGTTCGACTATCTGCCAAAGCCGTTTGACCTGCCCGACCTGATGCAGCGCTGCGCCCGCGCACTGGATCCGCAACGCCGCGCAGCGCCCGCGGTGGCCGCGCCACAGCCGGCGCAGGATCTGCCGCTGATCGGGCGC
>JBATPI010000256.1:0-3154 GCA_049291415.1 Paracoccaceae bacterium | reverse complement strand
GGCGGGGCCGGGGGTGGTCTGATCTGCAGGCAGCCCGCACAGGGCGCAGCGGTGCAGATGAAGGAACCGGCGCATCAGGCGCAACAGATCCTGCCGCGCTTCGGGGGCATCCAGAAACAGTTCCGCTTCACGCGCAATGCTGCGGGTATCAGCCAAAAGGCCACCCCACAGCCGCCGCGCCTCCCACCAGCGGTCGTAGGCGGCGTTGTTGCGAAAGCCCAAGAATAGCGACAGCGCCACACCGAAGACGGTGAAGGGGGTCGCACTCATATGCGGCAGGGGGGTGATATGGCGGTCCCACAACAGGATGGCGCTGGCAAAGACGGCGACGAAAACCAGTTGCGGCAGGATATGCGGCAAAACCGATCCGCGCATGGCGAAGAGAAGTTCTTTCAGGCCGGGTTTGTCTCGGACGATCATGGCGGCCCCTTGCAGCGCTGGCGGTCAGTTTGGCAAGGGCCGCGCCGGACCGCAAGGCCACCCTTCAGAGCGCACGCCAGCCGATGTCGCGGCGGCAAAAGCCTTGCGGCCAGTCGATGGCATCGACCATGGCATAGGCGGCATCATGCGCCGCCTTCAGGCTGTCGCCGCGCGCGGTGACGGTCAGGACGCGCCCGCCGTTGGCGGTAATCTGGCCATTCACTGCACGGGTTCCGGCGTGAAAGACCATGTGGCGGCTGTCCTCTCGCAGGGCGTCCAAGCCGCCGATCACGCTGCCCTTGGCGTAGTCACCTGGATAGCCCTGTGCCGCCATCACCACGCTGATTGCGTGATCTTCGGCCCAAGCGACCTGGGTGCTGTCCAGCCGCCCTTCGGCGCAGGCCAGCATCAGGTCCAGCGCCTGCGCGCCAAGGCGCATCATCAACGCTTGTGTTTCAGGGTCGCCAAAGCGGCAGTTGTATTCGATCAGCCGGGCCTGACCGCCTTCGATCATCAGCCCAGCGAACAGCACGCCCTGATAGGGTGTGCCGCGCCGGGCCATCTCTTGGATCGTGGGGGTGATGATCTGGCGCATCACCTGATCTTGCACCGCAGGCGTCATCACGGGCGCAGGGGAATAGGCGCCCATGCCGCCGGTATTGGGGCCGGAGTCGCCGTCAAACGCGCGTTTGTGATCCTGAGCGGACCCGACTGGCAGGGCATTCACGCCATCGCAGAGGACGAAAAAGCTGGCCTCTTCGCCGGACATGAACTCCTCAACCACCACCTCGGCACCCGCCGCGCCAAAGGCCCCGCCAAAGATCTCGTCAATTCCGGCCAACGCCTCGGGCAGTGTCATGCCCATGATCACGCCTTTGCCCGCCGCCAGCCCATCGGCCTTGATCACCAGGGGTGCGCCTTTTGCGCGCACATAGGCACGGGCGGCTTCGGCATCGCTGAACCGGGCGTAACCGGCGGTAGGGGCGGCGCAGGCATCGCAGATTTCCTTGGTAAAGGCCTTTGAGGCCTCCAACCGCGCCGCGGCCGCCGAGGGGCCAAAGGTCAAAAGCCCCGCCGCACGGGTGGCATCGGCGACCCCGGCGGCCAGCGGTGCCTCGGGGCCTATAATCACGAAATCAACGGCGTTTTCTTCACAAAACCCCACCACGGCCGCGCCATCCAGAATGTTGATCGTGGCGGTTTCAGCCAGCGCTGCGATGCCCGCATTGCCCGGGGCCACGATCAGCCGATCACATTTCGGGTTCTGCTTGACCGCCCAGGCCAGGGCATGTTCACGCCCGCCGCCGCCAAGGATCAGGATGTTCATAGGTGCCCCCGCTGCCCGTTTCCCGGCTTTTAGGGGCTGGCTGTCCGGGGGGCAAGCATCTTGCGTCTGCTGTGGGCTGCAGGCAGGCTGGTGCGGTGATTCACGTGGAGGTTGAAGATGATACGCCGTGCTTTCCTGCTGTCTCTGGCATCCCTGGCGCTGGCTCCGGCCTTGGGCGCGCAAGAGGCTGCGCCGTTCAACGCGGTGGCCCTGCGCCGCGCGTTTGACGCCCTGCCCGCCGCCAGCCGCAAAAAGGCGCAGGAAGAGTTGCAGATCGCCGGCCTCTATCACGGTGCGCTGGATGGCCGCTACGGGCCGGGAACCGAGCGGGCGCTGGCGGCCGGGGCGGGGTTCATCGCCTTCAATTCCCGCAATACGGTGGTGCCGGATCTGCTGACTGATGCCGGGATTGCCGCCTTTCTGGGCGCGTTGGGCACAGGCGGAATGGCAGCCTATCTCTATGGCGAAGGCGACGAATGCGACAACTGCTAAGCCGGGCAGACTGCGGGCGCGCGACGTTGCGTGACCAGCCCGGATCGGGCACAAAGGGCGCATGGACCTGATCGACGACATCACCCCCGCCCCCGGCAACAGCCCGGAATACACCGTCTCGGAACTGTCCGGCGCGGTAAAGCGGGTGATTGAGGGCGAATTCGGTCTGGTTCGCGTGCGCGGTGAGGTGGGGCGGGTCAGCCGCCCGGCCTCGGGGCATCTGTATTTCGACCTGAAGGATGATCGGTCGGTGATTGCCGCGATCAGCTGGAAAGGCCAGGTCGCCAAGATGCAGGTCCGGCCCGAAGAGGGCATGGAGGTCATCGCCACCGGCCGCATGACCACCTTTCCTGGCCAGTCGAAATACCAGCTGATCGTTGAGGATGTCGCCCCGGCAGGCGCTGGTGCCCTGATGGCGATGCTGGAAAAGCGCCGCGCCGCGCTGACCGCCGAGGGGCTTTTTGATCCTGCCGCCAAGCAGCCGATCCCCTATCTGCCGCAGGTGATCGGCGTGATCACTTCGCCCTCGGGGGCGGTGATCCGCGATATCCTGCACCGGCTGCGCGACCGGTTCCCGCGCCATGTGCTGCTCTGGCCAGTCGCGGTGCAGGGTCAGGCCTGCGCGGCCGAGGTGGCGGCGGCGATCCGTGGCTTCAATGCCTTGCCCGAAGGCGGCGCGATCCCGCGACCCGATGTGATCATCGTGGCGCGGGGCGGCGGATCGTTGGAAGATCTGTGGGGCTTCAACGAGGAAATTGTGGTGCGCGCGGCAGCGGCCTCACAGATTCCGTTGATCTCGGCGGTGGGGCATGAAACCGACACCACGCTGATCGACCATGCGGCCGATCTGCGCGCGCCCACGCCGACGGCGGCTGCGGAACTGGCCGTTCCGGTGCGGCTGGAGCTGATGGCCGG
>JBATPI010000255.1:0-29349 GCA_049291415.1 Paracoccaceae bacterium | reverse complement strand
GGCCGGACCAGCCCGAACTCTTGGACCCGCGCGATGTGCCGCGCAGGCGTCCCGGCAGCCCGCAGGGGCGGATCGCGCTGCTGCATGCGGTGGCGCATATTGAATTGAACGCGGTCGATCTGCACTGGGACATCATCGCGCGCTTTGCCGACCATCCGATGCCCGCCGGTTTCTACGATGACTGGGTCAAATGCGCTGACGAAGAAGCCAATCATTTCAATCTGATCTGCGACGTTCTTGAAGCATTGGGCAGCCATTACGGTGCCCTGCCTGCCCATGCCGGGATGTGGCGCGCGGCTGAAGATACCGCGCAGGATCTGAAGGGGCGACTGGCCGTGGTGCCGATGGTGCTAGAAGCCCGCGGGCTGGACGTCACCCCCGGTATGATTGAGGTGTTTGGCAAGGCAGGAGATGCAGGTGCCGTGGCAGCGCTGCAGGTGATCTACGCCGAAGAGGTCGCCCATGTCGCCTATGGCTCGAAATGGTTCAACTGGCTGTGTGGCCGTGACGGCGAAGACCCCAAACCGGTGTTCCACGCGCTGGTCCGGCGCTATTTCCACGGTGGGTTGAAACCACCCTTCAACGTCGAAAAGCGCGCCGAGGCTGGGTTACCGCCTGATTTCTACTGGCCGCTGGTCGATGGGTGGTCGGAAAGCTCCGCTCTGGCTGCGGGTGCGCGGGAACCCTGATCGGCGTGATTTCGCCGAAACCTGCCCGTCGGCAAGCGTGATTTCCCTCCCTTCGGTCAAAAATCTTGCAGCGGGCGGGTCACTTGTCTAATCAGGGCCAACCTTCGGTGCCAGTCCTGCGGCGCACTGCCGGGGGCAGCGACGCCGGCCCCCAGTACGACAACCCATTGCAACAACACGGACTACCCATCCAGTGCTTACACGCCTAGCCTTTCGGATCAACACGCAGTTGGAACAGTATCTGCCCGAGCAGCGGCTGTTCCTGAAGTCCGATGAAGCCACCCGCTTTATCCGTCTGCGCCCGACCACACAGGCGCTGACGCTGGTGATCGGCACGCTGGGTCTGGCCTGGACGATCGTCGCCACCGCCCTCATCATGATGGACACCATCGGCGCAGGCTCGGCGCGCGAACAATCGCAGCGCCAGCGCAGCATGTTCGAAGAACGCCTGACGGTGATCTCGCAAGACCGCGATCTGCGTGCAGAAGAGTCGGTTCGGGCGCAGGACCGCTTTAACGTGGCCTTGGCGCAGGTCAGCGCGATGCAGGAAAAACTGCTGGCGTCGGAAGATAGCCGCCGAGAGCTGGAAACCGGGGTTGAGGTGATTCAGAACACCCTGCGCCGCACCATCAAGGAACGCGACGAAGCCCGCGATGAGGCAGGTCGGATCAAGCTGGCGATGGATGAGCAAGATGGCGGCGCGACCGAGATGGGACGCATCCGCGACACCGCTGCCACGCTGGACTATCTGACCGGTGCCCTGGGCACCACCGCGCGTGAGCGGGACGCGAAAGAAACCGAAGCGCTGGCCGCCCGCGCCGATGTCGCCACGGTTGAGGCCGAAAAGGCCGATCTGCAATCACGCAACGACGCGATCTTTGCCAAGCTGGAAGAGGCGGTCACCATCTCGATGGAGCCGTTGGACAAGATGTTCCGCGCCGCCGGCATGAACCCCGACGATCTGTTGCGCGCGGTGCGCAAAGGCTATTCCGGTCAGGGCGGTCCTTTGTCGCAGATCACGGTGTCCAGCTCCGGTGGGCTGCTGATGCCCGATGAGGTGCGCGCCAATGCGATCCTGAAGACGCTGGAAGAGATGAACATGTACCGCATGGCCGCCTACCGGATTCCCTTGGGCATGCCGGTAAAATCCTCGGTCCGCTTTTCGTCGGGCTTTGGCGGGCGCAATGACCCTTTGGTCGGCGGCCATCGCCAGCATGAAGGCCAGGATATGGCAGGTGATTATGGCACTTCGATCTTTGCCACCGCTGACGGTGTGGTCACCTATGCCGGTTGGCAAAGCGGCTACGGCCGCCTGATCAAGATCCGGCATGAGTTCGGAATTGAGACCCGCTTCGGCCACTTGTCACAGATCCGGGTCGAGGTTGGCCAAAGGGTCTCGCGCGGGGACAGGATCGGTGATATGGGAAATTCAGGCCGGTCAACCGGCACACATCTTCACTACGAAGTCCGCATCGGCGGGACAGCGGTCAATCCGATGACCTTCATAAAGGCAGCAAACGATGTTTTCTAAAAGTCGCATCAACGAACCGGGCGCCAAGCCCGAGGCCGAGAAGCCCAAAGCCCCGGAGGCACCTGTGACGAAACCCACCATGGATTTCACCCCGTCGGCACCCAAAGGCAAGGCCGTGGCCTCTGTCCTGTCGTCCGATCTGACCGTGGTGGGCAACCTGCGCACCACCGGCGACATTCAGGTCGAAGGCACGGTTGAAGGCGACATCCGCGCACATCTGCTGACCGTGGGCGAAAGCGCCACGATCCGCGGCGAGATTGTTGCCGATGACATCGTGGTCAATGGCCGCGTCATTGGCCGGGTGCGCGGGCTGAAAGTCCGTCTGACCGCCACCGCACGGGTTGAGGGTGACATCATCCACAAGACTATTGCCATCGAATCGGGCGCACATTTCGAAGGCTCGGTCCAGCGTCAGGACGATCCGCTGGCTGCCGGTCGCGTGACCACGGCCACCCTGCCGCCGATGCGTGGCATGGCCGAAGTGGCCGACAAGGCCACGACCGAAGAGTAGGTCCGACCAGACAAATCCGGATCAGCGCGCCCTTTGTGGCGCGCTTTTTCATGGCTATTCCAAAGCGCGCCGATAAAGATGCCAGGTGGCATGGCCGAACAGCGGCAAGACCACAAACAGCCCCAGAAACCCCGTCAGCATACCCAGGAACAGCGACGCCGCGATCAGCGTGGCCCAGACCAGCATGACACCCGGATTGGCCAGCACCAGCGACCAGCTGCAGATCATCGCGGTGATGAAATCCACCTCGCGGTCCAGCAGCAAGGGCAGGCTGACCACCGTCAATGCAAACAGCACCGCGGCAAAGATCGCCCCGGTGATCGTGCCCACCGCCAGCATGACCAGCCCATCGGGGGTCACGAACACCTCCAGACTGCTTGAGATATTGGTCAGCGTCGCGGTGCCCAGAAACAGCGCAAAGATCATATGGGCCAGGAAATTCCAGAACAGAAAGAACACCACGATGATCGCCGCCATGGTCGGGATCTGGCTGTGCTTCTGCCGCCAGACCGCACTTAGCACGCCGGGCCAATCCAGCGGTTGGCCGTGTTCCAACCGGCGTGAGACCTCATAAAAACCGCAGGCAATGAAGGGCCCCAGAATCGGAAACCCCGCGCCCGCGACCAGCGTCCACCAGATCTGACCATCGGCGGTCAGCGCCCAGGTGATCAGCCAGCCGCCCAGCACATAGACGCCGGCAAAGAACAGCCCATAGAACGGAGCGGCGCGGAAATCCTGCCAGCCCGCGCGCAGCGCGGCGCGTAGATCGCTCAGATCCAGCTGCAATAGGTCCGGCATGGGCCGCTGGTCTTCGGTGGTGTTTGTCATTCATCATCCCTTCGCTTGGCCAAAGGCTACGCGGGAGATGCAGGTTTATGAAAGATGTATTTCGTCAGGGGTATTTAGCCTGCCTGCGCAGTGCCCGCCCGGTGTCAGCCGTCAGCGTCGTCACGGCCCTTGCCCGACATCCCCAAGGCCAGCGTTGCAGCCATGAAGCGGTCCAGATCGCCGTCCAGCACGCCTTGGGTGTCAGATGTTTCCACCCCGGTCCGCAGGTCTTTGACCATCTGATAGGGCTGCAGAACATAGGACCGGATCTGGTTGCCCCAGCCCGCGTCGCCCTTGTTTTCATGCGCTTCCAGCACGGCGGCGTTCCGCTTGTCCAACTCTTGCTGATACAGCCGCGATTTCAGCGCCTGCATGGCGATATCGCGGTTCTGGTGCTGCGATTTCATCGACGAGGTCACCACGATTCCGCTCGGAAAGTGGGTGATCCGCACTGCAGAGTCGGTTTTGTTGACGTGCTGGCCACCCGCGCCGGATGACCGGTAGGTGTCGATGCGGATGTCCTTGTCCTGAATGTCGATGTCGATATTGTCATCCACCACCGGATAGACCCAGATCGAGCTGAACGAGGTATGCCGCCGCGCCGCGGAATCATACGGGCTGATCCGCACCAGCCGATGCACCCCCGATTCCGATTTCAGCCAGCCATAGGCATTCTTGCCCATGATCTTGTAGCTGACTGACCGGATCCCCGCCTCTTCGCCTGCCGTCTCGGACTGCATCTCGACGGTATAGCCCTTTTTTTCGGCCCAGCGGACATACATCCGCGCCAGCATGCTGGCCCAATCGCAGCTTTCAGTGCCGCCAGCGCCGGCGTTGACCTCCAGGAAGGTATCGTTGCTGTCGGCCTCACCGTCCAGCAGCGCCTCAAGTTCCTTTTGCGCGGCCACCTCGACCAGCGCTTTCAGCGCGATCTCGGCCTCGGTCACGATATCAGGCTCACCCTCGGCCTCACCCAATTCGATCAAGCCGATATTGTCGGTCAACCCGCCATCAATCAGCTTATAGGCATTTACCGCGTCCAACAGACCCTGCCGCTCCCGCATCAGCTTTTGCGCCTTGGCCGGGTCGTTCCACAGATTGGGATCTTCGATCAGCGCGTTGAATTCCTCCAGCCGATGGGGTGCTGTTTCCCAATCCATCCGCTGCGCCAGAAGGTTCAGCGATTTGCGGATCGCGTCCACATGTCCTTGGGTCTCAGCGCGCATTCCAGCCGACTTTCGCTTGTTTCTTGCGGCCTGATAGCCCGTGCCCCGCGCCCCGGCAAGGGCGTGTCGCATGCTAGGTCAGTATAGCCCGCCAGATGACACGGTGCCGAAATCGGCCTTTTTGGGAATCACCTTGGTCTCGCCGGTGGCGGTGGTCACCTTGGACGCCTGCCCGCCATCGGATTCGCCATAGGCGAACAAGGGCAGGTTCTGCCCCATCTCGAACCCGCCATCGACCATGGCGCCCAGACCGAAGATCGGCTCTTCGCCCTCACGGAAGTATTCCGAAACGACATAATCGCCGCTGGCATCATCCGACAGACGGGCACCGGTAAAGCGGTCAATCTTGACGAAATAGCCGCCCGGCGGGATCTTGAATTTCGATCCGCCGTATTTCTTTATCGCGACCTTCATGAACCGCTCAAACACAGGGCCACAAAAGCCGCCGCCCGACACATTGCCCAGCGATTTCGGCGTGTCATAGCCGATGTAGCAGCCCGCCACGATGGTGCTGGAATAGCCGATAAACCAGACATCCTTGGCATCGTTCGTCGTGCCGGTCTTGCCCGCAATCGGCACCGGCAGGTTGATGCCGCGCGCGGTGCCGCGCTGCACCACGCCCTCCAGCATCGAGGTCAGCTGATAGGCGGTGATCGCGTCCATCACCCGCTCACGGTCCGAGGTCACGGTCAGCCCGTCGCCGCGCGGTAGTTTGGCCACATCGCAATCGGTGCAGACGCGCTTGTCATGGCGATAAATGGTGTGGCCGTAGCGGTCCTGCACCCGGTCAACCAGTGTAGGCTCTACCCGCTCACCCCCATTGGCGAACATCGCATAGGCGGCAACCATCTTGTAAAGCGTGGTTTCCTGCGACCCCAGCGCATTGGCCAGATAGGGGTTCATCCGGTCATAGACGCCAAAGCGCTCGGCATAGCCCGCCACGGTCTGCATGCCGATTTCTTCGGCGATGCGGATGGTCATCAGGTTCCGGCTCTGCTCAATCCCCGTACGCATCGGCGTGGGGCCGTAGAATTTGTTGGATGAGTTCTTCGGCGTCCACATGCCCTGCGGGGTGTTCACCTCAATCGGGGCGTCAACGATGATCGTGGCGGGGGTATAGCCCGAATCCAGTGCCGCGGCATAGACAAAGGGCTTGAAGCTGGAGCCGGGCTGCCGTTTGGCCAGCGTGGCGCGGTTGAAGACGGAATCCTGATAGGAAAAGCCACCCTGAATTGCCAAGACGCGGCCGGTGTTCACGTCCATCGCCATGAAGGCGCCTTCGACCTCGGGGATCTGGCGCAAGGACCAGCGTTTGAAGCTGCCATCGCTGTCGTTAGTGACGGCGCGCACCAGCACCACATCCCCCACATCGACCAGATCAGCAGCCGTTTTGGCCTTCTTGCCCAGCTTGCCATCTGCCAGCCGCTTGCGCGCCCAGGTCACATCATCAGCCGGGATGAAGTGGCCGTCTTCGTCCTCATCGATGCCTTCAATGCCGATCCGGGCGGAAGACTCGCCCAGTTCCAGCACCACGGCCGGATACCAGCCATCGACATCGCGCGGGACATCCACATCCTCCAGCGCGGCGCGCCAGGCCTCTTCGCTGGTCAACTGCTCAACGGGAATGGTCTTTTTCGTGCCACGCCAGACGCCTTGGCCACGGTCGAATTTTTCCAACGCGATGCGCAGCGACCGCGCCGCCTCTCGCTGCATGTCGGGGTCAATGGTGGCGCGGATGGTCAGGCCGCCATTGTAGAATTCTTCCTGGCCAAAATCCTTGGACAGCTGGCGGGCAATTTCCTCGGTGAAGTAGCTGCGGGACGGCAGGCTGTCGCGGTAAGAGGCGAAATCCCCGCTGAGCACCGTCTTCAGCGGCAGCGCCTTTTCGGTCTCATAGGTGGCCTGATCGATATAGCCATTTTCCAGCAACCGCCCCAGAACATAGTTCCGCCGGTCCACCGCCATGTCATAATTGCGCACCGGGTGCAGACCCCGCCCCGGTGACTTTGGCAACGCCGCCAGATAGGCGGCCTCGCCCCAGCTCAGTTGGTCCAGCGTCTTGTTGAAATAGGTCTGCGCCGCGGCTGCCACGCCAAAGCTGCGCTGGCCCAGATCAATCTGGTTCATGTAGATCTCAAGGATACGGTTCTTTGACAGCGACTCTTCCAGCCGCGTTGCCAGGATGATCTCCTTGATCTTCCGCTCAATTCCCTTTGCACCTTCGCGGGTGCCATCCAGCAGCATGTTCTTGGCCACCTGCTGGGTGATGGTCGAGCCGCCGCGCAAATCCTCGCCCCGGCTTTTCACCGCATCGACAAAGGCCGACAGCATGCCGACGGCGTCGTAACCCGAATGGGTGTAGAAATTCTTGTCTTCGGCCGAGATGAAGGCGTATTTGACCAGATCGGGGATGTCTTCGGCGGGCACGAACAACCGGCGCTCGCGGGCGAATTCGTCCAGAATCCGGCCCTCGCCGGAATAGATCCGGCTGATCGTGGGGGGGGCGTATTTGGTCAGGCTGTCATGGCTGGGCAGGTCGCGCGAATACATCCAGAAGATCGCGCCAATGGTCAGCGCGCCGAAAATGGCACCCAAGGTCAAGGCCGTAAAGATGGCCCCGAAGAAAGAGCCGATGAATCGCAGCACGCGCTACCCCCTAGTTTGCGCCTTCCCTATATCAGACGCCGGTCGGCGTCAAAACCTTGGACACCGGTTTGGCACCGCGTCGCCGATACGTCAGTTCTTGACCGCGCGCAGGGCGGCATCCTGGTCCGCCCAGGCCGCCAGACCCTCGACCATCGCCGCCACCATCTTGGCCCGCCATTCGGAATCGTTCAGCCGCTTCAGATCACGGGCCGAGGACAAAAAGCCCAGTTCCACCAGAACCGAAGGAATATCAGGCGATTTCAGCACCGAAAACCCGGCTTCTTGCCGGGGATGGCGGTGCATTTTCAGCCCTTTTTCCTTGATCGCGGCCTCTAACGCCAGCGCCAGCCGATCCACGCGAGGCCGGGTTTCGATGCGCGCCATATCCATCAGCACTGTCACCACCAGATCATCCTGCGCGCTGAGGTCCAGCCCCGCCAACAGATCGTCGCGGTCATGCCGCTCGGCCAGCGCCTGCGCCGCCTCATCCGTCGCATCATCCGACAAGGTGTAGATCGTGGCCCCCTGCGCCTCGCCCTCGGCCAGCGCATCGGCATGCAGCGAGACCAGCACCGTGGCCCCGACCGACCGCGCGACAGAGATTCGCGCCTCCAGCGGCACGAAAACATCGTCTTCGCGCGTCATCACCACGGCAAAGCGGCCATCGCGCACCAAGGCCTCTTTCAGCGCGCGGGCGAAGGTCAACATCAGCTGCGCTTCGGTCTGATCGTCCCGCTCGGCGCCCGGATCGATGCCGCCATGGCCGGGGTCCAGCACAACGACAATCTTGCCACTGTCCGCCAGCTGCAACTTGGGCAGGGCTATGGCTGCGGGAAGTGCCCAGGCGGCAGGCTCGGCCAGAGTGGCGGCGGCGGTGAAATCGGCAGCATCGGCGGGGGCCAGCGTCAGGTCAATAACAGCGCCAGTCTCTGCGGTCTGCATTTCCGACCGGGTGACCAGATAGGGGCCATCCAGTTCCAGCACCAGCCGCGACCAGCCGGGGCGAAAGACGCCTGCGCGGGTCTGCAGGATTTGGCTGGCTGAGTGCGGAACGTCGGGCAGACCCGCCCAATCCACCTCTCGGACATCCAGCACCAGCCGCGGCGGTTGATCCAGCACCCGCACCCGCCAGGGTACAGCCTGACTGATCGCCAGTTGCACGCGGATGCCCTGCCCTTCGGCGGCAATCTGCGACGCTTCGGGCGACAGCCGCGCCAGCGCGGACAGCTCTTGCGCCGCCCCCGGCAGGGCTGACCACAGCATCACGATCATCGCCAGAATTGCCCGCATTGCCCCAACCATCTTTGTTTTGCAGGGATTATCGGGGGGCTCGGCCCAAAAGTCCATTCACCTTGCCGCCATGAACGCAGTCAACCGGCGCAGGCCTTCGGCAATATCCGCCGTCGCGCGGGCATAGGAAAACCGCAAGGTTTGCCGACCGCGGACGGGATCAAAATCCAGCCCCGGGGTTACCGCCACCCCAGCCCCGTCAAGGATTTCCCCAGCCAGTTGCAGAGAGTCATCGGTCAGATCGCTGACATCGGCATAGATATAGAATGCGCCGTCCGGCGGCGCGATCCTGGTGAACCCGGCCCGTGGCAGACCCTCCAGCATCAGGCGGCGATTTTCGGCATAGACGGCGCGGTTCGCCTCCAGCTCGGGGATACAGTCCAGTGCGGCCAGTGCGACCAGCTGGCTGGCATGCGGCGGGCAGATGAACATGTTCTGCGCCAGCCGTTCCACCCGGCGGACCTGATCTTCGGGCACCACCATCCAGCCGACACGCCAGCCGGTCATGCTGAAGTATTTCGAGAAAGAGTTGATCACCCAGGCCTCCTGGCTGATTTCCAGCGCGCTGACGGCCCGGTCGCCGTAGTGCAGCCCGTGATAGATCTCATCCGAGATGAAGGCCGCGCCCCGCCCCTTTGCCCACTCAATCAGTGCCGACAGGGCGGCATGCGACAGCATGGTGCCGGTGGGATTTCCGGGGCTGGCCACGATCAGCCCTGCAACATCCACCGCCGCCAGATCGGCAGGCGTTGGCTGTAGCCGGTTCTCGATCTTCGCCGGAACCCCGACGGGTTGCAAAGACAACGCACGCAGGATCTGGCGATAGCTGGGATAGCCCGGCTCTCCCAGGGCCACGCGGTCGCCAGCCTCGAAGAGCGCGGTAAAGGCCAACAGGAACGCGCCCGACGACCCGGTGGTGACGATCACCCGCGCAGGGTCCAGATCAACGCCATACCATCGCTGATACAGCGCGGCGATGCCCTGCCGCAGCGCAGGCAGACCCAAGGCGACCGTGTATCCCAAGGGCTGCGACAGCCCGTCACGCAGCGCCTGCAACGCGGTGGCGGGCGCCGGGGTGCCGGGCTGGCCCACCTCCATATGAATGATCGACCGGCCCGCCGCTTCGGCCGCGCGGGCCCGCTCCATCACATCCATCACAATAAAGGGATCTACGTCCCCCCGCCGCGATCCCTGACTTGCGCTGGTCATGCCCTGCCCCTTAAGATTGCTGCGCCTCCCTGCCCTCTTCATCGGGGTCAGGTCAATCGTAAAGGATGCCCCATGCGCTTTGCCCGCTCTGTCCCGTCCCTGGCCGCCCTGTCCGTTGCCGCCAGTCTGGCCGCCTCAACCGCCTTTGCCGGAGGTGTCGGCGACATGACGGATGCAGAGCGCGCTGTCTTTCGCGATGAGGTGAAGGCCTATCTGATGGAGAACCCCCAGGTGATCGTCGAGGCGATGACCGAATTGCAAAGCAAAGAGGATGAGGCCGCCTATCAGCGCGACATCGACATGCTGACGGCCAATGCCGATCTCATCTATAAAAGCCCCGCCGATTGGGTGGGTGGCAACCTGAACGGTGACATCACCGTGGTTGAGTTCATGGATTACCGCTGCGGCTATTGCCGCAAGGCCTATCAAGAGGTTGAGGATCTGGTCAGCAGCGATGGCAACATCCGCTTTGTGCTGAAGGAATTCCCGATTCTGGGTGAGGAATCGATGCTGGCCTCGCAATTCGCCATCGCGGTCAAGCTGGTGGGCGGGGATGCCGCCTACAAATCCGCGCATGACGCGCTGATCAACCTGCGCGGCGATGTGACCGAAGAGACGCTGACCCGGCTGGCAGGAGACCTGGGTCAGGACCCGGCGGCTGTGATGGCCCGGATGAAAACGCCCGAGGTGATGGCGATCATCACTGCCAACCACGATCTGGCCACCACGATGGAGATCAACGGCACGCCGACCTTCGTGATCGACAACACCATGGTGCGCGGCTATGTGCCCCTGGACGGCATGCGCCAGATCGTCGAAGGCCAGCGCAAGGACGGCTGAGCCGGATCAAAATCCTTCGAAGGATTTTGGCAAATTTCTTCAAAGAAATTTGGTGCTAGATGATCGAGGGCGCCTCTGCGGCCTCGATCTCGGCGGCCTTGGCCTCAACCAGTTCGACAATATGGTCGATCATCCGGTCGTTTGACTGGGTGTGGTCCTGTTTGCCAGCCAGATAGACCATACCCTTGCCCGCCCCGCCGCCAGTAAAGCCGATGTCGGTCATCAGCGCCTCACCCGGCCCATTCACCACGCAGCCGATGATCGACAGACTAAGCGGCGTCTTGATATGCTCCAGCCGCTTTTCCAGAGCTTCGACCGTTGAGATCACGTCAAAGCCCTGACGCGCGCAGGACGGGCACGATATGATCTGCACGCCGCGGGTGCGCAGGCCCAGGGATTTCAGGATCTCGAACCCGACCTTCACCTCTTCGACCGGATCGGCCGACAGGCTGACGCGGATGGTGTCGCCAATGCCGAACCACAGCAAAGACCCCAGACCGATGGCCGATTTCACTGTGCCCGCAGTCAGCCCGCCGGCCTCGGTGATGCCCAGATGGATGGGCGCATCGGTGGCGCTGGCCAGTTGCTGATAGGCGGCGGCGGCCATGAAGACATCACTGGCTTTAACGCTGATTTTGAATTCGTGAAAATCGTTGTCCTGCAACAGCTTGATGTGATCCAGACCCGATTCCACCATCGCATCCGGGCACGGCTCGCCGTATTTGTCCAACAGGTGCCGTTCTAATGAGCCCGCGTTGACACCAATGCGGATGCTGCAGCCGTGATCCTTGGCCGCGCGCACCACTTCTGCCACCCGTTTTGCGTCACCGATATTGCCGGGGTTGATGCGCAGACAGGCCGCCCCGGCCTGCGCGGCCTCAATCGCGCGCTTATAGTGGAAATGGATGTCGGCCACGATCGGCACCGAACTTTGCGCCACGATCTGGCGCAAAGCCGCGGTTGACGCCTGATCGGGGGTAGACACCCGCACGATATCACAGCCCACATCGACAGCACGCTGGATCTGCGCGACGGTGGCCGCCACGTCCGAAGTGTCGGTGTTGGTCATGGTCTGCACCGTGATCGGTGCGTCGCCCCCAACTGGCACTGCACCAACCATGATCTGGCGGCTTTTGCGGCGATCAATGTTGCGCCAAGGGCGTATGGGATTATGCGTCATCTGCGGCCTCAAACCTGTCGGGCGGACCATAGGCAAAAGCCCGCAGGGCGGCAACCGCCTGCGGTTACTTGTAACATCACGGTGGGGTTATTCCAGCGGGGCCTCAGCCGACGCAGGCGCCACGGCAGAAGCATCTGCCGTCATCACCTTGGCCAGATCATCATCCGCCGTCAGATCTGCCAGGGCGAAATTCTGCGACAGGCTGTCGGGGGCCAGGGCAAGATCCTTGACCACATTGGCACCAGGCGCGGCCGGGCCATAAGTGGCACCATTCACCACAAAATAGACCGAGCCGGAATTGCCGGTGCGGAAGATTGCAGCCTGCTCCAGCGACGGCACGGCATAGCGTTCACCCGCATCCAGGATTTTCTCGAACAAGACCGTGCCATCGGCCGAACTGACCCGAACCCAGGACGGGCGCACGGCCAGCACCTCAACCCCCGGACGGGCATCAGCCACAACCTGAACGGTATCTTCAGAGACCAGCCCCGCATCGGCGACAACGCCCGGCTGGGACGCCAGACTGCCACCTGCGCGCGGGTCAATCGCGGCAATCGGGCCATCACGCGACACCAGAACCGGCACATCCAGCGCCTGCGGGCGATAGAGGCGGTCCATCAGATCCGGTGCCGCGGTCGCATCGGCACTTTGCGCGGGCTGGGCAGGCGCCATGGTGGCCCCTGACAAGGGATCAATCTGCGCAACCACGGCCGGCGCTTCGTCCACCGGGGCCAGTTGCACGCGCTGCACTTCGCGCAGCACCGACCAGCCGCCATAGCCAATCGCCCCGATCAGCGCGATCAGAACGGCAACCGAACCGACGGCCCCCGGCTCTATCCGCGACAGCATACCTGCGTCGCGCGGGATAAAGCTGGCATTGGGGTCAGCCAACGGGTCAGTGAATTCAGCCCGCACACGGGCCTGCGCCAGACGCTGCGGGGCGGCTGATGCCGACATGCCATGGGCAACGGTGAAATTGGCTTCCTTGCAGAACCGGGCAAAGGCCCAATCCGGCTCCATGCCCAGATAGCGCGCATAAGACCGCACATAGCCCGCCACAAAACCCGGCGTCTCAAACGCCGAAACATCGGCATTTTCAATCGCAGCAATGTAGGTGGCTTTGATTTTGAGCTCTCGTTGCACGTCCAGCAAGGACTTACCCAAGGTCGCGCGTTCTCCGCGCATGACATCGCCCAGGCGCAACTCGAAATCGTCAAAGCCTTTCGGCTTATCCTCTTTCGCTGCCTGAGGTTTGGACCTCCAGCCGATCATACGCGAGCTGTCCCCTTGGTTTTCGTTGGTATTGCCCGAGTCGCGTCCCCTGCGACTCATGAGATGTCGTATTGCGGGAACTTTATCACAGGGCAAGCCCTTTTGAACATGCGTGATGGCACGTTACGCCGACACCTCGGCACGATTCAGCGCACATTGACCCCAAAGGGTATCCATCGCCTTAACAAGCGCATCAATCTCTTGTGCCGCATGCACCGGGCTGGGGGTAAATCGCAGCCGCTCGGTCCCGCGGGGCACGGTGGGAAAGTTGATCGGCTGCACATAGATGCCGAACTGGTCCAACAGCATGTCGCTGAGCAGCTTGCAATGCACCGGATTGCCCACATGCACCGGCACGATGTGTGAGCCTTCGTCGATGATCGGCAGACCCAGCCCCTTAAGCCGCATTTTCAGGATGCGGGCGTTGGTCTGCTGGGCGTCGCGCAGGTGCTGGCCGGTCTTCAGGATTCGCACCGATTCTGCCGCACCGGCCGCAATGGCGGGAGGCAAAGATGTGGTGAAAATGAATCCCGGCGCATAGCTGCGCACCGCGTCCACCATCTTGGCCGAGGCCGCGATATAGCCGCCAAACACGCCATACGCCTTGGCCAGCGTGGCGTTGATGATGTCGATGCGGTGCATCTGGCCGTCGCGTTCCGCAACCCCTGCCCCGCGCGGGCCGTACATGCCAACGGCATGCACCTCATCAATATAGGTCAGCGCGCCGAACTCTTCGGCCAGATCGCAGATCCCTTCGATCGGTCCGAAATCACCATCCATCGAATAGATCGATTCAAAGGCGATCAGCTTGGGCGCGGCAGGGTCATCCGCGGCCAGCAGGCTGCGCAGATGGGCCAGATCATTGTGCCGGAAAATCCGCTTTTCTCCGCCGCCACGCCGCACGCCTTCGATCATCGAGGCGTGGTTCAGCGCGTCGGAATAAATGATCAGTCCGGGAAAAATGGTGCGCAGCGTCGAAAGTGTGGCGTCATTGGCGATATAGGCGCTGGTGAACACCAAGGCGGCCTCTTTGCCATGCAGATCGGCCAGTTCGGCCTCTAGCCGCTTATGATAGACTGTGGTGCCCGAGATGTTGCGTGTGCCGCCCGATCCGGCCCCCGTCGCTTCCAGCGCCTCATGCATTGCGGCCAGAACCTGCGGGTGCTGGCCCATGCCCAGATAGTCATTGCCGCACCAGACAGTGATGTCTTTTTCCGTGCCATCGGGGCGCGTCCAGACCGCATGGGGAAAGTGGCCGCGGCGCCGCTCAATGTCGATGAAGGTGCGGTAGCGGCCTTCGTCGTGCAACCGGTTCAGCGCTGTGTCTAGGGCGGAATCGAAATCCATGGGTCGCGTCCTCACGTCTTTAACCAGTGTCTCGCTTGCCACGGGATGGGCCGCGCTGCCTTGATTTCCATCAAGATGGCGCACATGGCAAGGGGGCGGATTGTCACCCCTTGGGGGCAACCGACAGCACCACAACACAGGGCGCGCTGCCTTTGCGCAGATCATCACAGGCCTTCAGGGCATTGGCGGCGGCGGTTTCGGCATCAGGCAATTCGGCCAAAGCCACCGCCGATTCCACCGGTTTTCCGTCGCGGATAAAGCCGTCATCGGGGGACACGGCCAGGGCGGCATAGCCCCCGGCCTTTGGCACGAACAATGCCAGCGCGTCTGCGTTGCTCATCACCAGACGCAAGGTGGCCAGCTCATCCTTTTGCAGAAAATCATGCAGATGCAGGGTGATCTCAGCCGTGTCCAGCGTGGCGGTTTCCACCGGAACCTCTGCCGCAAAGGCCTGCCCCGCAACCAATGCGGCCAGCCCCGCCGCAATCATACCCTTGCGCATCTCTTGCACCCTTGTCGTCAAGCCCTGCCCGGTCTTAACCGATTGCACGGGCACTGGACAGTCCCCCGCCGCCTGCTAGGCTTTGCCCATCGTAACAAATCGGAGAGCCGGATGTCGTCCGCAGCGAAACTGCAAGCCACCCTTGACCGGATCGATCAGACCCTGCCCGACGCGCTAGAGCGGCTGATGGCGTTGTTGCGCATACCGTCCATCTCGACCGATCCTGCCTATAAGGCCGACTGCGCCCGGGCCGCCGATTGGCTGGTTCAGGATCTGACGGAGTTGGGCTTTGACGCCCGGGCCGCCGCAACGCCGGGCCATCCGATGGTGGTGGCGCATGGCGGGACCGGCGGGCGGCATATCCTGTTCTATGGCCATTATGACGTGCAACCGGTTGACCCGCTGTCACTGTGGAGCCGCGATCCCTTTGATCCGGTGGTTGAGGATGGCCCAAAGGGGCGCGTGATCCGCGCCCGCGGGGCCTCGGACGACAAGGGCCAGTTGATGACGTTTCTTGAGGCCTGCCGCGCCTGGAAGCATGTCCATGGCAGCCTGCCCGGCCGTCTGACGATCTTTCTGGAGGGCGAAGAGGAATCCGGCTCCCCATCCTTGGTGCCGTTCCTGCGGGAAAACCGGGAAGAGCTGTCAGCCGATCTGGCGCTGATCTGCGACACCGGCCTTTTTGAAAGCTCGGTCCCCGCCATCACCACCATGTTGCGGGGCTTGGCGAAATCGGAATTCACCCTGCATGCCGCGTCGCGCGATCTGCATTCCGGCATGTATGGCGGGTTGGCGCGCAACCCCTTGCATGTGCTGACGAAGATCCTGTCCGCTCTGCATGACGATCAGGGTCGCGTCATGGTGCCGGGGTTCTATGACGATGTGGCAGAGCTGCCCGACGCCCTGCGCAGCCAGTGGCAGGGGCTGGCCTTTGACCATGCCGCCTATCTGGGCGATGTCGGCCTGTCGGTGCCTGCGGGTGAGGCGGACCGCACGCCCTTGGAGATGATCTGGTCGCGCCCGACGGCCGAGGTTAACGGGTTGTGGGGCGGATATACCGGCGCAGGCTTCAAGACCGTTCTGCCGGCTGAGGCGCATGCCAAGGTCAGCTTCCGGCTGGTGTCAAACCAGGAGCCGGCCAAGGTGCTGACCGCGTTCCGTACCTGGGCCGAGGCGCAATTGCCCGCAGATTGCCGGATCGAATGGCATGACGGCATCGAAGGCGCACCCGCCTCGGTGATGGCAATCACCGATCCGGCATTTGAGTCCGCCCGCGACGCCTTGACCGAGGAATGGAACCGCCCGGCTGCCTTTGTCGGCGCAGGCGGATCCATCCCGGTGGCGGGGCATTTCAAATCGGAACTGGGCATGGATGCCATGCTGATCGGCTTTGGCCGCGATGACGATCAGATCCATTCGCCGAATGAAAAATACGATCTGGAATCGTTCCACAAAGGTATCCGCAGCTGGGCCCGCATTCTGGCGCGCATCGCATGACGCTGATGATCCGCGATGCGACGCGCGGCGATGAGGCGGCGTTTCGGGAGCTATGGCAGGGGTTTTGCGACGTCTATGACATGACCCTGCCCGAAGAGGTCACCGCCCATACCTGGGCGCGGCTGATGGACCCGGCCTGTCCAATGTGTGCGCGGTTTGCCTGCCTGGACGGTGCAGTGGTTGGCTTTGCCCTGCACCAGCACCATCCCTCAACCTGGGTGTTGGGCGATGATGGCTACCTTGAAGATCTGTTCGTCGCCCCGCAGGCCCGTGGCCAAGGCGCAGGGGCCGCGCTGATCGAGGATCTGATCGCCATCGGCCGGGCCCGCGGCTGGCGGCGGATTTATTGGCTCACAGAAATCACCAACACCACTGCGCGGCGTCTTTATGATCGGTATTGCGACAATGACGGCCATATCCGCTATCGCCTAACGCTGTGACGGCGGTCCCTAGCCTTTCAGCGCCATCCGGGCCAGTTTGGCGATCAACAGCGCAAAAGGCGCCGCGTGCATCAGGAAATCAAAGATATCGACCGGCTTGACCAGCGTGCCGCCTGCCAGCATCTTCAGCTTTTCCCAGATATGCGGCTCAGGCACAAACGGCGCCAGACCCAGCGTCAGGGCGGCGATGATCAGGATTGAGATCGGAATCTGGTCCAGAATGGACATGTTGCGACACCTTTGAATTGCTGGATCGCGGTCAATATATTCCAAATATGGAATGCATGTAACCCGCATAAATCGGCACAGCGTGCGGCAGGATCTTCATCAGGAAAAATGGCGCGGTGGACGGGACTCGAACCCGCGACCCCCGGCGTGACAGGCCGGTACTCTAACCAACTGAGCTACCACCGCGCGTGGCGTTCGAAATCGGGCCTGCTTTGGGTCTGGCGAAGAAATGGCGCGGTGGACGGGACTCGAACCCGCGACCCCCGGCGTGACAGGCCGGTACTCTAACCAACTGAGCTACCACCGCGCACTTCATCGCACCGGGACCCAAAGACCCGGAACGTGGCGGGGTGATAGACGCGCCACGCGCCGCCGTCAATGGCCCAAAGCGCGAATTGCATGAACCTTTTTTGCGCCGCCCCCTGCGCGCCTCAGGTCTCGGGTGCCGGGATGAATTCGGCATCATCCGCAGGCGGCAGGCTGAACCGGCCATGCACCCAATCGCCCGCCCGCCAGGCCTCTTTGGCGGCCTGAATCCGCGCCTTGCTGGAGGCGACAAAGTTCCACCAGATATAGCGCGGCCCGGCCATGGTCGCGCCCCCCAACAGCATGATCCGCGCCCCCGCATCGCCCGCCCGGACCGAGATCCGGTCGCCGGGGCGAAACACCAGCATCCGGCCGGCATCAAAGGTCTGCCCGGCGCAGATGACCTGCCCGCTCAGCACATAAACGCCACGGTCTTCGTGGTCATCAGGCAAGGGAATCGCCACGCCGGCCTGCAGGATGGCGTCGGCGTAAAAGACCTCGGACGGCATCTGCAGAGGAACGGTTTGTCCCCAGGCCTGCCCCAGGATCAGCCGCAGGGTGATGCCTTCAGCGCGCAGTTCCGGCAGATCACTTGCGGGCAGATGAGTAAAGCCTGCGGGCGCATCTTCCGCCTCATCCGGCAGGGCCAACCAGGTCTGCAGCCCGAACATCGACAGCGGCGCCTGCCGGGCCGGGCCGTCGGTCCGCTCGGAATGGGTGATGCCCTGCCCCGCCAGCATCCAGTTCACCGCCCCCGGTTCAATCCACTGGTCCGTGCCCAGCGAATCGCGGTGATGCAGCCGGCCTTTCATCAGATAGGTGACCGTGCCCAGCCCGATATGCGGGTGCGGGCGCACGTCAATGCCCTGCCCGGTCAGGAATTCCGCCGGCCCCATCTGATCGAAAAAGATGAACGGCCCCACCATTTGCCGCTGCGCCGAGGGCAAGGCGCGCCGCACCTCAAACCCGCCCAGATCCCGCGCGCGCGGCACGATCACGGTCTCAATACTGTCGATCTGATCGCCGATCGGGATCGAGGGGTCCAGAATAGGGTTCCAACTCATCATATCTCTCGCTTTGGATTGCGTGCCAAGGCTAGCCCACGTCAGGCCCCGCGGGAATTCCGGCGGATCTGGCAGACGTTGTGCGGATATGAACAGTGGAGGTGGTGGGCGGTGAGGGACTCGAACCCCCGACATCTTCGGTGTAAACGAAGCGCTCTACCAACTGAGCTAACCACCCCCTGTGCAGGGTCTGCGCCGCGTTATATCGACGACGGGGCGATTGGCAAGCGGCTGTCGCGGATTATGCGCGGGTCCTTGCCCAACGCAATGCGCGCCCGGCCAGTTTCAGCCGTAAGGGCAGGAAATAAAGGTGGATATAGCTGCGGCGCGGGCGACGTTGCGCGACGCGCACGACCGGCTGACCACACAAACGACAGCGCCTTCGGACGCCGATTCTTATAGCGGCACGATGACGGGCGGCGGCAGCCCGTGGACCACCGGGCGCTGGGCTGAAACGGCCGGGCCCAGTCATTGCCGGCCGGCAGAGAATTATATACGCGCTGTGCTGCGCAGCGCTGACCAAGGCCGCGCATGAGAAAAGCGCGCCGTTTGGGGCGCGCTTTTTGGTTTGCTGCGGTCAAGAGGCCGGATGCGGCCTAGCGCACCACCAGAACCGGAACCGGGCTGTGGCTGACCACCTCGGCGGTCTGGCTGCCCAACAACAACCGGCTGACCCCGCGCCGACCGTGTGAGGCCATGACAATCAGATCGCAGCCATAGGACTTGGCCGCCTCAACAATCGCTTCGGCGGGGGAATCATTGGTGATCTGATGGGCGTGGACTTCGACGCCATGGGCCCGCGCTGCGTCAGAAACGGTTCTCAGCGCGGCCTCGGCGTGGTTGGTCTGGGCCGTGGTCCAGGAATCCACCGTGGCCGCACTTTGCAGAGGATAGGGCTGGGTGATGGTGACGACAGAGACCTTGCTGCCGCTGGCCTTTGCCAGCGCCAGACCATGGTCAACCCCTTTTTGGGCCAACTCGGATCCGTCGGTTGAAATCAGGATATGCTTGTACACGTCTGTTCTCCTAGTGGTGTCAGGGATCCTGACAGGTGTTGCGTGCTGCACCCCGAGGCGCAGGAAAAGTTCCGGTTGGCCAGGCGTCAGGGTTTTGCAGCGGCCATCCCAGCGCGTTTCGTCCGGCCCCGCGACGGGCCGGAAGGCGATTGGCCGAGGCAGACCAGATGCACCGGCACGGGCACAGCGGCCTGCACGCGGTAGGGTTCCTGGCTCCACATCATCGGCCGCACGATCCACGACCGGCGCGGGTCGGCCCCCATGATGATGGCGTCACATTGGCATTTCGTCACCTGATTGCGGATGCTTTTCAGGGGGTTGCGGGTGGTCACGATGTGACCCTCCGCCTCGATCCCTGCAGCGTGCAACCGGTCCAGCGCGGAAATCATGATTTCCTTTTGTGCGTCCATCTCACGCTTGCTGGGCTTCAAGCCGGGGTTGGGCAGGCCGAAACTGGTGCCCCACAGCCGCGCCACGGTCAGAACCGTGGCCCGGCCGCCGTGGACACGCACCATGTCCACGGCCAGGTCGATCACCTCATCGCTGATGCGTCGACCCTCAGAAGCAATCAGAACATGACGCACCGGGCGGGAAGGATCTGCCATTGGCACGCGTCTGAATAGTTTGCGCAACATCCTGCCCATCCCCCTTAGTTCAAGACCGACAAGTCGGTTGTCAGGCCATCACGGCGATCTTCGTATTTGCGATACCAGTACAGCGGCAAATACAGGAAAATCGCGATCACCCCCAGGAAGTAGTAGGTCGCCTGCCCGCCGATGTAAGAGTAGATGATACCACCCACCAGCCATACAAAGAAGTACAGCGCAGCCAAAGCCAGCGCCAGATACTTGAAGTATTCCGGCAGACGGAACGGCCGCGGCAGATTGGGCCGATCATTGCGCAACAGATAATAGCCTATCAGCACCGGCACGAACGACCCCAGATAGCCCACGTTCGAGAAGGAATAGATCTCGATCGCGCCGCCCATGAAGGCGATGATCAGGCTGGCGCCGATGTTGGTCATCATGGCGCGGTCTGGCACGGAATGCTTGTTCACATGCTGGTAGAACCGCGGAAACTGCCCGTCCAGCGACATCTGATAGAGCGAGCGTGAACACCCCATCAGAGAGTTCAGCGCCGACAGAACCAGCGCGATGATCAGCATGAAGGCCATCATCCATTCCATCAATTTCCCGGCGACACCCGGAAAGATGTTGCTGGCAAAGGTAACGAACATGGTTTTGGGGTCAACCAGATCGGGGTTCGACAGCGCCTGCGCGCCCAGAACCACCACGAAAGAGATCGGCAGCATGGTATAGACGAAGACGCCGTAGCCCCCTTCCAGCGACATGGCAATCTTGGCGTCACGGGCGGGATGCTTGCATTCGCCGATATAGCAGGCCGCGGCCTCGTAGGCGATCACGGTCCAGAGCAGCGGGAAGGCATAGGCGATATACATGATCCAGGCCGGATAGCCCTGAATCGGCGACGAAAAGCTGGATCCGTCCAGATGCGGGAACCATGCAAGCTCGGCCCAGTTGGCGGCATCCAGATTGAAGATGAAGCCGATCGACAGGAAGGTCAGCGGGATCATCGACAAGACGGCCAGAACGGTGGCCATCACGGTGCCAAAGCGGATGCCCAGATAGGCTGGCACCGCCAAGATCAGGATGCCGACAGCGGTGATCGCCAGGGTCCAGTACGGGATAAACGTGCTGATCGGGGTGACACCGGCAGTCGTATCCAAACCGAAGATATGCGTGATGTAGAATGATGCCAGGATCATGTTCAGGGGGGCGACCGGCATCCAGCCCACCCAATACATCCAAGCCGTCATGCCATTGACATGCGGCGCCAGACGCGGCCAGCGGTTCTTGTAGGCCGGATAGGCATAGGATGGTGATCCGCCCGTGCGCCCCGGCATCATTGCTGACAGTTCCGCCAAAAGCAGACACAGCAACACCCCGGTCAGGGTGAAAAACGTGATGAAGGGGATGTAGGACGCCCCGAACACCGTCAGGAATGCCGGTGCAGCGCCGGTGACAAGAATGGTTCCCGCCAGACCAATGACGAAGGCACCCCACCAGTTGGTGCCGGTCTGCAGGTTGCCCTGTTCATAATCAAGGGTATCAAGAGTTGCTTTGTCGCTCATCGCGTCACCCTTTGGTCTGTGAAGAACGGGCGCGCGCAAGGCGCCAAATGGTGCAGCCCGCGGATGTCGGCTTTGGATTCGCCAAATTGTCGGTCATAAGTCCCTCCCTGAGACAGTTATTCTTCCTGAGGCATGAACGGGCACCACGGTTGTGCGCAGGCAGTGCCGCGCCAAAACCATGGTCCGTCTGGGATGCTGCTGGTGTCCTCCCAGCACGGGCAGCGTCACTTTGGGAAAATATATTAACCAGCAGGAAAGCGTAGACACGTGATGGTTGTCAAGTATTCTGTTCGTTGATGTGCCAAACGACAGTTTTACTGACCAGTGTTTTTCTGGAAGTTGCCTGCACCTTGGCTGACAGCGTCAAGGCAATGCCAGGGGTTGGGCACCCGCCACCGCACGATGTTTCCACCATTCGACAGATTTGAATCGCAAAATCGGTCAGGGTCCCATGAAAACCTGAGGCACTTCTTGGACATATGATTATCGAGAGGGTTCCGATATTTTCGCGGCAGGTCCCAACACGCATCGCCGACCAGCCCACGTTTAGCCAGGCTCGCTGAAAAAGAGGCCGGTCGCGGATCGGTGTTGTCGAAGATCATTCCTGTCGTCGGCGCACGGTCAGGCTGCCTTGCTGCGGGTGGTGCAAACTGTTGCCAGAAACGGCCATTGACTGGCTATTGATGACTGCAGGCCAGCGCAGGGGCGAAGTTCACTCTTGATCGTGATTGTTTCCAGTGCGCAGGGCAGACCCGCAAAGTGACCCACCGCGCGCCCGGCCTGCGCCAGTCAGCTATGCTCAATTCAGGCCAAGGACAGCTCTTCTCTCCGCGAGGGGGCAACCAGATAGGCTGTTTAACGGCCAGATCGCCTTTTCAGCCATGCCGCGCCCCCGGCGTCCCGGCAGCATTTGTTGATATCTGGTGACGGGCAGCCAACAAAGTGCCGTGATCCGCCAAAATGCGGGCCGTGGTCTGGACGACCGCATCATCACGGCAAATGACCAGGTTGGAATCCTCAGAATCGGTTAATGCAGCTGGTTCTGAACCGTGGCCGTCAGGTCATTCAGAGTAAACGGCTTTGGCAAAAAGACCGAGTTCGGAATACGCGCCTGATCGGCCGAGAGAATATCCTCGGCATAGCCCGAGACGAACACGACCTTGACATCCCGCCGGTCTTCAAGAGCCCGCTTTACCCAAGACGGGCCGTCCATGCCCGGCATCACCACATCTGTGACGAAGATATCGACCTCCAGCCCCGGATCCTCAAGGGTCTTCAGGGCATCTTCCGCATTCTCTGCCTCCAGCACCGTATAGCCACGCATTCTCAGCGCCCGGCTGGCAAAGGCACGCACCGGGGCCTCATCCTCAACCAAAAGAACCACACCCTCACCCTTGCGGATGACGATCTTCTTGGCCACTTCTTCCACCGGCGGCAGAGCTTCATCGACCAAAGGCAGATCATGCACCGGGAAGAACAGCTCAAACACCGTGCCCTTGTCCGGTTCGCTGGTGACAAAAATATAACCGCCCGATTGTTTCACAATGCCGTAAACGGTTGAAAGGCCCAAGCCTGTTCCCTCGCCCACCTTTTTGGTGGTGAAGAAGGGCTCAAAAATCTTGGTCAGCTTGTCCGGGGCAATGCCGACTCCCGAATCGATGACCCGGATCAAGGAATACTCGCCCGGGGGCACTGTCGCTTTGTCCCGCATCAATTCCGTGGCCAGGGTCACCGACTCGGTCTCAACCCGGATAAAGCCGCCTTCGGGCATCGCATCGCGGGCATTTACAACCAAGTTCATCAAAACCTGCTCCAACTGCCGTTTGTCCGCTCGGATTGGCCCCAGCAATGGGTCATGCGCCAGTTTCAAGGTGACCTTCTCGCCGACAAGACGGTTCAAGAGATGGGTCAGGTCCGACAGCACCTCGTGCAGATCGAGATTGGCAGGTTTCAGCGTTTGCTTGCGCGAGAACGCCAGCAGTTGATTGACCAGAGACGCCGCACGATTAGCGTTCTGCCGGATCTGCTCAAGATCGGCAAAGTCATTGTCATCACGGTCATGGTTCAGCAGCAAAAGATCGCAGTGGCCCGAGATGGCCGTCAGCAGATTGTTGAAATCATGGGCAATTCCGCCAGCCAGCTGACCAATCGCCTGCATCTTCTGGCTTTGGGTGAACTGCGCTTCCATCTTTTTCAACGCCGTTGCATCTGCCAGCACGGCCAGCACGCCGCCGCGACCCTGCTCCACGATCAGGCGCAGCTGTACCTGGACGAAACTCTCGTCAGAGGCGCGCCGAAGACGCAGCACCTCTGCCCCGGCAGGCAACCGTTCCGCGACCACATCGGACAGCCAGTCTGCAACAGGACGGCCCAGATCCTCAAAGAGATCGGTAAAGGACAGGCCTGTCACCGGCATGTCGCCCAGCAGCTCGCGCGCAGCGCGGTTCAGAACCCGCAGCGACCCATCGGCGGTGAATTTCATCAGCGCGACGGGCACGTTTTCGAAATCGGTCGTCACCGTATCGGCGGACGACCGCTCGGTCGCGGGCAGCAAGAACACCTCCCGCCGTTCACCCATGCCTTCCACCTCGGCCACAATGGCGCGCACGGGGCCATTTGCGGCCGATACCTCAACCTCTTCGCCACTGCTATAGCGGGGCTGTACGAAAATCCGGTCCAACCGCTTGGGCCGTTCCCCCAACAGACGGCGCATCGCCTCATTCGAGAACAGAACCACGCCAGCACGGTTCACCACCACCATTGGCAGGCTCAGCGACTCAGCGCCCCGACCGTTGGCGGAGCGGTCCTGAAATTCTTCTATCCGCCACATGTAGCGGTCATTGGCCACACGATGCACGGACAGCCGCATATGGCCGCGCCGCGTCACCACATCTTCGCGCGCCGAGCCGACCCCCGCCGCACGCGATTGCAGCCGGAACAGCACAGCCCCCGGCGAGGCGAATTGTTCGTGCAGCATGGAGACCAGATTGGTCGCGGGCGCCGACCCGAAGCGAGCCTCTGCCGAGGCATTGCGAAACAGGATCTGACCCAGCTCATCCGTCGAAAAACACGGCGCCGCATCATCGCCGACCAGCGTGGCCAATTGCGTGGCAAGGCGGGCTTCACGCCGCCGCTCAATCAGGGTCAAACCCCGCACGATCAGGGTCAGGCCGATCAACGACAGCCCGATCACCAGCAGCGTGGCCTGTAACGGCCGCCCGGTGGCCAGAAAGGACAGCCCCAAACTGACCCCCGCAGCCGCCAGTAGCCATGCCATACGCCCCGACAGCCCGCGTGATGCGGACATGATCGCCCTGAGTTCGCTTTCCGGTTGCAGCACCCGTCCCTCCGTCGCGAACCGTAACGTCCGCGCCCCCATAGGACGGGCAATTCGTTAAACGTGACTTAACCGCAGAGAAAAAACATCTGCAAGTTGTTTTCGTTCCCTTCAACTCCGCCGCAGCAGGAAAAGACCAAAACCGTCGCCGCCTTGCATCGGTGAAAAACGCTGCCTGGCCAACTGCTTCCACCCCGGCGTGCGCGAAAGGAACGCGGTGATCTGATCCTCATTCTCGGCCCGCAGCAGCGAACAGGTTGCATAGGCCAGCGTACCATCGGCGGCGCACAGCCCCGCTGCCCGGTCCAGAATGTCGGCCTGCACGGCGCAGAGGGCGGCCAGCCGATCCGCCGTCAGGGCCCATTTGCCTTCGGGATCGCGTCGCCATGAGCCCGAGCCTGAGCAGGGAACATCCGTCAAGATCACGTCATAAGGCGCTGCTTTTTCTGGATTATCTGTGACGGCAATCTTCACCCCGGCCCGCCGGGCGCGATCCGGCAGATCGGTCATCCGGCGCGGGTTGGCATCATGGGCGAACAGCGTCACATCCGCCCGCGCCGCCAGCGCCAACGCCTTGCCGCCGCCGCCTGCACATAGATCCAGCACCTTTTGACCAACGGTCAAGGGAACCGCATCGGACACCGCCTGGGAAGAGGCGTCCTGCACCTCGACCAGACCCGAAAGATAGGCCTGGCTGGTCTGGATTTTCCGCTCACCTTCAGTGACTTGCAGGGCAAAGCGGGACAAGGGATGCGAGACCGCCGTGATGCCGTCAGACTGCAGTTGCGCCACCGCGTCGGCAACCGCCCCGCGGCGCGGATTCACCCGAAGAAACACCGGCGCGCGATGCTGCATTGCCTGCATCACGGCGGCGAAATCGGCACCCAACGCATCGCGCAAGGGGGCCTGCAGCCAGTCGGGACAGTTCAGCGCCTCATCCTCGGTGGGCGCGCGGCCCGCATCCTCGGGCGTCAGGATCTCAGGCGCATAGGGGCTGCCGTCAAACCAGTGCGCCGGGTCCTGACCTGCCGCCCTCAGCCCGCCCAGGATCAGACCGCGCCCGGTCAACCCGCCGCCAAGCGCCGCAAAAGACCGACGGCAGCGCAGCGCCTGATAGACCAGATCGCGCACCGCTGCCCGATCACCAGACCCGGCGTAGCGCGACCCGCGAGCCCAGGAAATCAGCGTCTTTTCAGCTGGTTCCCCGGCCAGAATTCGGTCCAGCACCGCAATCGCCGCCGCCGCCCGCGCGCCCGGAGTCACGTGACCACCCCCATCACAGCGCCCGGTAGTTCGGGCTTTCGCGGGTGATCTGCACGTCATGCACGTGGCTTTCCTTCAGCCCCGCGCCGGTGATGCGCACGAAGGTGCAGTTCTGCCGCATCGCTGCCACATCGGCGCAGCCGGTATAGCCCATCGCCGCGCGCAGACCACCAACCATCTGGTGGATCACCGTCTGGGCACTGCCCTTATAAGGCACCTGCCCCTCGATCCCTTCGGGAACCAGCTTGTCGCTGGCCGCATCCTTCTGGAAATAACGGTCGGCCGAGCCGCGCGCCATGGCACCCAGCGATCCCATGCCGCGATAGGCCTTGAACGTGCGGCCCTGCCACAGGATCACCTCGCCGGGCGATTCATCGGTGCCGGCTATGGCACTGCCGACCATGGCGCAGGACGCCCCCGCCGCGATCGCCTTGGCGAAATCGCCGGAATATTTGATGCCGCCATCGGCGATGATCGGAATATCTCCCGCCGCGCGCACGGAATCGATGATCGCGGTCAGCTGCGGCACGCCCACGCCCGCCACAATCCGCGTGGTGCAGATTGACCCCGGACCAATCCCCACCTTGACCGCATCGGCCCCTGCGCCGATCAGGGCCCGCGTCGCCTCACCCGTGGCGACGTTGCCCGCCACCACCTGCACGGCGTTCGACTGCGCCTTGATCCGCTCAACCGCGCGCGCAACGCCTTCGGAATGCCCGTGCGCGGTGTCGATCACCACCATATCGACCCCTGCGTCGATCAAGGCCATTGAGCGTTCAAACCCCGCGTCCCCCACGGTTGTGGCCGCCGCCACCCGCAGCCGCCCCATCTCATCCTTACAGGCATGCGGATTCAGCACCGATTTCTCGGTGTCCTTCAGCGTCAACAGCCCGGTCAGTTTGCCCGCCCCATCGGTCACCAGCAGCTTTTCGATCCGCCGCGCCTTCATCAGAGAAATCGCAGCCTCGCGGTCCACCGGTTCGCGCAACAGCGCCAGATTGTCAGCCGTCATCATCACCGAAACGGGCGTCTTGTCGTCGGTGGCAAAGCGCATGTCGCGGTTGGTCACGATGCCCAGGACCCGGCCCTGCGCGTCAATCACCGGAAATCCGGTGATGTTATAGCGCTCCATCAGCACCTTGGCATCAGCCAGTGTCTGGTCGGGCGTCAGGGTGATCGGCGCATAGACGACGCCGGATTCAAACCGCTTGACCCGCCGCACCTCTCGCGCCTGGCCCTCAACGTCCAGATTGCGGTGGATCACCCCGATGCCACCCGCCTGCGCCATGGCAATCGCCATCCGCGCCTCGGTCACCGTATCCATCGCGCTGCTGAGCAGGGGGATGTTCATGCGGATGGATTTGGTCACATATGTTGACGTATCGGCATCCGACGGCAACACCGAAGAGGCGGCCGGAACCAAAAGCACGTCATCAAAGGTAAGTGCCTCGCGAATCTCCATGGGGGTCTCCTTGGATGGGCTCGTTTGACGGTTCCCCTTTTCACCAGTGGGCCGGAATGGCAAGGCGGTTTCCCCGGTGCGGGCTTGAAAACCGCTGTGCGCCGTGCAGATTGTGCGCCGGATCACCGAAAAGGGACGTCATGCAGGTTGCCATCATCGAGAATACCCGCGCCACCAGCCACGGTCAGGTCGGCGTTGCGCTGCATGAAGCCGGTGCGCGGGTCGATGTCTACAAACCATGGGCGGGGCAGCCGCTGCCCGCGTCGGTCAACGCCGATGCGCTGGTGGTCTATGGCGGCGAGCAATCGGCGCTGGATGACCACAGCCATCCCTACCTGCCCGCCCTGGCGCAGCTGATGGCCGATTATACTGCGGCAGATCGGGCGGTCTTGGGCATCTGCCTTGGCTCACAACTGCTGGCGCGAGCGTTTGGCGGACAAAACATCCTTGGTGCCACGCCTGAGTTTGGCTGGTGCGACGTGACCCTGACGGATGCGGGGCGGTCAGACCCGGTGCTGGGCACCCTGCCCGCCACCTTCCCGATCTACCAATGGCATTCCGACACCTTCACCCTGCCTGCCGGAGCGGTGCAGCTGGCCACCTCACCCGCCGCCGCTCAGCAGGCTTTCCGCATTGGTCGCGCCACCTATGCCACGCAGTTTCACTTTGAGGCCAACCGCGCCGTGGTCCGCGACTGGCTGCGCAGCTTTTCGGCCGAGATCTTCGCCGCCAAGCCCGACTGGCCCGACGGGTTTGAGGCCGAGGCCGCAAGCCTGGGTGCGGCCGCCGATGCCCATGGCCTGACGCTGGCCCGGGCCTTTGTAGCGATGATCTAGGCCTCGGCGGCGTTGGTCTTGGCAGCCAGTTGCCCACCCGGCCACATCTTCAAGACCCGCCACGCCACCCACGGCACAAAGCCCAAGGCGACGATCAGCACGCCGATCCCGGTCCAGACAAACACGCCATCGCGGATCAGCAGCGCCGAGGCCAGCGCAACCAGCGGAAAGGTGAACGCCCCCCACAGCGCCGAAAATCCGGCAGCCAGGATCCAGCGCCCGACGACCAGCAGCGCCGCCATGATCGCCAGCGCCAGCACTGCAAAGCTCAGCGACAGGGTTGTTTGGCCCAGCAGCCCGGCCACGGTGGAAAACAGCGCCGCCGGGGCCAGATGAATGGCCATCAGCGGCCGCAACGGCGCCGGCGGCACGCGGGACATCAGCTGCACCAGACTGATGCCCCAGATCACCACCGCCACCGGCAGCGTGGCCCAGATCAGCCCCTGTGCCAGCGCGGTATAGCCCAAAGGCACCGCCGCCAGCCCGCCGACGATAAAGCCTACAAAGGTCAGGTGCCAGACCGGGTTCACCCCCCGCCCCTCAGGCGGCAGCGCGATCAGCGCGCGGATGATGGCCAGAGCGGCCAGCCCGTGCAGGACCAACCCGCCAAACAGCAGGCCGCGCGCCAGCCCCGGCGCATAGGGCACCAGCACCGCCGCCAGCGCCAGCCCGCCGAC
>JBATPI010000254.1:0-3364 GCA_049291415.1 Paracoccaceae bacterium | reverse complement strand
AGTGCATCGCTTTTGCACACAGCTTTTTCATACGCATTGCTGGCTTTGCTACAGTCGAACGATGCCGCAGATTGTGCGCTGGCAGCAGTGAATACCAGAAGCGAAGAGAGTAAAAATGGAATGAGTGGATGCATGATTTAATCTTTCAGCGTTGTTGGTACAGCACAATGGCGCGATCAAGTAAGGTGTTCAAGGCCACATCGCCCTTCAAACTGGCGCGAACTTGGGCCAAGTTTTGTGGCAAGTGTTTGCAGGCAGCCGGCTGCATGATGGTGCGCAAGCGTTTTTCTTCCGCAGCGTTGAAAGGTTCTTCGTTGCTGTAGTGGTAGCAAATATCCACCTGCTCAAAGTAAGTTTTGATGGCTGGCGGTATGACGGCAAATGGGACAGGTGGCTGCAAGGTGTCTCCTGCCAATGCCATTTTGTTGGGCGTACCGAAGTCCAGGGCCCCGTTGTCTAACAAAGCAAAGTATGTGCGTCGGTGACGTTGTTCAATTTTGCTTTCATGCGGATTGGTCACTGTCACGCGCAAGAATTCTTTTTGAAACTGTTTGACTTGCAATTCAACTTCAAAAAAGGCCGTTTTGTGTACCATGCGCAAACGGTCAGGTGTGTTTTCTGTGATGCGCCAAGAAGCACTTTCGATGTTGTTCAAGAGTACTTTGCGCTCGGTCAAAGGTGGCGCAAGTACTTGGGCTGCGTTTTCATAAAAACGGTGGTTATTCCCTTCGTTCGCACCAGAAACCAAACGGAAATAATCCATGGCAGTGAGGCCCGATTCTTTGGCTTTAAAAGGTGTTTTGCTAACAGGAAAAAAAGTCCCCGTTTCTATGCCACCATGTCCGCAGCCTGTAGGTGCAACTTGCTTGGTACCGACCGAATCACCACCTGAGGCATTTTCAATGTACAACATCCATGCTTGTCGCATGTAGCGCAAGCGGTTGGCAGGTGTACCGGTTTGCAAAAAATCGTGGTCAATGTTGTACTCAGCGGCAATGCTTTCAGACGGGTCACCACAGGTCCAACTCCGCGTAGCGGGGTGCGCTGTCCACGAAGTCACATTGATCTTGCCATCCGCTTTGCGTGTGAAACGTGTTTCGCCCCAAATAGACTGCCAATCACCAGAAAAGCCGTCGCGCCACACAGGGTCTATTTGACGCAAAAAATCGCGTCGGCGGGTAAAGTAACCCATCAAGTCAAAATTGGGGTTGCTGATGAAGTCGTCACGGTAGCGCATGAAAATGCGCTGATCAGCTTTTAAGGCTTCGACCGCATTGGCATCAGCGCGCAGGCGGGTCAAGGCGGTTTTGTAGGCATCAGCAATTTCACTGTCAAGTTGTGAGACATCGGCGCTGGCACAAATGGCCCGTTCAGCTGTTGTGCGTGCTTTGGCGCAATCAAACGAAGGCGCTGCCCACAAGGGCGACAGAATGAAAAAAGAAGCGAGGAATATCGACGCGTTTCGCATGCATTAGCTCCTGCAAGCAGTGATAGCTCGTGCGTGCATACCTGATGGGTTGCCCCAGTTGCCATCTGGCATGCGGTAGACGCGCACGTCCCATTCGCGTGTGCAATCCACGGTATGCACATTGTCCCATCGCAGTTTGTAACTCACACGCACTGGAAAACTAAAGGACTTGGCGTTGTGCCATTTAAAGGCTGGCGTTGTAGGAATACTCATCTCTTTGATTCCACCTTCAACCAAATGCCAGTCTGTACGAAAAGCCCTATCGGGTGCGGACTTTACAATCGTCAACAAGGTATCGTTGTCAGGCTGGGGCAAACCATGATAGCGGTTGAAAGTGACCAAATCTTTGCTGTGCACCCATTGTCCGTTCACATATCGGTAAACCGCTAATCCGCCCACTTCCAGCACTGCATTCGGAAAGTCGGGCATATTGGCAGAGCGTTTGACTAAATAGCCACGCTGAAAATACCAAGTTTGTTCTTTCGCATTCCACTCCCATTCGCCAGCTTTGTTATCGGTGACAGCAACAGACAGCTTGCCTTTGCCATCTCCCAGAATGCGGGCAACGATTTCGGAATCCTTGGGTGCGGCAGGTTGTGCAGATTGGGCTTGCACAAAAGCGCATGTGAGTTGTGTAACCAAGAAGCAAAGCAAAAATAGGTATCGCATGTGGAGGCATCCTTTTTGAAATTGATAAAGGAATGCTAGCGATAAAAATGATTTTGTCTCTATATCAAAAGGTCTAACTTTGACGCATGAAACTTGGTTGCAAAGAGGTCGAGTGCGGTTCAGATGGCAAACTAGACCCTTGGATATATATCTTCATGTAGATGTAAAAAAATGCGTTTTTCTCTAACATTCCTGCATCAATCAGAAATCGGAATGTAAGTTAAACACGCAAAGGAATCACACCATGAAATACTTTTACACTGTCGTTATCAGCCTAGTCTTCTTTTTGCTGGCAGCATGTGGCAGTTCCAATACCGACACCGTAGCTGCAGACTTTAGCGTCAACGGCATCAAGGGCAGCATAAATGGTCAGCAAGTCACCATAGATTTAACGAGCAAAGAGGCATGTTCAACCCTTACCAGCTTGGTATTGAGCATTCAAGCCAATGGCGCCAGTGTCAGTCCTGACCCAACAATTGCGCGTGACTATAGCCATGCAGTTGACTTCACGATAACCACGGCAGATGGCACCAAAACGGTATACACCGTCACCGTGATTGGCAATACGTGCAACAACTCTTCCAATGCGGGGGCACCTGCAGCTGGAACGTCTACGCCACCTAAGGTATGTGCAGCTGAAGCAATAGGTACAACGGGTTACAGCTTGGTGTTCAAAGGATGTGATGCAAATAATAATGCCACCTACTACGATAAAACCGAATGTGTGCGCGACAACTCTACAGGTCTGATTTGGCAGGGGCAAACGGGTCCAGGCACAGGTTTGCGTGCCAACGACAACTACTTGACGAACTTTGACAATCCAGTCGGAAATCAGAAACTCTTTGGTGGCAAGCTTTCAACCGTCTCCCAAACAGAAATTGATTCTCCTGGCAATTCGATAGGTTTCAAAAACGCCATCAATTCAAGTAATTTATGCGGCTTCAGTGACTGGCGATTGCCGACTACGAGCGAACTACTTTGGCTCATCAAAACAAACAACACCCCCCAAATTGATAATTTTTGGTTTCCAAACGTGCCAAACGTAGACAACAACCATTACTGGACATCAACGGCATCTAACCAATCTTACTGGGCCTATGCGGTTCGATTCTCTGATGACGGTGGTAACAATCACATGGTCAATACAGTTAGGTATTATCCTGAAGGACCCTTTACGCCCTTGGTCAGGTTGGTACGTTGAGAATCGCGGACCACTCCATCGAATAT
>JBATPI010000253.1:0-45302 GCA_049291415.1 Paracoccaceae bacterium | reverse complement strand
CCCGAGAGGGCAGCGAGGCGGCCGTGGTCAAGGGTGCGGCTTCCACCTATGCGCTGGCGCAAGAGGCGATTGCCGGCGGGCAGGGTCTGGCCGCCGTGATCGCGGCAAAGGGCTTTGGCGAGGCGGTGGATCTGTCGCGACTGGCCGATGAGGGGCGGATCACGCTGCCGATTTCCCACCCCGACCCTGCGCATATGCACCTGACCGGCACCGGGCTGACGCATCTGGGCAGTGCGGCGGCGCGCGATGCGATGCACGCGAAACTGGCGGGGGATGCGACGCTGACCGACTCGATGCGGATGTTTCGCATGGGGCTGGAAGGTGGTCGCCCCGCTGCGGGTGCCGTCGGCGCGCAGCCCGAATGGTTCTACAAGGGCAATGGCACCACTGCCGTCGCCCCCGGTGCGGCCCTGACCGCGCCCGGCTTTGCCGAGGATGGCGGCGAAGAGCCCGAGGTGGCGGGCATCTACCTTATCGGCCCCTCAGGCCAGCCCTTTCGCATCGGCTGGGCATTGGCCAATGAATTCAGCGATCATGTGACGGAACGGGTGAATTACCTGTGGCTGGCGCATTCCAAGCTGCGCGAGGCGTCCTTTGGCCCCGAGATTCTGGTGGGCGAGATGCCCGCTGATCTGCGTGGCACCAGCCGGATCCGGCGCGGTGGCAAGGTGATCTGGGAAAAGCCGTTCCTCAGCGGAGAGGCCAACATGTCGCATAGCTATGCGAACCTGGAACATCACCACTTCAAATATCCGCTGTTTCGCCAGTCCGGCGATCTGCATGTGCATATGTTCGGCACCGCAACGCTGTCTTTTGCCGATGGGATCAAAGCGCAGGCGGGTGATGTGTTCGAGATTGAGGCCGACCCCTTTGGCCTGCCCCTGAAAAACCCGCTGGCCTTTGCGGCCAAAGAGGACGGCTTGACCGCCGTTCAGCCCCTGTGAGGACAAAATGACCTTTAAACCCGCCAAATGGCCCCGGAAACTGCGCAGCCAGGAATGGTTTGCGGGCACCTCGAAAGACGCGATCTATCACCGCAGCTGGATGAAGAACCAGGGCCTGCCTGCCGATCTGTTCGACGGCCGCCCGGTGATCGGAATTCTGAATACATTCAGTGAGTTGAACCCCTGCAACGCGCATCTGAATGACCTGGCCGAGAGGGTCAAGCATGGGGTGTATGAAGCGGGCGGATTCCCGGTGATCGTGCCGGTGTTCTCGGTCAGCGAATCCGGCTTTCGCCCCACCGCGATGATGTTTCGCAATCTGGCCGCGATGGCGGTTGAGGAAACCATTCGCGGCCAGCAGATGGATGGCGTGGTCTGTCTGGTCGGCTGTGACAAGACCACGCCGTCCCTGCTGATGGGGGCGGCATCTTGCGATCTGCCCACCATCATGGTGTCGGGCGGGCCGATGCTGAACGGCTATTTCAAGGGCGAGCGGATCGGCTCGGGCACCCATCTGTGGAAGTTCTCTGAGGCGGTGAAGGCCGGTGAGATGACCGAGGCCGAGTTTGTCGAGGCCGAGGCATCGATGAGCCGTAGCCCCGGCTCATGCAACACCATGGGCACGGCGTCGACGATGGCCAGCATGGTCGAGGCGCTGGGGATGACCCTGTCGGGCAATGCCGCCATTCCGGCAGTGGATTCACGCCGCCGGGTCATGGCGCAGCTGACCGGACGGCGCATCGTGCAGATGGTGAAAGATGATCTGAAACCGTCCGATATTCTGACCCGTCAGGCGTTCCAGAACGCCGTGCGCACCAATGCCGCCGTCGGGGGCAGCACCAATGCCGTCATTCACCTCTTGGCGATTGCCGGGCGGCTGGGGGTGGATCTGAACCTGGACGACTGGGACCAGTGGGGCCGCGATATTCCCACGATCGTGAACCTGATGCCCTCGGGCAAGTATCTGATGGAAGAGTTCTTTTACGCCGGTGGCCTGCCCGTGGTGATCAAGCGGCTGGGTGAGGCGGGGCTTTTGCACAAGGATGCTCTGACGGTGTCGGGAGGGGCGATCTGGGATGAGGTCAAGGGCGTCACAAACTATAATGAGGACGTCATTCTGCCTGCGGAAAATGCGCTGACCCAATCGGGCGGCATTGTCGTCTTGCGCGGCAATCTGGCACCGAATGGGGCGGTGCTAAAGCCCTCGGCCGCGTCCCCGCATCTGATGCAGCACCGGGGCCGGGCCGTCGTTTTCGAGGATATCGACGACTACAAGGCGCGGATCGAGGATGAGGCGCTGGAGATTGATGAGACCTGCGTGATGGTCTTGAAAAACTGCGGCCCGCGCGGCTATCCGGGAATGGCAGAGGTGGGCAATATGGGCCTGCCGCCCAAGGTCTTGCGTAAGGGGATCACCGATATGGTCCGTATTTCCGACGCGCGGATGTCGGGCACCGCCTATGGCACCGTGGTGCTGCATACCAGCCCCGAGGCCGCGCGCGGCGGGCCTCTGGCGGTGGTGCGCACCGGCGATTTCATTGAATTGGACGTGGCAGGGCGGCGGCTGCATCTGGATATTTCCGAGGCAGAGCTGGCCCAGCGCCTGGCCGCCTGGGTGCCCGCCGTGGCCCCGCCCGCTTCAGGCTATGCGCGTCTTTACCATGATCATGTCGAAGGAGCCGATACCGGCGCGGATATGGATTTCCTGAAAGGCTGCCGCGGCAATGCCGTGGCACGGGAAAGCCACTGATGCAGATCGCCCTGGCTGGTATCGGAAAAATCGCTCTGGATCAGCACGTTCCGGCGATAAGTTCATCCTCTGAGTGGCAACTGGCGGCGACGGTGTCGCGGCATGGCGCCGTGCCCGGCGTGCCCGGCTATGCCAGTCTGGAGGCGATGTTTGCCGCCCACCCTCAGGTGCAGGTTGTCTCACTCTGCCTGCCACCCGTGCCGCGGTTTGACGTGGCGGCACAGGCCTTGCGCGCGGGGCGGCATGTGATGCTGGAAAAGCCCCCCGGTGCGACCTTGGCCGAGGTGCAGGCGCTGCAGGGCATCGCAAACGCCGCGGGCCTGACCCTATACGCCACCTGGCACAGCCGGATGGCGCGGGCGGTGGCGCAGGCCAAGGCCTGGCTGGCCGGGCGGCAAGTCACGGGCGCGCGCATCGACTGGCGTGAGGATGTGCGCAAATGGCATCCCGGTCAGGACTGGGTGTTTGAGCCCGGCGGCATGGGCGTCTTTGACCCCGGCATCAACGCGCTGTCGATCCTGACCGAAATCTTGCCACAGCCGGTGCATCTGACCGGGGCCACCCTGAAATTCCCGGCCAACCGCCAGACCCCGATTGCTGCTGATCTGCAATTCAGCGGTAATGTCAGCGCCGGATTTGACTGGCTGCAGACCGGGCCGCAGACCTGGGACATCACGGTGGACACAGCGGAAGGCCGCATGGCGCTGCGTCTGGGCGGCAATGTGATGGAGGTGGATGGCCAAACCGTTGCCGGTAAGGCTGACATCATGGGCGAATATCCCGCCCTTTATGCGGAAATGGCGCGGCTGGTCGGGCAGGGCCGCTCGGACGTCGATCTGTCGCCGATGGTGCATGTGGCCGATGCGATGATGCTGGGCGCGCGTGAGGTGGTGGCGCCGTTTCATTTCTAGCGGCGCGCCCTTCGCCTTTGCCGCCAGATCTGCGATGACAGGCCTGCACGTCAAAAGGAATCGCATCATGGCCTGGCTGGAATTCATCGCGGTGATGGCGCTGTTCTTGCTGTCGCACCGGCTGCCTGCAATGCTGGGCGTCAAGGGCTGGCTTGAGCGGCATCTGGGGCGGCGCGGCTATACGGTTGCGTTCTCGATCCTGTCTCTCGGTTTGTTATACTGGCTGATCATGGCCGCGGGGCGCGCGCCGTTTGTGCCCTTGTGGGACCAGCAGGAATGGCACCGCTGGGCGGTGAATATCGCCATGCCGATTGCGGGCGCGCTGACCGTTTTCGGTGTCGCCGCGCCAAATCCCTTTGCGTTTGAGGGGCGCGCAGCGGGGTTTGATCCGGACCATCCCGGCATCGCCGGGCTGACACGCCAGCCGCTGCTATGGGCGCTGGCGCTGTGGTCGGGGGCGCATCTTTTGCCCAATGGCGATCTGGCGCATGTGCTGCTGTTTGCGCCGATGCTGGCCTTTTCCCTGCTAGGCATGTGGATCGTGGAACGCCGCCGTCGCCGTATGATGGGCCCGGCTGACTGGGCCCGGCTGACCGCACACACCGCGCTGTTGCCGTTTCAGGCGCTGCTGGTCGGGCGCTGGCGGCCGCAGTCTGCGCCGTCGCTGATCCGGCTTGCGATCTGGGCGGGCACATGGGCCGCACTGTGGTATCTGCATGAGCCGATCATCGGCGTCTGGCCCGGCGTCTGAGGCACCGTGCCATCCCGTCACCACCGCGCAAAGACGCGCGCAACCTGAAAGATCTGCGATGCAACCCGTTTTCGATGGCCATAACGACCTGCTGCTGCGTCTGTTTCAGGCGCCGGATCGGCGGGCAGAGATCTTTCTGACCGGCGAGGGCAAAGGCCATCTGGATCTGCCGCGAATGCGGGCGGGCGGCTTTGCCGGCGGGATGTTCGCGATCTACGTCCCCTCACCGTCCGAGCCGGGCTATGATTACCTGAGCGCGATGAAGAACCCGCCCTATGACCTGCCCTTGCCCGATCTGATCGGCGCGGATCAGGCGCTGCCAGTGGCGATGGCGCAGGCCGGGCTGTTTCACTGGATGCAGCGGGCGTCGCAGGGCGGTTTCCGGGCCTGCCGCACCGTGGCCGAGATTCGCGCCAGCGTGGCGGCGGGTGCGGTGGCGGGCGTCTTGCATATTGAGGGGGCCGAGGCGATCGGCCCTGATCTGGACGCGCTGCATGTGCTTTATGCCGCCGGTCTGCGGTCACTGGGGCCGGTCTGGTCGCGGCCAACGATTCATGGCCATGGTGTGCCGTTCCGTTTTCCGGGTGACCCGGATACCGGCCCCGGCCTGACCCCGGCGGGGGAGGCTTTGGTCAGGGAATGCAATGGCTTGGGCGTCGTTGTCGATCTTAGTCATCTGAACGCGGCCGGGTTCCGGGATGTGATGCGGGTGTCAACCGCGCCTTTGGTGGCCACCCATTCAAACGCCCATGCCATCAGCCCCGGCACCCGCAATCTGACCGATTGGCAGTTGGATGCCATTGCCGAATCCGGCGGTATGGTGGGGCTGAATTTCGCCGCCTGTTTCCTGCGTCCCGACGGCAGCGAGAATGCCGATACCGGCTGGGAGGTGGTGATGCGGCATCTGGATCATCTGATCGGGCGGCTGGGAGAGGATCACGTCGGCTTTGGCTCTGATTTCGACGGGGCGATGATTCCGGCGGCCATCGGCGATGTGGCGGGGTTGCCACGGCTGATCGACGCCTGTCTGGCGCATGGCTATGGCCAGCCGCTGGTGGAAAAGCTGGCGATGGAAAACTGGCTGCGGGTGTTGGGGCGCATTTGGGGCGCTTGACGGCGTAAAGTGTTTCTGTCAGGAATTAGGGCAGAGCCTAGCCAAGCCCTGACAGGGCCAGCCCGGTGTCCGTCATCCGACAGGAGCGCACCATGATCCAACGTCCCGCCACCCCGGCAGAGGCCCGTCGCGACACCCCGCCTTTGGCCGAAATCCTGACGCTTTCCGGCACTGGCCCCGCATCTTTGCTGGAAGCGCTGATTGACCGGATGGAGCGTGCGCGATGAACGCAATTGCCCAACCATTGACCCCCTGGCTGGCCGCCGATGCCACGCCCTCGCATGAGGCGCGGGTGCTGACCGAAGGCGGCAGCCTGGCCCGGATTGTGCTGGACGATCAGGTCTATACGCTGCGGATCACCCGTCAGGGCAAGCTGATCCTGACCAAATAGCGGCGTCAGCCACCCGTATGGCTCATATGGCGGGTCATCTGGCCCGCCACCTTTTGCCGGGTATAGTCGAAATCATGGCCCTTTGGCTTGCGCGCGATAGCGGCGCGGATTGCGCTGTCCAAGGCGTCATCGGCCGGGCTGGCCCGCAACGGCGCGCGCAGGTCGGCCATGTCTTCCTGCCCCAGGCACATATACAATTCACCCGTGCAGGTCAGCCGCACCCGGTTACAGCTTTCGCAGAAATTATGCGTCAGCGGCGTGATGAACCCGATCCGCTGGCCGGTTTCCACCAGCCGCACATAGCGCGCGGGGCCGCCGGTGTTGTCGGGCAGATCAGAAACGGTATAGCGGGTTTCATAGCGTTGGCGCAGATCGTTCAGGCTGAGGTATTGGTCCAGACGGTCTTCCTCGCCCATTTCGCCCATCGGCATGACTTCGATCCAGGTCAGATCATGGCCTTCGGCGGCGCACCATTCGGTTAGGCTGAATTGCTCATCCTCATTGAACCCTTTCAGCGCAACCGCATTGATTTTGACGTGCAGGCCCGCCGCCTTGGCCGCTGCGATCCCGTCCAGCACCTGCGGCAGGCGCCCCCAGCGGGTGATCTGCGCGAATTTCTCAGGCTTCAGCGTGTCCAATGAGACGTTGATCCGCCGCACCCCCAGATCGGCCAGGGGTTGCGCATAGCGGGTCAGCTGACTGCCATTGGTGGTCAGCGTCAACTCTTTCAGCGCGCCCGATTGCAGGTGGCGGGCCATCCCTTGAAAAAACGTCAGAATGCCTTTGCGAACAAGGGGTTCGCCCCCGGTGATCCGCAGCTTTTGCACCCCCATCCGCACAAAGGCCGAACACAACCGGTCCAGTTCCTCCAGCGTCAGCAGGTCTGCCTTCGGCAGAAAGCTCATGTGTTCGGTCATGCAATAGGTGCAGCGAAAATCGCAGCGATCCGTGACCGAGACGCGCAGATATGAGATGGCGCGGGCAAAGGGGTCTATCAGCGGGGCGTTTTCCATAGTCAAAAGGTAGGTCTGGGCGGCTCTTTGCACAAGGCCGAAAGCGGATATTGCAGCGAGGAGAGGCTGCGACTATCCTGCCGCCATGATGATCCGTGTAACTCTGTTCTGTGCCCTTGCGTTCTCACTGTCCGGCTGTGGCGTGCTGAAGGGGTCTCGGGCCAAGGCGCCCGACGCCACGGACCCGCAGATGGCCACCGAAATCGCCGTTCCGGTTGAGACGAAATCGCTGGAGACGATGGGGACAGGCCAATCGGTCGCGGCCCTGGACAAGACCTCGGAGGCCGAGAAGGCCGCGGCCCTGGCTGCGCCTGCACCCGCAGGCGGCCCGCTGGGCCGGGCGGTGGTGGCGCTGGGATCTCCGGCCGAGGCCGGGCTTTGGGTGCAGAGCAGCCTGGTCAGCACGCCGGGCAAAGGTCGGGTGACCGCGCCGAACGGCCAGTCTTTGACGGTTGAGTTGCGCCCCGGCACGGGGGCGGCGCTGATGTCGCTGTCGGCCTATCAGGCGCTGGGGATCGGGCTGACCGAATTGCCGGAACTGACCATTTTCGGGTCTTGAGCCCGACCGCAGGTGCGGTTCCTCGCTACGCCTGTGAGGTCAGGTATTGCGCAGCCTCTTTGCGGGCGAAGGTCTTCATCTGCGCGCCATGTTCGTCCAGAAACAACTGCGCGCGGGGCGCATCATGTTTGGACAGATCGCGCAGCCACCAGGCGACGGCCTTTTGAATGAACCAGTCGCGGTCCGCCACATAACCGGCCGCCCAGGACAGAACGGTTTCACGGATATCGGTATCCTGCTGTTTCAGAATGTTCATCCGCGCCCAGGGCAGGGTGATGACCAATGCCGCGCGGCGGGTCCACAGATGGTCCGAGGTGGTCCATTCCGCCACTGTCTGCACTCGATCCGGGTCTGCCAACAGGCGGCGACGACCGGCGTCGCAGGCGTGATCGGCCAGCGCCCAGCCGTCGAACTGCGGCACCCAGGCGCAGATCAGATCCCATGCCGCCTGATCGGGGCGCAGACGGGCCTGGGTCAACAGCTTGGTCGCGGCGATGCGGGCCTCATGAATGTCGGTTTGCCACAGGCTGTCGGCCAGCGCGACGCGGGCTGGCACGTCCAGCACCTGACGCCAGCTGTTGGCCAGATCGGTGATCACCGGAACCGCCACGCCCAGATAGCGGCGTGGCAGTTTGTGATAAGTGGCGGCTTCGGCGGCGCGGGCCGGGTCTTCCAGCGCCAACAGCTGATCCAACGGCGTCATTCGACCGTCACCGATTTGGCCAGATTGCGCGGCTGATCCACATCGGTGCCTTTGGCGATGGCGGTGTGATAGGCCAAGAGCTGGGCGGGAATGGCATAGAGGATGGGCGCCCAAGGGGCAGCGACCTGCGGCAGGGTCAGGGTTTTCCATGTTCCCTGTCCGGCGGCGTCCACCCCCGCTGCGTCGGATAGCAGCAGCACTTTGCCATGCCGCGCCATCACCTCTTGCATGTTCGACACTGTCTTGTCGAAAAGCGGGTCCTTCGGGGCCAGCACGATCACCGGAACCGCCTTGTCGATCAAGGCGATGGGACCGTGCTTCAGCTCTCCACTGGCATAGCCTTCAGCGTGGATATAGCTGATCTCCTTCAGTTTCAGCGCGCCTTCCAGCGCCAGCGGGAACATCGCGCCCCGCCCCAGAAACAGCACATCCTGCGCGCGGGCCAGATCTTCGGCGATCTTGGCAATCGGGTCAGACAGGCCAAGGGCCGCATTCATCAACCCGGGCAGGGCGCGCAAGCCTTGCAGATGCGTGGCCAGAGTTGCCGCGTCCAGCACACCGCGATCAACCCCCGCCTTCAGCGCCATCAGCGCCAGAACGGTCAACTGGCAGGTGAAGGCTTTGGTCGAGGCCACGCCCACCTCTACCCCCGCCAGAATGGGCAGCGCCAGATCGGATTCCCGCGCGATGGATGATGTCGGCACGTTGATGACCGAGACTACCTGCGCCACCTTGTCCTTGACGTGACGCAGCGCGGCCAGCGTGTCAGCAGTCTCGCCCGACTGGCTGACGAACACGGCCATCGCGGCGGGTGACAGCACCGGATCGCGGTAGCGGAATTCTGACGCGACGTCGATATCGGCAGGTAGCCCCGCGATCTGTTCAAACCAGTATTTCGCCACATGGCAGGCATAGGATGCGGTGCCGCAGGCGACCAGCGTGACCCGGTCGATGGCGGTGAAATCCAACGCATTGGGCAATTGCAGGGCAGGGGTCGCGCCGCCGCTGGTGTAATGCTTTAGCGCATCGGCAATCACCACCGGCTGCTCGGCGATTTCCTTGGCCATGAAGTGTTTGTATCCGGCCTTTTCAACGCGGGTCTGATCCAGCTGGATCCGGGCCTCGGCCCGGTTGGCGGGGTGGCCTGCGGCGTCAAAGATCTGCGCGCCGGCGCGGGTAAGGATGGCCCAATCACCTTCCTCAAGATAGGTGATGCGGTCGGTCATCGGTGCCAAGGCTATGGCGTCAGAGCCGACATACATCTCACCGGTGCCATGGCCGATGGCCAGCGGGCTGCCCTTGCGGGCGGCGATCATCAGATCATCCTGCCCGTCGAACAGAAAGCACAGCGCAAAGGCACCCTCCAGCCGGGCCAGCGTATCGCGGGCCGCATCGATGGGCGACAGACCGCGGTCCAAGGCGCGGCGGGTCAAGAGGACCACGGTTTCGGTATCGGTCTCGGATTCCTGAACATAGCCATCAGCGGCAAGATCTGCCCGCAAGGCACGAAAATTCTCGATGATGCCGTTATGCACCACGGCCACGCCGCCCGCGCGGTGCGGGTGGGCGTTCACCACGGTGGCAGCACCGTGCGTGGCCCAGCGAGTGTGGCCAATGCCGGATTTGCCCGCCAAAGGGTTATGCACCAAGAGATCCGACAGGTTCACCAGCTTGCCCACCGCGCGGCGGCGGTCCAGTTTGCCGTTGTTCACGGTGGCAATTCCGGCCGAGTCATAGCCGCGGTATTCCAGCCGTTTCAGCGCTTCGACCAGCAGGGGGGCGACTTCGTGGTTGCCCAGAACACCAACAATTCCACACATGGGATCACGCCTTGTTCTTTGCGGCCTTCACGGCGCGCAGTTTATCCATCAGCCGAAGCGCCAGCCCCGGTTTGTTCATCTGCTTGGCCCGGGCCAATGCCAATGCACCCGCTGGCACATCTTCGGTGATCACGGAACCTGATCCGGTCATAGCACCATCACCGATGCTGACCGGGGCCACCAACATGGTGTCAGAGCCGATGAAGACGCCTTTGCCGATGCGGGTGCGGTGCTTCATCACGCCGTCATAGTTGCAGGTCACGGTGCCCGCGCCGATATTGGTATTCTCGCCGATGTCGGCATCGCCAATATAGGTCAGATGGCCGACCTTGACGCCCTCGTCCAGAATGGCGTTCTTGATTTCGACGAAATTGCCGACATGCACATGCTCGGCCAGTTCCGCGCCGGGGCGCAGTCGGGCAAAGGGGCCGACGTCTGAGCCACGGCTGACGTGGCAGCCTTCCAGATGGCAAAAGCCCTTGATCTCGGCTTCGGATTCGATGGTGACACCGGGGCCGAAGATCACATTCGGGCCGATGACGGTATCGCGGCCGATATGGGTATCCAGCGCGAAAAATACGGTGTCGGGGGCGGTCAGGGTGACGCCGTTCTCCAGCGCCTCAGCCCGCGCGCGGGATTGGAAGGCGCGTTCGGCATCGGCCAGTTGTAGCCTGGTGTTGATGCCCAGGGTTTCGGCCTCGTCACAGATCACCACGCCTGCGGACAATCCGCGCGCCCGGGCCAATTCGACCACATCGGTCAGGTAGTATTCGCCCGAGGCATTCTGGTTGCCAATGGCGGCGACCAGATCGAACAGCAGTTTAGCATCAGCACATATAACACCGGAATTGCATAGGGTTAGCGCGCGTTCTTTATCTGATGCGTCCTTGTATTCGCGGATCGCCAGCAGCGTCTCACCATCTGTCAACAGCCGCCCATAGCGCCCCGGATCGGCGGCGTGAAAGCCCAGGACCACCACCTCCTGCGCGTCACGCGCGGCCAGCATCGCGGCCAATGTCTCGGCGCGGATAAACGGGGTGTCGCCGTAAAGAACGATCACATTTCCGGGCGCATCGGCCAGCAAAGGCGCTGCCTGCGCCACCGCATGGCCGGTGCCCAGCTGCTGCGCCTGTTCCACCACCTCAACCGTCTGGTCAAAGGCGCGGGCAGACGCACCCACCGCCTGCGCCCCATGGCCGGTGACAACGACGATCCGCGCAGGATCCTGACTTTGGGCGGCATAAAGCGCGTGGTGCAACAAGGGGGCGGAGCCCACCTTATGCAGCACTTTGGGCAGGTCGGAGTTCATCCGTGTGCCCTGACCCGCCGCCAGAATGATGCATGAAACCTGCATTCTGCCTCTTCCCCTTGTTTTGCCGCCGTTCTACGCCGAAAGTCAGCACCGCGCCAAGGGGCGGCGGCTACACAAGAGGTTGCGGGATGTTGCAGGGCAAGACGGGTGCGGGAAAATGCGTGGTTTTCGATCTGGACGGCACGCTGGCCGACACCTCGGATGATCTGTTGGCGGCGGCGAATGCCTGTTTTCGCAGCCTGGGGGTGGGCGATCAGTTGACCCGCGCCGATCAGCTGACCGCCTTTCACGGTGGCCGTGCCATGCTGCGACTGGGGTTTACCCGGCTGACCCCTGACGCTCAGCCGGATGAGGCACAGATCGACCTGTGGTATCCGCGGCTGTTGCAGGCCTATGCCGAGGCGATCGACGTGCATACCCGGCTGTATCCCGGCGCTGTGGGCGCGGTGGAAGAGCTGCGCCGTACCGGCCATGCGGTGGCGATCTGCACCAACAAACCCGCCGGTCTGGCCGAAGCGCTGATGCGCAATCTGGGGGTGCGCGATCTGTTTGATGCGCTGGTCGGCGCCGATACCCTGCCGGTGCGCAAGCCGGATCCCGCGCCCTATCATCTGGCGGTGCGGCAATCGGGCGGGGCGGCGCGCTCAATGCTGGTGGGCGATACCGAGACGGATCGAAAGACCGGGCTGGCCGCCGGGGTTCCGGTGGCGCTGGTCACCTTTGGGCCCGAAGGGGCGGGGGTGGCCCGGCTGACCCCCGATGCGCTGTTGGAGCGGTTCGAGGATCTGCCGGACATGGTCGCACGGCTGCTGGGCTAGGCCCGGTGGTCAGAGAAAGTTCTTCTCGCACCATTTTGAGGTCTTCTGGAATTCGTTCATCAGCTGCGGCAACGTCCGCGTGTGCATGATCTTTTGGAACCGCTGGCCCATCGCCTGCAGCTTTTGATCGTTGGTGCCGGGCACATAGCTCAGCATATGCACCGCCGCCCCTTGGGCATTGTCGCGGTCCCGCTTGGTCAGGTAGCCCGCGCTATACAGCTCATCCGAGACCATGAACAACATGGCCGAGCAGTGCAGCGCCTGTGACGCACGCCCCTTGATCACCAGATCGGCTTGGGCGGCAGTGCCCATCGCCATGGTCAACACAAGGGCGGCAGAGGCGAGGGTCTTTGAGAAAAGGCGCATGGGTCAGATCCGTTCGTTGAGGTTTGGCAAGCCGGGTTCGGTCAAAGAGCCCGCGGGTTGGACGCGGTTTCGCGGGCGACAGTCAGGGTGTGGGCCTCGTCGGGCTGGCCTGCCGCCTCTGCCCGGTCCGGGGCGGCGTGATCCAAGGTTACAGGAACCGGCATCCCAAAGCCAAGCACCAAAGTCAGGGCCACGGCGGCATATGTCAGGTTTCGCATGGCGGGTTTCCTTGCAAATCAGTCGGTTGTCTCTGGGGCCACTGTGCCGCCACTGTGCGGCTGCGACCAGTGACAAATCCCGTCATCGGGGCACGGACGGGGCGGGGGCAGGGCGCAATCGGGCCGGGTCAGACGCCGTTTGACAGCCGATGGGCCCGCGCATAGTTTCCCCCCGCATGAGCATGGCCGACACCCCCCTTCAACCGCCGACACAGACGCCGGTTGCACCCGGCGCTTCGGGTCATGCGGTGACGTTCGTGCTGTTGACGGTGTTTCTGGACATGGTGGGTTTTGGCCTGATCATTCCGGTGATGCCTGCGCTGATCCGCGATGTGGGGCATGTGCAGATCGACCGCGCGGCGCTGATCGGCGGGCTGATGTTCGGGGCGTTCTCGCTGGCACAATTCCTGTTCGCGCCGCTGGCGGGCAATCTGTCAGACCGCTTTGGCCGCCGCCCCCTGCTGTTGCTGGCGGTCTTTGGTCTGGGCGCGGATTTTCTGTTCTCGGCACTGGCGCCCACGCTGTTCTGGCTGTTCGTGGGGCGGATTCTGGCGGGTATCTGCGGCTCCAGCTGGATCATCGCCAATGCCTATATCGCCGATGTCACCGCGCCGGCCGAGCGCGCAAAGGCCTTTGGCATGATGGGTGCGGCCTTTGGTGCGGGCTTTGTGATCGGCCCGGCCTTGGGCGGATTGCTGGGCGAGTTCGGCCCGCGGGTGCCGTTCTTTGTGGCCGCCGCGGTGTCGCTGACGAACTTTGTCTACGGCTGGTTCGTGCTGCCCGAGACATTGCCCCCCGCCCGGCGCCGCGCGTTTGAATGGCACCGCGCCAATCCCTTTGGCGCGTTTCGGGTGTTTCGCAGCTATCCCGGGGTCTTGCCGCTGTGCGCGGTGCTGGCGCTGTTTTTCTTTGCCACCTCGGTCTATCCGGCGATCTGGCCGTTCTGGGGCATCGCGCGCTTTGGTTGGTCCGAAGGCATGGTGGGGCTGTCGCTGGCGGTGTTCGGCCTGATCATGGCGGGGTTTCAGGGCGGGTTGACCGGTGCCTTTGTGCAGCGCTTTGGTGAGCATCGAACCGCGCTGATCGGCCTGATCACCTCTGTCATCGCCTGCTTTGGCTATGGGGTGGTGCCGGGGGTCTGGCTGGTCTTTGTGCTGATGGTGGTGCATGGGCCCGAGGGGTTTGTCTATCCGATGCTGACCGCGATGATGTCAAAGGTGGTGCCGGAAAATGCCCAAGGCGAATTGCAGGGCGGGTTGTCGGCGATCATGAATCTGGCGATGTTGGCGGGGACGGTGGTGTTCTCTTGGATTTTCGGGCATTTCATGGCCGAAGACCGGGTCTGGGCTTCGCCCGATGTGGCATTCTGGGTCGCGGGGCTGGCACTGATGGCGACGCTGGTGCTGTTTGTCACCCTGACCCGGCGGGAGGATCATTGATGACCCATGGCCCAGATGTCTTTACCGGCAGTTTCACCCAGCAAGAGCCGATCCCCGAGGCGGGGATTGCCGCTGCGCTGGATGTGCTGCGCCATGGCCGGTTGCACCGCTATAACACCGTTCCCGGTGAGCAGGCAGAGGCGGCGCTGCTGGAAACCGACTTTGCCGCCTTTACCGGTGCGCGCTACTGTCTGGCGGTGGCCTCAGGCGGCTATGCCATGGGCTGCGCCTTGCGGGCCTGCGGGTTGCAACATGGCCAGCCGGTTCTCAGCAACGCCTTTACGCTGGCCCCGGTGCCGGGTGCGATTGCGGCTGCGGGGGGTGTTCCGGTTTTTGTGGAAATCACCAAAGATCTGGTAATTGACCTGACCGATCTGGCAAAGAAGGCGCGGGCGTCGGGCGCGCGCATTCTGATGCTCAGCCATATGCGCGGGCATGTCTGTGATATGGACGCGCTGATGGCGGTCTGCGACGATCTGGGTGTGCGCGTGATTGAAGATTGCGCCCATACCATGGGGGCCACCTGGCGGGGCGTGCCTTCGGGGCGGCATGGCGCGGTGGGGTGTTATTCGACCCAGACCTACAAGCATATCAACAGCGGCGAGGGGGGGCTGTTGATCACTGATGACGCCGATCTGGCGGCGCGGATGGTGCTGCTGTCGGGGTCTTACATGCTCTATGCCAAACATCCCGCCGCCCCCGCGCCCGAGGTGTTCGAAGGGTTGCGGCTGGACATCCCCAATGTCTCGGGCCGGATGGACAATCTGCGTGCCGCCGTTCTGCGTCCGCAGATTGCCCTCTTGGCCGATCGCCGCGACCGCTGGGCGGCGCTCTATCGCGGGATGGAGGATGGCTTGGCCGGTATTCCCGGCCTGCACCTGATCACGCGGGCAGAGGATGAGGCCTATGTCGGCTCATCCGTCCAGTTCCTGCTGCCGGACTGGGAAGAGCCGCGGATCATCGCCTTTCTGGTCGCCTGCGTGGCGCGCGGGGTAGAGCTGAAATGGTTCGGCGCGGGCGATCCGGTGGCCTTTACCAGCCGCTATGATCATTGGCGCTATGCAGGGGCGCAGTCCTGCCCCGCGACCGACCGCATTCTGGCGGGTCTGGTCGATATGCGGCTGCCGCTGACGTTCTCGGTGGAGGATGTGGCGATGATTGCGCGGATCATCCGGGCCGAGGCGTTGCGGATCGGGCAGGCCGAGGCGGTTGAGGCGGTGGCCGCCCCTCAGGTGCAATAGACGCCGACATGGGGGCGGGGTTGAGCGGGCTCTGGGGGTCTATTTCGCGCCGGCTGGTGCGGCCAGCCTGATTGGTGCCCCTTACTGCAGGTAGGGCGAGGTGCCGCCAAGGCTGTCATTGGTGTGCTGGATCAGCGTCTCGCACAGGCAGGCCTCATCTTTGCAATAGTCGCGCGCGGTTATGAACGGCCCGTCCAGCAGCGGGTTTTCGGGGTCCATCTCTTCTCCGGTCGCGCTTTCGGCGATGGAAACCCATGCCATGGTATCCAGCCGCTCCATCTGGAATAGCACCATGTCGCCGCTGGTGGCGCTGTCGCAGATCATCTGGCGGGCCGGGATGGTGTTGGGGGCGGTGGTGTCACAGGTGATATCCGACACCACCATGTCGTAGAACGCCCCCATCTGGTCAATGCGGGTGTTGACGGCGTTGATATCAATCGAACAGGTGTTGGCAAGGGCGGGCAGGGTGATGGTACTGGTCATGAGGACCAGAGGCAGGATCAGGGTCAGGCGCATTTGGCATCCTCGGGTTTGATGGCCCCAGAAATACCGGTTGCCCCCGCCGGTCAAGGTATGGAAACGCCGCCATGCCAAGGACATGGGCACCCGGGACGGCGCATTGCGGGGTGCGGATGCGGCGGATCCAGCGCCGACTCGGCCCGCTGGCTGCGACAGATTGTACCTGCCCGATGTCATGCTGCCCCCATGTTGGCAGGCAGACCCTGCGACAATGCACTAAATCCGGGCTTTGCGGACGCGCTTTTCGCGCCCCGATGCGTTGACCCCGGCAGGGCGGCAGAGTAAACGGGGCGATGAGTGCAAGCGTGCCGCGACGGCGCGCTGCCCTGCATTGTTGCCAGCTGAAGGAGCATCTCGTGGACACGCTTCTCCGAGAGTATCTGCCCATCCTCATACTCCTTGCGATTGCGGTGGGTCTGGGCCTTGTCCTGATCCTTGCCGCCGCCGTGCTTGCGGTGCGCAATCCAGACCCTGAAAAGGTGTCGGCCTATGAATGCGGGTTCAACGCCTTTGACGACGCACGGATGAAATTCGACGTGCGGTTCTATCTGGTGTCGATCCTGTTCATCATCTTTGATCTTGAGGTGGCGTTCCTGTTTCCCTGGGCGGTGTCCTTTGGCGAACTCAGCATGACGGCCTTCTGGTCGATGATGGTGTTTCTGGCCGTGCTGACCGTGGGCTTTGCCTATGAATGGAAAAAGGGGGCGCTGGAATGGCAGTGATGACCGGAGCGAACACCGCTGGCGGCGATCCTGAGGTTGCCACCCAGGCGCTGAACCGCGAGTTGCAGGACAAGGGGTTCCTCTTGACCTCGACCGAGGACATTATCAACTGGGCCCGGATCGGGTCTTTGCACTGGATGACCTTTGGTCTGGCCTGCTGCGCGGTTGAGATGATGCACACCGCCATGCCGCGCTATGACATGGAACGCTTTGGCACCGCCCCGCGCGCATCCCCGCGCCAGTCAGACCTGATGATCGTGGCCGGCACGCTGACCAACAAGATGGCCCCCGCCCTGCGCAAGGTTTACGACCAGATGCCGGAACCGCGCTATGTGATCTCGATGGGGTCCTGCGCCAATGGTGGCGGCTATTATCACTATTCCTATTCGGTCGTGCGCGGCTGTGACCGGATCGTGCCGGTTGATGTCTATGTGCCGGGTTGCCCGCCCACGGCCGAGGCGCTGCTGTATGGCATCTTGCAACTGCAGCGGAAAATCCGCCGCACCGGCACCTTGGTGAGATAATGAGCGAAGCCCTGCAAGAACTGGCCGCCCTGATTGAACTGAAGCACTCCGATGCCGTTCAATCGACCGAGATCGCCTTTGGCGAACTGACGGTGACGGCGAATCTGGCGCATCTGGTGGCGCTGGTGGAATTTCTGCGCGATGATCCGGCTTGCCGGTTCTCGACCCTGATCGACATCACTGCGATTGACCTGCCCGAGCGGGTGGCGCGGTTCGATCTGGTCTATCATTTCCTGTCGATGTACCGAAACCACCGCATCCGCCTGAAAGTGGCGGTGCGTGAGGATGAGATGGTGCCCTCGATCTATCAGACCTACCCGGCGTCGAACTGGTTTGAGCGTGAGGTGTTCGACATGTTCGGCATCCTGTTCACCGGCCACCCCGACCTGCGCCGGATCCTGACGGATTATGGCTTTCGCGGCCATCCCCTGCGCAAGGATTTCCCGACCACCGGCTACACCGAGGTGCGCTATGACGAGGCGCTGAAGCGTGTGGTCTATGAGCCGGTCAAACTGGTGCAGGAATACCGGCAGTTTGACTTTATGTCTCCGTGGGAGGGTGCTGAATATATCCTTCCGGGTGACGACAAGGCGAAAGAGGCCGCAAAATGATGGACGGCGATATCCGGCGCAACACCTATGATGACGGCTCGGTCGATATTGAGACGTCTGAGCAGCGCATCCGCAATTTCAACATCAACTTTGGCCCGCAACACCCTGCCGCGCATGGCGTTTTGCGTCTGGTGCTGGAACTGGACGGCGAAGTCGTCGAGCGCTGTGATCCGCATATCGGCCTATTGCACCGCGGCACCGAAAAGCTGATGGAAAGCCGTACCTATCTGCAGAATCTGCCCTATTTCGACCGGCTGGATTATGTGGCGCCGATGAACCAGGAGCATGCGTGGTGTCTGGCGATCGAACGCCTGACCGGCACGGTCATTCCGCGCCGCGCCAGCCTGATCCGGGTGTTGTATTCCGAAATCGGCCGCATCCTGAGCCATCTTCTGAACGTCACCACGCAGGCGATGGACGTTGGCGCGCTGACCCCTCCGCTCTGGGGGTTTGAAGAGCGCGAAAAGCTGATGATTTTCTATGAACGTGCCTGCGGCGCGCGTTTGCATGCGGCCTATTTCCGGCCCGGCGGCGTGCATCAGGATCTGACGCCGGAACTGTTGGATGACATCGACATCTGGGCGGATCATTTCCCCAAGGTGCTGGATGATATCGACACACTTCTGACTGAAAACCGTATTTTCAAGCAGCGCAATGCCGACATCGGGATCATCTCTGAAAAGGATATTCTCGACTGGGGCTATTCGGGCGTGATGGTGCGCGGATCGGGTCTGGCCTGGGATTTGCGCCGCAGCCAACCCTATGAATGCTATGACGAATTTGACTTCAAAATTCCGGTTGGCAAGAACGGTGATTGCTTTGATCGCTATCTGTGCCGGATGGCGGAGATGCGGGAATCGACCCATATCATCAAGCAGGCGCTGGTCAAACTGCGCGCGCCGGACGGGCAGGGCGACGTTCTGACCCGCGGCAAGCTGACCCCGCCAAAGCGCGGCGAGATGAAGACTTCTATGGAGGCCTTGATCCACCACTTCAAGCTATATACCGAGGGATTCCACGTTCCCGCCGGTGAGGTTTACGCCTCGGTTGAGGCACCCAAGGGCGAATTCGGCGTCTATCTGGTGGCCGATGGCAGCAACAAACCCTACCGCGCCAAGATCCGCGCGCCGGGGTTCCTGCACCTGCAATCCATGGATTACGTCTGCAAAGGCCATCAGCTGGCCGATGTGGCCGCCATCATCGGCACCATGGATGTGGTGTTCGGGGAGATCGACCGATGATCGCAGTCGTAGGTGTGCCCGGTCTTATCTTCAGTGTCTTTGCGCTGCCGATCGCTGCGCCTTTCATCCCGCTTCTGATCGTATTGGGGTTCTGAATGCTGCGCCGTCTTCATCCACACCAACCCGCTTCCTTCGCCTTTACGCCCGCCAACCTGGCCTGGGCCAAGGGGCAGATTTCCAAGTATCCCGAAGGCCGCCAGGCCAGCGCGATCATCCCCTTGCTGTGGCGCGCCCAGGAACAAGAGGGCTGGCTTAGCCGCCCCGCGATCGAGCATGTCGCCGACATGCTGGGGCTGGCCTATATCCGCGGGCTGGAAGTGGCGACCTTTTACTTTATGTTCCAACTGCAACCTGTTGGATCCGTTGCTCACATCCAGATCTGCGGCACCACGTCCTGCATGATTTGCGGGGCCGAGGATCTGGTGGCGGTCTGCAAAGAGCTGATCTCGGCCACGCCACACGGGCTGTCGGCGGATGGACGGTTCTCCTGGGAAGAGGTCGAATGTCTGGGCGCCTGCACCAACGCGCCGATGGCCCAGATCGGCAAGGACTACTACGAAGACCTGACGCCAGACGTTCTGCGCGCGCTGATCGCGCGGTTCTCGGCCGGTGAGGTGCCGGTTCCCGGTCCGCAGAACGGCCGCTATGCGTCTGAACCGCTGAGCGGGCTGACCAGCCTGAAGGACTTTGAATCCGGCAAAAAGCAATACAACGCCTCGGCCCAGCGGGCGGTGGATCTGGGCGACAGCATCAAGCGGATTGATGGCACCGAAGTGCCGCTGACCACGCCTTGGCTGGGTAAGACCGCCACGCCAAAGGCGGGCAAGGCCGACAGTGCCGCCCGTGGGGTTTCCGCGGCGGCCGGTGAGGTTATGGCTGTCGGCAAACCGGCGGTCAAGGTGGCCAAACCGGCAGGCTTGGCCACAGCGGCACCGGGGCAGGTGACGGCAGCGGCGGTCAAGGCTGCCAAGCCCAAGGTGCTGACGGCCGCGCGCGGCGGCAAGGGCGACGATCTGAAGTTGATCTGGGGCGTCGGCCCCAAGCTGGAGGCGCTGTGCCACCGCCTGGGCTTTTTCCACTTTGACCAGATTGCAGCCTGGACCGAAGCCGAGCTGGCTTGGGTCGATGACAATCTTGAGGGGTTCAAGGGCCGGGCGACCCGCGAGAAATGGGTGGCGCAGGCCAGAATTCTGGCGGCAGGCGGATCGGCCGATGAGGCTGAGCGCGTGGCGCGAGGTGACGTGTAGGTACGCGGAGAGGGCCCCGCAAAGTGGGCCCGCATAAGGGGGAGAACCGACAGATGGCGAACGGGAATAGCAGTAATGGGCCAACGCAGGTCCGCTGGATCGTTGCGGCGGCGGCGGGGGTGGTTGCCTTTCTGCTGGCCAGGTTCGCGTCAGAGGTGGACTTTGGCTGGGCTTTGCTGATCGGGATCGTCGTATTTGTGATCGTTCTTTATCTGTGGGCCCAGTTCGGTGGCCAGCCTGCTGCGCGCTATACGTCAGATACCCGCGGCGCTGCGCCTCCGGCTGCTGCAGCGCCCGCTACACCCGCAGCAGAACCGCTGAAAACCGCCGCGTCCGATCTGATCGCCGCAGCCGAGCCTGAAGCGATGGGCGAGACAAAAGCCCACGCGGCAAGCCTGAAGGTGCAAGAAGACGCCATGCTGTCGCGCGTTTCAGAACCTGTGGCCCCACCCGCGGCGGTGATGTCGGCCCCGTCTGCCAAAGCGAAACCGGCGGCTGTGAAAGCCGCGAAGCCGGTGGCGGTGAAGGCTGAGACGGCCGCAAAACCGGCGGTGGCGAAAGCTGAGAAGGCCGCGAAACCGGCGGTGGTGAAGGCTGAGAAGGCTGCGAAGCCGCTGGCGGTGAAAGCTGAGAAGGCTGCGAAACCGGCGGTGGTGAAGGCTGACAAGGCTGCGAAGCCGCTGGCGGTGAAAGCTGAGAAGGCTGCGAAGCCGGCGGTAGTAAAGGCTGAGAAGGCTGCGAAGCCGGCGGTAGTAAAGGCCGAGAAGGCCGCGAAACCGGTGGTAGTGAAGGCCGCAAAGCCGGTGGCGGTGAAGGCTGAGAAGGCCGCAAAGCCGAAACCCGCGAAGGCCGCGGGTCCCGAGTTGCTGAAAGCTCCGCGCGGTGGCAAGGCTGACGATCTGAAAATGATCGAAGGCGTCGGCCCGGCGATGGAACGGCTGATCAATGGTCTGGGCGTCTGGCATTTCGACCAGATCGCCAAATGGACGGCCAAGGATATCGACGCGGTGGACGTTCACATGAAGACGTTCCGGGGCCGCATCATCCGTGACAAATGGGTGGCGCAGGCCAAGATCATCGTCAAGGACGGGATTGATGCGTTCCTGGAACGTGCCAAGACCAACGATTACTGAGACGATACGGCATGACGAAACCCGATCCGCAGGAGATGATCGTTGCGCGTAAGGCCAGACGGGTTGGTCTGGTTCTGGCGGGCACGATGGCTGTGTGGATCGGGGCGCAAATGGTGGGGGCTGAGATGGGCTGGGACACGCGGTTCGCCTTTCTCTTCGACTTTGCCGCACTGGCCGCGTTCATTTGGGCGCTGGTGGTGACATATCAGATCTGGCGTGCGCGCCGGGGATAAGGGACGAAAGATGTTGCTCAAGGATCAGGACCGGATCTTCACCAACCTTTACGGCATGCATGATCGCAGCCTGAAGGGGGCGATGAAGCGCGGCCATTGGGATGGCACTGCCGGGATCATCCAGCGCGGTCGTGATACGATTGTTGAGCAGATGAAGGCATCGGGCCTGCGCGGGCGCGGCGGGGCGGGCTTTCCGACCGGTCTGAAATGGTCGTTCATGCCCAAGCAAAGCGACGGGCGGCCCAGCTATCTGGTCATCAACGCCGATGAATCGGAACCCGGCACCTGCAAGGACCGTGAGATCATGCGCCATGATCCGCATACCCTGATCGAAGGGGCGCTGATTGCGTCTTTCGCGATGGGGGCGAATGCCTGCTACATCTACCTGCGCGGTGAATATATCCGTGAGCGTGAGGCGCTGCAGGAGGCGATTGACGAATGTTATGACGCGGGCCTCCTGGGCAAGAACGCCGCCAAATCCGGTTGGGATTTCGACTGCTATCTGCATCACGGCGCGGGCGCGTATATCTGTGGCGAGGAAACCGCGCTGTTGGAGAGCCTTGAGGGCAAGAAGGGTATGCCGCGGATGAAGCCGCCGTTCCCGGCAGGCTCGGGGCTGTATGGCTGCCCGACCACGGTGAACAACGTGGAATCGATTGCGGTCGTGCCGACCATTCTGCGCCGCGGGGCCGAGTGGTTCGCGGGCTTTGGCCGGCCGAACAATGCGGGGACCAAGCTGTTTGGCATCTCGGGGCACGTCAATGCGCCTTGTGTGGTCGAAGAGGCGATGTCGATCCCGTTGAAAGAGCTGCTTGAGGTGCATTGTGGCGGCGTGCGTGGCGGCTGGAAGAACATCAAGGCGGTCATTCCGGGCGGGTCCTCGGTGCCCTTGCTGAACGCCGCGCAATGCGACGACGCGATCATGGATTTCGATTGGCTGCGCGAGCAGCGGTCGGGTCTGGGCACGGCGGCGGTGATCGTGATGGATCAGTCCACCGACGTCATCAAGGCGATCTGGCGGCTGTCAAAATTCTACAAGCATGAGTCTTGCGGCCAATGCACGCCGTGTCGCGAAGGCACCGGCTGGATGATGCGGGTGATGGACCGTCTGGTCCGCGGTGAGGCCGAGGTTGAGGAAATCGACATGCTGATCTCTGTCACCAAGCAGGTCGAGGGCCACACCATCTGCGCGCTTGGCGATGCGGCGGCCTGGCCCATTCAGGGGCTGGTGCGGGCATTTCGCGAAGAGATCGAAGACCGGATCAAGGCGAAGAAATCCGGCCGCATGGGCGCGATGGCGGCTGAGTGACCATGCCCCGCTTTTCCCCCCTTTTTGTGCTGCTTTTCGGCCTGTCCGGGTTTCCTGCCGGGGCGGAATCGGATGCAGCGGTCGAGGGCGAGGCGGTCTCGAACGACTATGCCGAAGGGGTGATTTCGGTGGACGGCGTTGATTACAAGGTGGGGTTTTATCTTTCGGGGGCAGAGCCGACCTTGGTGAACGGCCGGCAGATGGTGACCGAAAAGGACCTTCCGCTGTCGGTTGATATTTCGCGCGCGGATGGACCGACGATGGCCGATCTGGGCTATGTGGTGCGCGAAGTTCTGGACGCGGCCTGCCGGTTGCGCGGGTTTGTGGGCGACCCTTCGGTGATGCCGACGCTGTCGCCGGCGGGGCAGTGGGTGTTCTCGGCGGGGTGCCTGTTTTGAGGTGGGGGGGCTGGCCTTTGTTGCTAAGCGCGCCTGTGGCGGCCTGTGTCGCGGCTGGCCCTGCCGTGGTGACCACCCCCGCGGCCAGTGCGACCGCCAGGCTGGAGGATATTGCGGGCGGCGGGGTTCGGGTGCGCCGCACCGTGGCCCCGGCCTATACACTGTCAGACGGCGCGCTTGCCAAGGCCGAGGCGGATGTCCTGTGCGGCGGCGTGCAGTCTTCGATCTATGACCGGTTTGAGGCCGGCTCTTGGGTTTTTGTTGAGGGCTGCGCATGACAGATCCCCGCAGATCCGGTCACGAAATGGCGAGAATCGCGCCTTGTCATGGCATATCAAAGCCCTGGGCCCCTTGTTTGGCACATCTGATGCCAAGGAGGCCAAGATGAGCAGACTGATGAAAACCGTAACCCTGACACTGGCCGCACTGGCCGTAGCCGCCCCCGCCTTTGCGCTGGAGCCGTTGGCGACCGAGCGGCATATCAACGACAGCTTGCGCGCCGGACGGATCGGCGATGTGATCCGCAAGACCTGCCCCAGCATTGATGCGCGGATGTTCGTGGTTCTGGGCAAGCTGGAAGAGCTGAAAAGCTATGCCCGCAAAAAGGGCTATAGCGAAGCTGAGGTTCGGGCGTTCTTGAAAGACCCCAAGGAAAAGGCCCGGATCAAGGCCGAAGCAAACGCCTATCTGAAAAAGGCCGGGGCAAAGGCGGGCGACGCCGAGAGCTATTGCCAGGTGGGTCGCGATGAGATCGCGAAGAAAACGCTGGCCGGCAGCCTGCTGCGGAGTCGCAAATGACGCCAGACTGCATGCATCTGGCTGAGTTGAACGTGGGGCGCCTCTTGGCCCCCACGGACGATCCGCGCGTGGCTGACTTCATGGCCGCGCTGGACCGGATCAACGGCCTGGGCAAGCGTATGCCGGGCTTTGTCTGGATGATGGAAGGTTCAGGCGAGCGGGGGCGGGGCAATACCGAAACCGCCATCGGGGGCGACCCGCAGACCGTGTCGAACCTGACGGTCTGGGAAAGCGTGGCGACGCTGGAGGCCTTTGTCTGGAACACCGTGCATCGCGCGTTCTATGAACGGCGGGCCGAATGGTTTGCGGTCTTGGGCAAGATGCATTTCGTCATGTGGTGGGTGCCAGCGGGGCACCGGCCGACATTGGACGAGGCTTTGGAACGGCTTGCCCATGTGCAGGCCAATGGCGACAGCGACCATGCCTTTGGCTGGTCTTATCTGAAAGAAGCGCAGGCCTGGAAAACCCATGCTTGTGCCAATGTGGCGGCGGAGTAGCGGCATGACCAACCTCAAGAAAATCAACATCGACGGGATCGAGGTTGAAGTGGATGGGGCGATGACCATCATCCAGGCGGCTGAGGTCGCGGGCGTGGAAATCCCGCGCTTTTGCTATCACGAGCGGCTGACCATCGCGGGCAACTGCCGGATGTGTCTGGTCGAAGTGGTCGGCGGCCCGCCGAAGCCTGCGGCAAGCTGCGCCATGCAGGTGCGCGACCTGCGCCCCGGCCCGAACGGCGAAGCGCCTTTGGTCAAGACCACCTCGCTCATGGTGAAAAAGGCCCGTGAGGGCGTGATGGAATTCCTGCTGATCAACCATCCCCTGGATTGCCCGATCTGCGATCAAGGTGGCGAGTGTGACCTTCAGGATCAGGCCATGGCCTACGGCGTTGATTTCAGTCGCTTTCGCGAGGCCAAGCGAGCATCCGAGGATCTGGATCTGGGACCGTTGGTGGCCACCACCATGACGCGCTGCATTTCCTGCACCCGCTGCGTGCGCTTTACCACCGAAGTGGCGGGCGTCACCCAGATGGGCCAGACCGGGCGCGGTGAGGATTCTGAGATCACCACCTATCTGAACACCACGCTGGATTCCAACCTGCAGGGCAATATCATTGATCTGTGCCCGGTCGGCGCGCTGACCTCGAAGCCCTACGCCTTTACCGCCCGGCCGTGGGAATTGACCAAGACCGAAAGCATCGACGTGATGGATGCCCTTGGGGCGAATATCCGCATCGACACCAAGGGCCGCGAAGTGATGCGGATTTTGCCGCGCAACCATGATGGCGTGAATGAGGAATGGATTTCCGACAAGACCCGCTTCATCTGGGACGGTCTGCGCCGTCAGCGGCTGGACACGCCCTATATCCGTGAGAACGGCAAACTGCGCAAAGCGGGTTGGGGTGAAGCCTTGACGGCGGCTGCGGCAGCGATGAAGGGTAAAAAGGTTGTCGGTCTGGTTGGCGATCTGGCCCCGGTCGAGGCCGCCTACAGCCTTAAGACAGTCGTCGAAGCCCTTGGCGGCAAAGTGGAATGTCGCACCGATGGCGCGCATCTGCCGATTGGCAACCGCTCGGGCTATGTTGGCACGGCGCGCATTGAAGATATTGATAGCGCCCAGATGATCCAGCTGATCGGCACCAATCCGCGGGTGGAAAGCCCGGTGCTGAACGCCCGTATCCGCAAGGCCTGGACCAATGGGGCCACCATCGGGCTGATCGGGCAGGCGGTCGATCTGACCTATGACTATACCCATGTCGGCACCGACCGCGCGGCACTGGCCAGCCTGTCGGCGATGGACATCACAGATGAAACCAAGGCCAAGCCGACCCTGGTGATCGTCGGGCAGGGTGCGATCAATGAGGCTGATGGCGTGGCGGTTCTGGCCCATGCCATGCAACTGGCGCAGAATTCCAACTCCAAGCTGATGATCCTGCACACCGCGGCGGGCCGTGTTGGTGCGATGGATGTGGGGGCCTGCACCGAAGGGGGCTTGGCCGCAGCAACCGACGGCGCCGAGGTGGTCTATAACATGGGCGCCGATGAGGTGGATATCGCCGCCGGTCCGTTCGTGATCTATCAGGGCAGCCATGGTGACCGTGGGGCCAACCGCGCCGACATCATCCTGCCTGCTGCCGCCTGGACCGAGGAAAACGGCCTCTTCGTCAACACTGAAGGGCGGCCGCAACTGGCCTTCCGCGCCGGGTTCGCGCCGGGCGAGGCGAAAGAGAACTGGGCCATCCTGCGCGCGCTGTCGGGTGAGTTGGGCACGGTTCTGCCATGGGATTCGCTGGCCGCTTTGCGCACCGCGCTGATTGCGGCGCATCCGCATCTGGGCGCGGTGGATGAGGTGGCGGAGAATGTCTGGCAGCCCTTGCCGGTCACCGCGCCGGGCAAGGCCACGTTCCGCAATGCGATAAAGGACTTTTACCTGACGAACCCGGTCGCACGGGCCTCTGAGGTGATGGCGCAATGCTCTGCCTTGGCCAAGTCGCGTGCCGCACAACCATTGGCGGCTGAGTAAACCGATGCGCCACCTTGCCGCCACTGCCACCCTGGTCGCCGCTTCTGCGGTGGTCGGGGCTTGCGCGGGGGGGCCGGAGGTGGCACAGGGTCCGTCAAACCCGTCCTACAAGGGGATCGAGACGATCCTCTTGGACGGCGATCTGGTCAACTTTCGCGTCGCCATGACCGGGGCGCGGTCAGAGGCCGATGTCGAGACCTATGGCCGCTGTGCGGCTGCCCAATATGCGCTGATCCGAGGCTTTGGGTTTGCGCGCCATGTGCGGACGCAGGTGGCGAAAGCAGGAGAGATCTGGCGGGGGGATGCGGTATATCTCATCTCGGCCGCCTTGCCGCAGGGCATACGCACGATCGACGCCGAAGTGACGGTGCGGGACTGCGGGGCCTTGGGCATACCGACGGTGTAAGGGACGAAAGATGCAAGCATTCCTTGAAACGGGCCTGGGGACGACGCTGCTGATTGCGGTGCAAAGTCTGCTGATCGTGGCCTTCGTGATGATCAGCCTTCTGTTTCTGGTCTACGGTGACCGCAAGATCTGGGCCGCGGTTCAGATGCGGCGGGGCCCGAACGTGGTGGGGCCCTGGGGCATCCTGCAATCGGTCGCCGATGCGCTGAAATATGTGGTCAAGGAAATCGTCATTCCGGCGGGCGTTGACCGCCCGGTGTTCTTCCTGGCGCCGATGTTGTCTTTCGTGCTGGCGATCCTGGCCTGGGCGGTGATCCCGTTCCATCCCGGCTGGGTTCTGGCCGATATCAACGTGGCGATCCTGTTCGTCTTTGCCGTCTCGTCGCTGGAGGTCTACGGCGTGATCATGGGCGGCTGGGCGTCAAACTCAAAATACGCCTTCCTCGGTTCGTTGCGCTCGGCGGCGCAGATGATTTCCTATGAGGTCAGCTTGGGCCTGATCATCATCGGGATCATCCTGTCGACCGGCTCAATGAATTTCAGCGCCATTGTGGCGGCGCAGGACGGCTCTTACGGGCTGTTCAACTGGTACTGGCTGCCGCATCTGCCGATGGTGGTTCTATTCTTCATCAGCGCATTGGCCGAAACCAACCGCCCGCCGTTCGATCTGCCCGAGGCGGAATCCGAACTGGTTGCCGGGTTCATGGTGGAATATTCCTCAACCCTCTATCTTTTGTTCATGGCTGGCGAATATATCGCCATCTTCCTGATGTGCGCCTTGATGTCGCTGTTGTTCTTTGGTGGTTGGCTGTCGCCCATTCCGGGGCTGGCCGATGGCTGGTGGTGGATGGTCGCCAAGATGTGGATGTTCTTTTTTCTCTTCGCCATGGTGAAGGCGATCGTGCCGCGCTACCGCTATGATCAGCTGATGCGGATCGGATGGAAGGTGTTCCTGCCCCTGTCGCTGGGTTGGGTCGTGCTGGTGGCGTTTTTGGCAAAATTCGAAGTGCTGGGCGGGTTCTGGGCCCGCTGGGCAATAGGGGGCTGACATGGCTGAGGCACGCACAACCGCACGCACAACCGATTGGGCCCGCGCGACCAAGTATTTCCTGCTGTGGGATTTCTTCTTGGGCTTCAAGGTCGGGTTCAAATATTTTTTCGCGCCGAAGGCGACATTGAACTACCCGCATGAAAAGGGGCCTCTCAGCCCCCGGTTCCGGGGAGAGCATGCCCTGCGCCGCTATCCCAATGGCGAAGAGCGGTGCATCGCCTGCAAGCTGTGCGAAGCGGTTTGCCCGGCGCAGGCCATCACCATTGATGCCGAGCCGCGGGTCGACGGCAGCCGTCGCACCACGCGCTATGACATCGACATGACGAAATGCATCTATTGCGGCTTTTGCCAAGAGGCCTGCCCGGTGGATGCCATCGTCGAGGGCCCGAACTTCGAATTCTCGACCGAAACCCGAGAAGAGCTGTTTTACAACAAGGACAAGTTGCTGGCGAATGGTGATCGCTGGGAGGCCGAGATCGCCCGCAATCTGGAACTTGACGCGCCCTATCGGTAGGCAAAGGCAGGACGGCATGATGAAATTTGTGATCCTTGCATTGGGTGCGGCGGGCGTGGCGATTTCGCTGTTCAACCCGTTGAAACCTTTTGGCGACACGCAATGGGGCCCGGGGTTCGGTGATCTGTTGAACGGCACGACCGGAATCCTGCTGTTGCTGCTGGCTGGGGCCATGGGGGTGATTGTGTTGGCGCGCAAGCGGCGTGCCGAAGCGGAGGCGCGCAGGGCATGAACGAAGAATTTGCAAAGCTGATGAAGGCGATGATGGATCAGGGCCAGGACATGGTCCGCTCTTTCAATCCGGGCCTTGAAGCGATGCCGGCAGGTGGCTTTGACAAGCTGTTTCCGACCATGTCCAAGGACATGATGGAGATGTGGTTCGGCAAGACCTTCAACCGTGACGGGCTGGACGCCAAGACCCGGCTTTTCGTGACGCTGACCGCGCTGACCGTGCTGGGTGCGCAGGCCGGGCCGCAGATAAAACTGACGGTGCGCCACGCGCTGCAGGCCGGTGCGACCACGCGCGAGATTGCCGAAGTGATCGGCCAATGCGCCATGTTCGGCGGCCTGCCCGCCATGCAAAAAGCGCTTGAGGCGGCCCAGTCCGTCTTTGACGAAAATAAGGAAGCCAAGCCATGACCGTCCCTGATTTCGCCTTTTATCTGTTTGCCATTGTGACGGTGGCCGCGGCGCTGATGGTCACGGTGGCGCGCAACCCGGTGCATTCGGTGTTGTGGCTGATCCTGGCCTTTTTGTCCTCGGCCGGGCTGATGGTGCTGTTGGGCGCTGAATTCGTCGCGATGCTGTTGATCATCGTCTATGTCGGCGCGGTCGCCGTATTGTTCCTGTTCGTCGTGATGATGCTGGACATCGACTTTGCCGCGCTGAAGGGTGAGATGGCGCGCTACATGCCCTTGGGTCTGTTGATCGGCGTGGTTCTCCTGATGCAGCTGGCAATCGGTCTGGGCACATGGAGCAAGACGTCGCGTTCCACGGCGCTTGACGGGGTGGACAACACCCGGGCGCTGGGGCTGATCCTGTATGACAAGTATATCTACCTGTTTCTGGCCTCGTCGCTGATCCTGTTGGTGGCGATGGTGGGGGCGATCATGTTGACGCTGCGCCACCGCAAGGATGTAAAGCGCCAGAACGTATTGCAGCAGATGTGGCGTGATCCCGCAGCGGCGATGGAGTTGAAGGACGTCAAACCGGGGCAGGGTCTGTAGCAATGCAGGACTTCATTGACACGGCACGGGGCGTGACGTTCATGCGCAGGCATATGGGTTCAAGCGCAGTCAACTCCGGATAGGACGGGGTCGGATGGCGAAGCGGGCAGATAAGGCCTGCACCTGGACGACGGAAGAAAAACGGGGCAAAGACCCGGAGGGACGGAAAAGATGGTTGGACTAGAACATTACCTGACGGTCGGGGCGGCACTGTTCGTCATCGGCATTTTCGGGATCTTTCTGAACCGCAAGAACGTCATCGTCATCGTGATGTCGATTGAGCTGATGCTCTTGGCGGTGAACCTGACGCTGGTGTCCTTTTCATCCTATCTGGGCGATCTGACGGGGCAGGTGTTCACCATGTTCGTCCTGACCGTCGCCGCCGCCGAATCTGCCATTGGCCTGGCCATCCTGGTTGGCTTCTTCCGCAACCGCGGAACGATCGACGTCGAAGACGTCAACGTGATGAAAGGCTGAGACCATGGCAACGATCGTCCTTTTCGCCCCTTTGATCGGGGCCCTGCTTTGCGGTTTTGGCTGGCGGATCATCGGAGAAAAAGCCGGGCAGGTGTTGACCACTGCCCTGGTCTTTCTGGCCGCCGCGCTGTCCTGGATCATCTTCCTGACCTTTCAGGGCGAAACCCAGCACATCCACCTGTTGAACTGGATCCAGTCCGGCAACCTGAACGCCGATTGGTCGATTCGGGTGGATCGGCTGACCGCGATCATGCTGGTCGTGGTGAACACGGTCTCGGCCTTGGTTCACCTCTATTCGTTCGGCTACATGGCGCATGATGAGAACTGGAAAGAGGGCGAGCCCTATAAGGCGCGCTTCTTTGCCTATATGTCGTTCTTTACCTTTGCCATGCTGGCGCTGGTCACATCCGATAACCTGATCCAGATGTTCTTTGGCTGGGAAGGCGTCGGCGTCGCCTCATACCTGCTGATCGGATTCTACTACCGAAAGCCAAGCGCAAATGCCGCGGCCATCAAGGCCTTTGTGGTCAACCGGGTCGGCGATTTCGGCTTTGCCCTGGGGATTTTCGCGCTGTTCTACCTGACCGAGTCGGTCCGGTTCGAAGATGTCTTTGCCGCAGGCCCGCGGCTGGCCGAGACCGAACTGACCTTCCTGTGGACCAGCTGGAATGCGGCCAATCTGGTCGGCGTTCTTCTGTTCATCGGGGCAATGGGCAAATCGGCGCAGTTGTTCCTGCACACATGGCTGCCCGACGCGATGGAGGGCCCGACGCCTGTGTCGGCCCTGATCCACGCCGCCACCATGGTGACGGCGGGCGTCTTTCTGGTTTGCCGGATGTCGCCGATTTATGAATTCGCCCCGGATGCCAAGACAATGATCGTGGTTGTCGGCGCGACGACGGCGTTCTTTGCGGCCTCTGTCGGGCTGGTGCAGAATGACATCAAGCGGGTGATCGCCTATTCGACCTGTTCGCAGCTGGGCTATATGTTCGTGGCCGCTGGCGTGGGCGTTTATTCGGTGGCGATGTTCCATCTCTTCACCCATGCGTTTTTCAAAGCGATGCTGTTTCTGGGCGCAGGCTCGGTCATCACCGCCACCCATCATGAGCAGGACATGCGCAACTATGGTGGTCTGCGCAAAAAGATCCCGCTGACGTTCTGGGCGATGATGATCGGCACGCTGGCCATCACCGGTGTCGGCATCCCTTTGACGCACATCGGCTTTGCCGGGTTCCTGTCGAAGGATGCGGTGATCGAATCTGCGTGGACCGGGTCTGGCTATGCGTTCTGGCTGTTGGTTGTGGCCGCCTGTTTCACCAGCTTTTACAGCTGGCGTCTGATGTTCATGACCTTCTATGGCAAGAACCGCGCCGTCAGCCATGATCACGCGCATGGCCACGATCATGACGATCATGCCGCGCATGAGCCGCACGAAAGCCCGATGGTGATGCTGGTTCCCCTGGGCGCACTGGCGCTGGGGGCGATATTCTCGGGGATGCTGTGGTACAACAGTTTCTTCGGCGACGAGGCCAGGATGCGCGACTGGTTCCATATGGAAACCGCGGTCGAGCATGGTGCCGAGGTTACAACCGCTGAGGCCGCACCGGCAGAGGCCGCACCGGCTGAGGCTGTCGCCGATGCGGGCCACGCGGCCGACGGGGTGGCCGTCGCGCCGAAGGGTGCCATTTTGATGGGCCCGGATAACCACACCATCCATGCCGCCCATGAATCGCCCAACTGGGTCAAGGTGGCGCCGTTTGTTGCCATGCTGATCGGATTTGGCTTTGCCTGGCTATTCTACATCCGCAGGCCGGATCTGCCGGGCCGCCTGGCGACGCAGCAGCGCCCGCTGTACCTGTTCCTCTTGAACAAATGGTACTTTGATGAGCTGTATGACTGGATCTTCATCCGCCCCGGAAAATGGCTGGGCAATTTCCTTTGGAAAAAGGGCGATGGCAGCGTCATTGACGGCACCATCAACGGCGTGGCGATGGGGATCATTCCCTTCTTCACCCGCCTCGCCGGTCGGGCGCAGTCCGGCTATCTCTTCCATTACGCCTTCGCGATGGTGCTGGGGATTGTGATCCTTGTCACCTGGATGGTGCTTTCGGGCGGCGCCGGGTAAGGCGGGAAAAAAATCATGGCACAACAGCTTCTTTCCATCATCACCTTCCTGCCGCTGGTTGCGGCTGTCATCATGGCGCTGTTCATGCGCGGTGACGATCTGGCCGCGCAGTTGGGGGCCAAGCGCCTGGCGCTGTTCACCACCACGGCCACCTTTCTGGTGTCACTGTTCCTTCTGGTGGATTTTGACCCGGCCAACACCGGCTTTCAGTTCGTGGAAGAGCGGCCCTGGATCCTGGGCCTCAGCTACAAGATGGGGGTGGACGGAATCTCGATCCTGTTCGTGATGCTGACCACTTTCCTGATGCCGATCACCATTCTGGCCTGCTGGGGTGTCACCACCCGGGTCAAGGATTACATGATCGCGTTTCTGGTGTTGGAGACGCTGATGCTGGGCGTGTTCTGCGCGCTGGATCTGGTGTTGTTCTACCTCTTCTTTGAGGCAGGCCTGATCCCGATGTTCCTGATCATCGGGATCTGGGGCGGCAAGGACCGGATCTATGCCAGCTTCAAGTTCTTCCTTTATACCTTCCTGGGCTCGGTGCTGATGCTGGTGGCGATGATCGCCATGTATCAGGCGGCGGGCACCACTGATATGGTCAAGCTGCTGACCCATGACTTCAGCCATGACACTATCGCGCTGCTGGGCTTTCAGATCGTGGGCGGGTTGCAGACGCTGCTGTTCCTGGCCTTCCTGGCCAGCTTTGCGGTGAAATTGCCGATGTGGCCGGTGCATACCTGGCTGCCTGACGCGCACGTTCAGGCGCCGGCCGCCGGATCGGTCGTGCTGGCGGCGATCCTCTTGAAGATGGGGGGCTACGGCTTTTTGCGCTTTAGCCTGCCGATGTTCCCGGTGGCCTCTGACCTCTTGGCACCGTTGATGATGTGGCTGGGCGCGATTGCGATCGTCTACACCTCGCTGGTGGCGCTGGCGCAGACCGACATGAAAAAGCTGATCGCCTATTCGTCGGTGGCCCACATGGGTTATGTCACGATCGGTGTCTTTGCGGCCAACCAGCAGGGCGTCGACGGCGCGATCTTTCAGATGCTCAGCCACGGCTTCATCTCGGGGGCGTTGTTCCTGATCGTCGGCGTGATCTATGACCGGATGCACACCCGTGAGATTGAGGCCTATGGCGGGTTGGTGAACCGGATGCCGGCCTATGCGCTGATCTTCATGTTCTTCACCATGGCCAACGTCGGCCTGCCGGGAACCAGCGGTTTCGTTGGCGAATTCCTGACGCTGATGGGGGCCTTTCAGGTCAACACCTGGGTTGCCTTCGTGGCCACCTCGGGCGTGATCCTGTCGGCCTGCTATGCGCTGTGGCTGTATCGCCGCATTGTTTATGGCGACATGATCAAAGAGGCACTGAAGTCGATCACCGACATGAATGGCCGCGAAAAGCTGATTTTCGCGCCGTTGGTCGCCATGACTTTGCTCTTGGGCATCTATCCCAGCCTGGTGACCGATCTGATCGGCCCCTCGGTTGCCGCGCTTGTTTCCGACTATCACGCCGCCCTTCCGGCCGTCGCTGACGCGGCCGAAGCGGCGATGAACTAAGGACCGAACCATGACCGCAGTTGATTTCAACATCGTCCTGCCCGAGGTGATCCTCTCGGTCTATGCCATGGCCGCGCTGATGGCCGCCGTCTATACCGGCAAGGATAAGATGGCCGTCATGCTGACCTGGGCCACGGCGGGGTTGTTCGTCGCCCTGGCGCTGTGGATCGGTCTGGCGGGGCAAGGCGACCGTGCGGCCTTTGGCGGCATGTTCGTCGATGACCCCTTTGCCCGCTTTGCCAAGGTGATCATCCTAGTCTCGGCCGCTGCCGTTCTGGTGATGAGCCAGGATTACATGAGCCGCCATGGCCTGTTGCGGTTTGAGTTTCCGGTTCTGATCACGCTGGCCGTGGTTGGCATGATGATGATGGTCTCGGCGGGCGATCTGATGGCGCTGTATATGGGGCTGGAGCTGCATTCGCTGGCGCTCTACGTGCTGGCGGCGATGCGGCGCGACTCGGTGCGGTCAACCGAGGCGGGGCTGAAGTATTTCATCCTTGGTGCGCTGTCGTCGGGTTTGTTCCTCTATGGTGCGGCGCTGGTTTACGGCTATTCCGGCACGACGCTGTTCCCGGGCATCCTGGCATCCCTGCAGACCGGCGCGCCGATCGGGCTGCTGATCGGTTTGGTCTTCATGCTGGCCGGCCTTGCGTTCAAGGTTTCCGCCGTGCCTTTCCACATGTGGACGCCGGATGTCTATGAAGGCTCGCCCACCCCGATCACCGCGTTTTTCGCCACGGCACCCAAGGCGGCGGCGATGGTGCTGATTGCGCGGCTGGCACAGGACGCTTTCGGCTCAATCCCCTCCCAATGGGGGCAGGTGCTGGCGGCGCTGTCGGTGGCCTCTATGTTCCTTGGCGCAATTGCCGGTATTGGCCAGCGCGATTTCAAGCGGCTGATGGCCTATTCGTCAATCAGCCACATGGGCTTTGCGCTGATCGGCCTGGCCGTGGGCACCGCCGAGGGCGTTGAGGCGATGTTGGTTTACATGACGATCTACGTCACCATGAACGTCGGCACCTTTGCCTTCATCCTGTCAATGGAGCGCGATGGCCGCCCGGTATCTGATCTGGACAGCCTGAACCAGTTCTCGAAGAAAGAACCGCTGAAGGCGCTGGCGCTGATGATCCTGTTGTTCAGTCTGGCTGGTGTGCCGCCGATGGTCGGCTTTTTCGCCAAGTTCTATGTGCTGAAAGCCGCGGTTGATGCCGATATGGCTTGGCTGGCGGTGGCTGGGGTGATCGCGTCGGTGATCGGCGCGTTCTACTATCTGCGCATCGTTTACTACATGTACTTTGGGGCCGACCAAGAGCCCGCCGAAAGCCGGATGTCGCCGGTGCAATGGGTGATGCTGATGGCCACGGCGGCAATCATGCTGGTGGGGGTGATCAACCTTTTCGGCATCGAAGCCTCGGCCGCGATGGCGGCACAGGCCCTTGTCCACAAGTGACACCCCCGCGCGGGTGCTGCTGACCGAAGTGGACAGCACCAATGCCGAAGCCTTCCGGCGGGCCCCGTTTCTGACGGGGCCTTGCTGGTTTCTGGCGGGGCGACAAACTGCGGGCCGGGGGCGGCGCGCACGGCCCTGGGCCAGTCCTGCGGGAAACTTTCACGCCAGTCTGGCAATGCGGGTGACCGAGCCGCCCGCCACCGTTGCGCTGCGGTCATTCGCTGCCGCCTTGGCCCTGCGCGATGCTTGTGTGACGCTGACCGGGCTGCCGGACGCCTTTACCCTGAAATGGCCCAATGATGTCTTGTTGAACGGCGGCAAGCTGGCGGGAATCCTGCTGGAGGCCTCGGGTCATACGCTGGTCATTGGTATCGGCGTCAACCTGATCGCTGCCCCCCCGGTCGAGGCGGTCGAGCCGGGCGCTGTGGCCCCGGTGTCGCTGCTGGCCGAGACCGGGTTGCGCATCACGCCCGAGTCTTTTCTGACCGCCCTGGCCGCGGCCTATGCACAGCGCGAGGCGGTGTTTCAGGCCAAAGGCTTTGCCCCCTTGCGCGCTGATTGGCTGCATCACGCCGCCCGTCTGGGGCACCAGATCCGCGCCCGTACCGGAACCCAGACCCGGATCGGCATTTTTCAGACCATCGACGCGGACGGCAACCTGATCCTGGACATGGCGTCCGGTCCGGTTGCCATTCCCGCCGCCGATGTGTTCTTTTAGCGCCAAAGGGGACGCCCATGCTATTGGCCATCGACTGCGGGAATACCAACACGGTCTTTTCCATCTGGAACGGGGATGAGTTCATCGCCACCTGGCGGCTGGCCACCGATCACAGGCGCACGGCGGATGAATATTTCGTCTGGCTCTCCAGCCTGATGATGCTGACCGCGACCAAGGCGCAGATCACCGAGGCGATCATCTCCTCCACTGTGCCGCGGGTGGTCTTCAACCTGCGCGTCCTGTGCGACCGCTATTTCAACTGTCGCCCGCTGGTGGTGGGCAAACCCGATTGCGCGCTGCCGGTGGCGGCAAGGGTCGATCAGGGCACCACTGTCGGCCCCGACCGGCTGGTCAATACCGTGGCTGGCCACGCCCGGCATGGCGGCGATCTGATCGTGGTTGATTTCGGCACCGCCACCACCTTTGACGTGGTCGACCATGATGGCGCCTATGTCGGCGGCGTTATCGCCCCCGGTGTCAACCTGTCGCTTGAGGCATTGCACATGGCCGCCGCCGCCTTGCCGCATATTGATGTGGCCAAACCGGCCCGCGCCATCGGTACGAATACCGTTGCCTGCATGCAGTCAGGGGTCTACTGGGGCTATGTCGGCCTGGTCGAAGGCATCGTGCGCGAAGTGCGCCGCGAACGCGACCGCCCGATGAAAGTTATTGCGACCGGGGGGCTGGCCTCCTTGTTCGCGCAGGGAACCGAATTATTTCACTCTATCGACGATGACCTGACGATGCATGGCCTCGTCCTCATCAACGACTTCAACAAGGAAACGGCATGAGCAAAGACCGGCTGATCTATCTTCCTCTCGGCGGTGCCGGAGAGATCGGCATGAACTGTTACGTTTATGGCTATGGCAGTCCGGGCAAGGAGCGCCTGATCGTGGTCGATCTGGGCGTGACTTTCCCCGATATGGACACCGCCCCCGGCGTTGACGTCATCATGCCCGACATCTCTTGGTTAGAGGCGCGGCTGGACCGGATCGACGCGATCTTCATCACACACGCGCATGAAGACCATATCGGCGCGCTGGGTCTGCTATGGCCCAAGCTGAAGAAAAAGATCTACGCCCGCCGCTTTACCGCCACCATCGGCAAACTGAAGCTGGAGGAAGAGGGGCTGCCGATTGACGCCCTGACCATGGTCGAGGCCCGCCCCGCCGTGGTTGAGGCCGGCCCGTTCCGCGTGCAATTCGTGCCGGTCAGCCATTCGATCCCCGAAAGCTCGGCCCTGATCATCGACACGCCCGCGGGCCGCATCGTGCATTCGGGTGATTTCAAGATCGACCGCAACCCGGTGGTCGGTGAGCCGTGGAATGACGCGCTTTGGGCCGAAATCGCGGCGGAAAAGCCGGTCAAGGTGATGATGTGCGACAGCACCAACGTCTTTTCCAACCATGAGGGGCGGTCCGAAAGCACGCTTGGTGGCGCGCTGACAGAGCTGATCTCCAAAGCGCCGGGCATGTTCGTGGCGACCACCTTCGGCTCAAACGTGGCGCGGTTGAAGACGCTGGCCGAGGCTGCCCGCGCGGCGGACCGCACGGTCTGCGTGTTGGGCCGGTCAATGAAGCGGATGCTGGCGGTCTCGGAACAGACCGGCGTGCTGCAGGGTTTTCCCCGCGTGGTCAGCCCGGATGAGGCGCTGGAACTGCCGCGCCGCAACCTGATGCTGCTGGTCACCGGCTCTCAGGGTGAACGCCGGGCGGCATCGGCGGCGCTGTCGCGCGGCAAGTATCTGGGATTCGAGATCCGCGACGGCGACAGCTTTCTGTTCTCATCGCGCACCATTCCGGGCAATGAGCGTGGCGTGATCCGGATCTGGAACGCCTATTCCGAAAAAGGCGTGACGGTGCATGATGATGAGGGTGGACTTTACCACGTCTCGGGCCATGCCAACCGCCCGGATCTGGAGCATTTCCACCGCACCCTGCTGCCGGACATGCTGGTGCCGATGCACGGCGAACACCGCCATCTGGCCGAACATGTCCGCATCGCGACCGAAGCCGGGATTGCGGCGCAGGTGGCGGTGAACGGCACGATGCTGGATCTGACCGGCGAAGTACCGGTGGTGGCCGAATACGTGGAAACCGGGCGGGTCTATCTGGATGGCACCGTGCAGATCGGCGCGATGGACGGGGTGGTGCGCGACCGGATCCGCATGGCGCTGAACGGTCACGCGCTGATCACGGTGATTCTGGATGAAAACGATCAGCCGATGGGCGAGCCATGGGTTGAGCTGATGGGCCTGACCGACAAGGGCAAGGGAGGGCGTCTGTTGAATGAGACCATGGAAGCCGATCTGGGCGACTATCTGGAGCGTGCTGGCCGCAAGATCCTGAAAGACGACGACAAACTGGAAGAAGAGCTGCGCAAGATCGTGCGGCAGATCTCTATGGAAGAGATCGGCAAAAAGCCCGAGGTGACGGTGGTGGTCAGCCGCCTGGTCGCGGAATAGAAAAACGGGGGCCGCTGGCCCCCGCAAAATCCGGTAAGAATTTGGCCCCGCTTTTGGCGGGGCTTTTTCGTGTCAGCCCTCGGTGCCGGTGTTGGGGGTCTCATCTTCCGGCTCATCCTTGGTGGGCGTGTCGATGCGGAAACTGCGCAGGATGAAATCCGGCACATGGTCGCCCAGACCCAGAACCGACGGCCCGCCATTGCCGCGATCCTCGCGGCCGCCACGGCTCTGACGATTGCCATCGCGGCGGCTGTCATTGCCATCACGCCGCTCGCTGCCGTTGCGCGGCTCAGACCGAGAGGGCTCGGTGCGCGGTGGCTCTGCACGCTGCGCCTCGGCCCGGGGCGCCTCGGGACGCAGCGCTTCGGGACGAGGCGCTTCGGGGGCGGCAACGGGTACGGGTTGCTGAACAGCAACAGCCTCATCGCCGCGCGGTTTGCGGTCACGGCTGCGGCTGTCACTGCGGCCACCGCGATCGCGGCTGCGGCTGGAACTGCCGCTGCGCTCTTCACGCGGGCGATCCGTGCCGGCAGTGGCCAGATCCATGCCCTCGGGCAGGGCCAGACGCGGGATCTCCATCTTCACCAGGCTTTCGATGGCAGTCAGATACTTGGCATCCGTCGGCACGGCGATCGTATAGGCCTTGCCCAAACGCCCGGCGCGGCCGGTGCGGCCGATGCGGTGGACGTAATCTTCGGGGTGGGAGGGCACATCAAAGTTGAAGATGTGGCTGACGGCCGGAATATCCAGGCCGCGGGCGGCAACGTCCGAGGCGACAAGGATGTGCAATGAGCCGTCGCGGAACGCATCCAGCGTTTTCGTGCGCTGGCTTTGCTCCAGATCGCCGTGAATCGGCGCTGCGTTGAAGCCATGCGATTTCAGCGACTTGGCGACCACATCCACGTCCATCTTGCGGTTGCAAAAGACGATGGCGTTTGTGCAGGCGTCCCCCTCATCGGTGATGATCTGGCGCAGAACGGCGCGCTTTTCGGTAAAGCTGCGATCTTTGCGCGAGGGGGTGAACTGGATCAACCCTTGGGTGATCGTGGTCGAGGCGGTTGCCTGCCGCGCCACTTCGATCTTGGCGGGGTTGGTCAGGAAGGTGTTGGTGATCCGCTCAATCTCGGGCGCCATTGTGGCACTGAAGAACAGCGTCTGGCGGGTGAACGGGGTCAGCTGGAAGATGCGCTCGATATCGGGGATGAAGCCCATGTCCAGCATGCGGTCGGCCTCATCGACGACCATGATCTGCACGCCGGTCAACAACAGCTTGCCACGTTCGAAATGATCCAAGAGACGGCCCGGCGTAGCGATCAGCACGTCAACGCCACGGTCGATCAGCTTATCCTGCTCACCAAACGACACGCCGCCAATCAAGAGGGCCTTGGTCAGTTTGGTATGCTTGGCATAGGTCTCGAAATTCTCGGCGACCTGGGCGGCCAGTTCGCGCGTGGGCGCCAGAACCAGACTGCGCGGCATGCGGGCGCGGGCGCGGCCCTGACCCAGCATGGTGATCATCGGCAGCGTAAAGCTGGCGGTTTTCCCGGTGCCGGTCTGGGCAATGCCCAGAACGTCGCGGCCTTTCAGCGCCTCGGGGATCGCCTGAGCCTGAATCGGGGTGGGGGTTTCATAGCCAGCGTCAGAGATGGCTTGCAGCACGCGCGGATCCAGCGCGAGGTCGGAAAACTTGGTCATCAGCGTCCTGTCAGATGCGGGATCGGCCCGCATGGGTAAAGGGACGCAATGTTCCGGGCGCCCCGCAAAAAATGGGCCATGGCCCTGCGCAGTGGATACAGGATCGCCGCCTTGGGGTCAAGTTGTGCGCTTCAGCGGCGCTATTCGGCGGCCTCAACCCCTGGCGCGCGGCGCGCAGCTTTGGCGGCGCGGCGGTCGCGCAGATCGTCACGCATCAGACCGATGCGGCGAAACAGCGTGCGCGGATCATCATTCAGCATCGTCAAAAGATGGCAGGCGATGCGCCCGGCGATGGGTTCGGCCCGCGCCATATCCCAGATCTGCGCCAGAAGGTTGATGTCCAGGCCCCCCGACAGCAGCGAAAAGGGCGGCATGTCCAGGGGCAGCGCGGTGGCCGGGGTGCGACGGATGGGATGCGCGCGATCCGGCGGCAGGCCGGAATAAAGTCGTTCGAATTCATACAATTTCATTAGCGAAAACAGGATGTTCATCGCCAACCCGACCCGACGCTGCCCCTCATTCCAGCCATGATCGCCAAAGGTGATGACCGATGATATCAGCCAGCGCGGCGGCAGTTCTGCCAGCAGGGCGTCGGGCTCTTCTTGCCACAGCCTGCGAAACAGCCGCGGCGTGTGGCGGGGATAGCGCTTTTTGCGCAGATGCGAGATCAACAGCGCATTCAGCGCGGCCAATTCGCTGGCGCCGGCCAATTCGGCGCGGATTTCATGCAGCTTGGTGGCATGGCCCGACGCTGGGCGGGGCGGCAGCCCCTCTGGCGGCACGCGCAGGGCCAGCAGCGCTTTCAGATCCACATCCAGGGGTGGCAAAGCCTCTCCGGCCGCAAAGGACAGTGGGCGACGGCGGATGTTCCAGGTGTCGATCAGGCTGTCGGGCGCGTGTGGATAGGTGGGTTCGGTCATCATGCCTCCGGTTGCATGAGTCTGTGCCTGCACGTGCAGTTTGGCAAGCCCCGGTTAACGGCGGCTAAACCATCATCTCCTTGGTCGCGGTCAGCCGTGCGGCGGGGTAGTCGCGGGCCACGCGGTCAATGTCCCATTGCAGGCGGGTCAGGAACACGAGGTCCCCATCGGTATCGGTGGCGATGTGTTGCTTGTTGATATTGACCAGCTTTTCCACCTCGTTCTTATCGCCCGAAATCCAGCGGGCCGAGGTGAAGTTCGACCCTTCAAACCGCACGGGGATGGCGTATTCCTGCTCAATCCGGCTGGCCAGCACGTCAAATTGCAAGGCCCCCACGACGCCAACGATATAGCCCGAGCCGATCATCGGTTTGAAGACCTTGGCGGCACCTTCTTCGGCGAATTGGGTCAGCGCCTTTTCCAGATGCTTGGCCTTCAGCGGGTCGGTGGCGCGGATGGTCTGCAACAATTCCGGCGCAAAAGACGGGATGCCGGTGAAGCGCAGGGATTCTCCCTCGGTCAACGCGTCACCGATGCGCAACTGGCCGTGGTTGGGGATGCCGATGATGTCGCCGGCCCAGGCCTCTTCGGCCAGTTCGCGGTCGGCGGCCAGGAACAGGACGGGGTTGGTAATCGCCATCAGTTTTTTAGCCCGCACATGGGTCAGCTTCATACCGCGCAGGAAATGGCCCGAGGCCAGACGCACAAAGGCCACGCGGTCGCGGTGTTTGGGGTCCATATTCGCCTGCACCTTGAAGACCACGCCGGTGACGGCGGTTTCCTCGGGCGCGACCTTGCGGGTGGCGGTGGGTTGCGGCTGCGGCTCTGGCCCGTATTTGCCAATGCCGTCCATCAACTCCTTGACACCGAACGAATTGATCGCCGAGCCGAACCAGATCGGCGTCATCGACCCGTTCAGCAGCGCCTCACGGTCAAAGGCGGGCAACAGCGCGCGCACCATCTCCAGCTCTTCGCGCAGGCGTGCCAGCAGGTCGGCAGGGACGTGGTCAGCCAGTTTGGGGTCATCCAAGCCGTTGATCTGAATGGTTTCCGCCACCCGGTTGCGGTCGGCGCGGTCCATCAATTCCAGCCGGTCATTCAAGATGTCATAGCAGCCCAGAAAATCGCGGCCCTGACCGATTGGCCAACTGGCGGGCGACACGTCTATCGCCAGATTTTCCTGAATTTCGTCAATGATCTCGAATGTGTCGCGGGCCTCGCGGTCCATCTTGTTGCAGAATGTCAGGATCGGCAGGTCGCGCAAGCGGCACACCTCAAACAACTTACGGGTTTGCGACTCGACGCCCTTCGCCCCGTCGATCACCATGATCGCAGCATCCACCGCCGTCAGGGTGCGATAGGTGTCTTCGGAAAAATCCGAGTGGCCGGGGGTGTCCACCAGATTGAAGCGGAACTCTCTGAAATCAAACGACATCGCCGAGGCCGAGACCGAAATCCCACGCTCTTGCTCCATCTTGATGAAGTCTGACCGCGTGCGCCGCGCCTCGCCCTTGGCGCGCACTTGCCCTGCCATCTGGATGGCACCGCCGAACAAGAGAAACTTCTCGGTCAGCGTGGTTTTACCGGCGTCGGGGTGTGCGATAATCGCAAAGGTCCGGCGGCGGGCGATTTCAGGCGGAAGGGGGGGTCGATTGTCCAACATGGGCGGGGTTCTAACGGGAAATCGGCGGGGCGTCCACGGGGTCGGTGAAGGCGCGCGCGCACCGCACCAACCCGCCTCACTTGCCCAGAAACCATCCGGTCGGCGCAGGTCTGTCTTGCGTCTGTGTGGTGACGTGCCGCAGAACGGTGCATGCGGGGTGTGCCCCGACGGCCAACGGGGGCAAGATGATACCAGAAGGGATCGCAGTGTGGACCATGGCGCCGATACTGGCCCTGTGTCTGGCTGGCACTGCAATGGCCGAAACCCTGCGTCCGACACCGGTGGGGTGGTTCACCGACAACGGCGACCGCCAGGCGTTGCAGGTGTTGCGTGATCGGCCAGAAGCCGATCTGACCGCGGTTGAGCGCGCCATTCTGACGGCGGCAAACCGGGTGGGCTGGATCGAGATTAAGGGCTGCAACCGGGGCAGCAATGCCATCCTGATCCGGGTCGGCGACCGCGATGCGGTCGTCACGTCGCGCCATCTGATTGCGGGCAAGTGGTATACTGACATTCAATGCCCTGCTGACCAGATGGACACGGCCGTCTTTTACATGAACTACAGTTATCAAGCACCTGAATATGATAGAGAAATCACGAAAACCACCCTGCACGCCACGGCGGCGCTGGACGGCGATCCGCTGAACTTTTCCGCCCCGGGATATTTCATGACGCCCGCCAATGACTGGCTGGTGTTTTACCTGACCGACAGCATTTCGGACCAACCCATGCCCGAAGGCACCTTTGGGGCCGGACAACCGCGCGGCGCCATGGCGTTTTCAAAACGGCGCCCGACCAGCGGCGAGATCCATGTCATCGGCTATGATGGCCGCTTTGGGCAGGAAAACGGTTGGCAGTTTTCCTGGCAGGCCTGCCGACAGGTGCAAACCGCGCTGGGTCTGGCAGACACACTGTATATAGATTGCGACGTGGCGCCGGGGGCCAGCTCATCCTTGCTGGCCACGCTGGAAAATGGCGAACTGACCTTTCAGGGGCTGGTCACTGGCAGTTCCGAGCCCTTGGCGGGCACCGATGTGCCGGTGCCGAAGGGGGCCTATCTGTGGAATGTCGGCACCTCAAGCGCCGTGATTCAGCGTGAACTTTGGCCTTGACGGTCATCGCCGGGTGATGCCCCGCGCCGCCTGCGGGCAGGTTGGAACAGGGATGCCGCCCCCACCTCAGCCAGAAACTGGCGGCTGGCTTCGGTACCGAAATGCTGCACCTGGGCCAGTCCGGGAAAGCTGTGGCTGACCTCGGCCGCGATTTCGGGCGGCAGCCGGCTGACGGTGGCGTCATTGACCATCAGGCTTTCGGCAGGAATCCCTTCGGCATAGATGATCTCATGGCTGTCGAAGATCAGACTGAAATATTCAACCGCCCCGCCTTCGCGGATAAAGACGTGGTCACCATCGACCAGATGCTTGGCCTGCACCAACAGTTCCGACGTGGTCAGCCCGGCAATCCGCTTGCGCTGATAGAGAAACATCCGGTGATGCTGGCTGACGATCAGATCGCCCGAATTGCCCAGCGTGCCCGCCAGGATCACCACCGGCGCAAAGGCACCATGTGCGCGCAAACTGGCGCGACCCAAGAGGCGCAAGGGCTGGGGTCCGTGATCGCGGGTCAGCACCTTGTCGCCGGGTTTCAGCCTCTCGATCGGGGCCTGGGCACCGGTGGCCAGGGTGATCATGGTGCCGCGCGCGAATGAGACGCACATCAGATCCGACAGGCGGGTCTCTTCGGGCGCGGTCTCGATCTTCAGCAGCGTATAATCCGACTGCGCGCCCATAGGGGACAGGGGCAGGGCGTAAAGCTGGCCCGCGACCGGCAGCAAAAGCAGCTCAACCTTGTCGCCATCCGCCGACATCAGCGTATAGCGTGCGGCCATCCGCACTGCATTGCCGGGGCTGCCGATGGCCGAACCTTCGGCAACCTGCGGATCGCGTCCTGGCGCCGCCCGGGTCAGCACCAGCCGCAGCGGGGCTGCGTCGGGCACCAGCTCATATATGTCACCGGCCAGAACATCGTCAGGCAGCCCAAGGCCATCGCCCGCATTCACGCCGATGGTGACATAGATATCTTCGGCTGCAAACACTTGGCAGGCATGGCCGGGAAGCGTGCTGGCGGTGGCGGACATGGGCGGCACGGATCCTGCAATCTGCTCTAGCAAAAGGCCCCCACCTTATTCTGACATCTGTATCAGAGCTTTGGGTGCGGGGTCAAACATTGGCCATTGTGGACGCCGGTCTGGAAACCGCAAGGGGGAATAGCGGCAGATTGTTCGCGATTTCAGGGGCTTTCACCGTGGGTCCTCTGGCGCTACTCTGGCGGGCAGCAAAGGGGAGGCCGGGATGGATCTGGGAATTCGCGGGCGCAAGGCCATTGTCTGTGCGTCGTCCAAGGGGTTGGGGCGCGGCTGTGCCCA
>JBATPI010000252.1:0-1592 GCA_049291415.1 Paracoccaceae bacterium | reverse complement strand
GCACTGCTTGCGGTGCATGGCACCGAAATCTTCACCGCCGCCCAGGAAAAGGGGGTCATGGTCGCCTTCGAGGCGGCAGTGGCCGGCGGCATCCCCATCATCAAGGCGCTGCGCGAGGGCCTGGCGGCCAACCAGATCCAGTGGGTGGCCGGCATCATCAACGGCACGACCAACTTCATCCTGTCCGAGATGCGCGACAAGGGTCTGGACTTCGATGTCGTGCTCAAGGAAGCACAGCGCCTTGGTTACGCCGAAGCCGACCCGACCTTCGACATCGAAGGCGTGGACGCGGCGCACAAGGCCACGCTGATGAGCGCGATCGCTTTCGGCATCCCGGTGCAGTTCGACAAGGCTTATGTGGAAGGCATCACCAAGCTGGGCGCGGTGGACATCCGCTACGCCGAGCAACTGGGCTACCGGATCAAGCTGCTGGGCATCACCAAGCGCACCGACAAGGGCGTGGAGCTGCGCGTGCACCCCAGCCTGGTGCCGGCCAAGCGCCTGATCGCCAACGTGGAGGGTGCGATGAACGCGGTGGTGGTGCACGGAGATGCCGTGGGCACCACGCTGTACTACGGCAAGGGCGCGGGCAGCGAGCCCACCGCCTCGGCCGTGATCGCCGACCTGGTGGACATCACCCGCCTGCACACCGCTGACCCGCTCAACCGCGTGCCGCATCTGGCCTTCCAGCCCGGCGCCATGAGCGATGTGGCCGTGCTGCCCATGAGCGAGGTGGTGACCAGCTATTACCTGCGCCTGCGCGTGGCCGATCAGGCCGGTGTGCTGGCCAAGGTGACCGGCATTCTGGCGAACGCGGGCATCAGCATCGACGCCGTGCTGCAGCGCGAGGCCGATGAGGTGGGTGGTGAGGGTTCGACCTCGACCGACCTGATCATCCTGACGCACGACATCCGCGAAGGCACGATGAACGACGTGATCGCGCAGATGCAGGGCCTGCCGAGCGTGCTTGCGCCCATCACCCGTATCCGCAAGGAAGAGTTGAACTGAGATGCTGTACCTGTCGACCCGCGGCCACCCTGACCGCAAGCGTTTCTGCGAAATTCTGCTGGAGGGCCTGGCGCCGGACGGCGGCCTGTACCTGCCCGAGTCCTACCCGCAGGTCGACGCCGCTACGCTGACACGCTGGCGCTCGGTACTGAAAGACCAGGGTTACGCCGCGCTGGCCTTCGAGGTGCTGTCGCTCTACATCGACGACATCCCGGACGCCGACCTGAAGGCGCTGTGCGCCAAGACCTACACGGCCGAGGTGTTCGGGTCTCAGGACATCGTGCCGCTGCGGCCGCTCGAACCCGGCCTGTGGCTGGAGGCGCTGTCCAACGGGCCCACGCTGGCCTTCAAGGACATGGCCATGCAGCTGCTGGGCAACCTGTTCGAGTACGAACTGGCGCGCCGTGGCGAGCAACTCAACATCCTGGGAGCCACCAGCGGCGACACCGGCAGTGCAGCCGAGTACGCGATGCGCGGCAAACAGGGCGTGCGCGTGTTCATGCTCAGTCCGCACGGCCGCATGAGCCCGTTCCAGCAGGCGCAGATGTTCAGCCTGATGGATCCGAACATCCACAACATCGCCG
>JBATPI010000251.1:0-1761 GCA_049291415.1 Paracoccaceae bacterium | reverse complement strand
GAGCGAGTTTTTGTAGCTGGCTAACGTCCACCGGTTTGATTAAAGTCAGCGTGATATTGCCGTTCAGATACGAAGCCCTGAGTGCATCGGCTGTCACAATCATGATTTTTGTCGCGGCAAAACGGGTATCGACATTGACCTGGTTCAAGATATCATCTCCGGTTAAAAAAGGCAGATGCAGATCCAGAACAAGTAATTCGGGCACATTTTTTTGCAGCCATTCAGATGCGACACGGCCGTCACGCATAATCTCCGTTTCATATTCGATAGCTTGCAGTGCCCGCGAAAAAATATCGGCTAACATGGCATCATCTTCAACGATTAAAGCAAAAGGTTTCGACATGTGTTTTCCTTATTATAAGAAATTAGTAGCGGGTTATTCTTTATCGACCCTGTTCAATGGCAGAATTACCGTGAAGGTCGTTCCTTGCCCCAGTGTGCTTTCCAGGTCAATCGTCCCACCCATCAATTCAATGATTGACGCTGCAATTGACAAACCCAGGCCGGCGCCCGAATGATTCCGTGTCGCGGACCCATCCACCTGGACAAAAGTGTCAAAGATGGATGCCTGTACTTCTTCCGGAATCCCTATGCCCGTGTCGGCGACTTCTATCAACCACTGCCCCGTGCCCTGCAGCCGAATGTGGGTATGTATGTACCCTTGCTCTGTAAACTTGATGGCATTGCTCAACAGGTTTGTCCATATTTGTTCAATGCGCATCCTGTCGCCGACAATTTCTTCGGGGAAACTTGGCTCGATGAGAATTTTAAATGTCAGCCCTGTTTTTTCAGCCAGAATGCGGACCTTGGGATCGACTTCACTAGCCATTTCGCGCACTGAAAACGGACGGTTTTCCAAAGTTAAGTTACCTTTTTCCAACTGCGCCTGATCTAACAGACTGTTAACCAGAGTGCTTAAGGAGTTGGTGCTGCTAAGGATCAATTCCAGCGGATCTGTTTGTTCGGGCGCGGTCGGGCCGTAAGCACCCATTTGTAATAGTTGGGTGTAACCCATAATGGCGCCCAGTGGCGTGCGCAATTCATGGTTTACTTTGGCCATTAGTTCTGTCTTAAATTGGTTGGCCCGGATCGCTTCGTTTTTGACCCGCGTTAATTCTTCAGTGCGACGCGCTACCCGATCTTCCAAATCGACGTTGATGGTCTGTAACTCCTGCTGCAAGGTCGCAAAGAGCTGCGATTGGGCCAAAAGTAGAGTGTAGATATCAAGTAGTTGGAATCCATGGGTCTGAAAATCCATTAATATCGGTTCGTAAGCCAAAATAGTCTCGCGCTGGAGGGCTTCGTGTACAGCTTCATCAATGAGGCAAGTGCCGAGGAGAATGAGTGGTTCTTCCACATGCCGGATCATGATCTCAATGGGACGTTTTAGGAAGACAGCCACGCCATAGCGTGTGCCTAAAATCTCGAAAAAGCGCCTTCTCGAAATAACATTAACCATCCGGTTGTGTTGGGTAACGATGACACCGGGCAGTATTGGATAAAGCCGCAGCGTTTTTTCAACCTGAGCAACAACGGTGTTAACCCCCACCTGATATCGGTGTGCAGGCAGTTCGCCAATCGTCGTGTCTTTGGTGAGGATGGAGGGAGGGGCAAGAGAATCCGAGAAGCGACCAGAGGTCAGTGTCTTTGTCTGCTCTGTGACGAGTTTGACGGCCATATGGGTCTACACCTTACATTTTCTACCAGGCTAGCAAACGAAGATGCCAGTGGTCCAAGCTTGCCAGGCAGCTTCTTTGTCGA
>JBATPI010000250.1:0-10029 GCA_049291415.1 Paracoccaceae bacterium | reverse complement strand
GGGCCGATGCCACGCCGCCCAGCGATCCGCCGCCCGTGATCCTGCCCGACCCCATTCAGCCATGACACCGGACGAACTGGCCGCCCTGCACCACCGCTGCTTTGCCATCCCGCGCCCTTGGTCGGCGGCCGAGTTCGCCAGCTATGCCACCAACCCCTTGGCCTTTGTGCTGGTTGAGGGCGACGCGGGCGCGCTGGTCGGTCGGGCCGTCGCAGGTGAGGCCGAAATCCTGACGCTGGCCGTCGCCCCCGAAGCCCGCCGGCGGGGACTTGCCAGCCGGTTGGTCGCACGCTTTGTCTATCAGGCGCGGCTGCGCGGCGCGGTCTGCGCGTTCCTGGAGGTCAGCGCCGAGAACGGGCCCGCCATGGCGCTGTACGAATCAGCGGGATTTGCCGTCTCGGGGCTGCGGCGCGGCTATTACAGCGCGCCCGACGGTCGCAAGGTCGACGCGCAGGTCATGACGCGCGATCTTTGATCGCGCAAACCGGGCAACTTGACCAAAAGGTCAGGTTGCGCCCGCCGATCACGCGAATCCGACTTGACCCCCATGGCGGCTTGCCGCGTAATCTGGCCCATGATCCGCGTGCTGCCGGGGCGCCCCGACGGACAGGCGGCGCAATACCATATCAACCGGGAGAACGACCGATGACTTTTGCGAAAACCTTTGCAGGCGCCACCGCCGCATCAGCGCTGCTGGCCGGCATGGCCTTTGCCGACCCCGCGATCATCTTCGACATGGGCGGCAAGTTCGACAAGTCCTTCAACGAGGCCGCCTATAACGGTGCCGAGCGCTGGGCCAAGGAAACCGGCGGCACCTATAAGGAACTGGAGATGCAGGACGAGGCCCAGCGCGAGCAGGCCCTGCGCCGTCTGGCCGAATCGGGTGCCAACCCCGTCGTCATGACCGGCTTTGCCTTTGGCGATGTGCTGGCCAAGGTGGCTCCCGATTTCCCCGAGACCAAATTCGGCATCATCGACATGGTTGTCGATCAGCCCAACGTGAAATCGGTGGTCTTCAATGAGCATGAGGGCAGCTATCTGGTTGGCATGATGGCGGCGATGGCGTCGAAAACCGGCACGGTCGGCTTTGTCGGCGGCATGGACATCCCGTTGATCCGCAAATTCGGTTGTGGCTATGCCCAGGGCGTTCTGGCGGCAAACCCCGATGCCAAGGTGATCCTGAACATGACCGGATCAACGCCCGAGGCCTGGAATGACCCGGTCAAGGGGGCAGAACTGGCAAAGGCGCAAAAAGCCCAAGGGGCTGATGTGATCTATGCGGCTGCCGGTGCCACCGGCGTGGGCGTTTTGCAGGCGGCGGCGGATGAGGGCATTCTGTCCATCGGTGTGGACAGCAATCAGAACTATCTGCACCCCGGTCAGGTTCTGACCTCGATGACCAAGCGGGTTGATAACGCGGTTTATGAGGCCTTTACCGAAGGTGCCGATCTGAAGCCCGGCATCAACGTGATGGGTCTGGCCAATGATGGCGTCGGCTATGCGATGGATGACAACAACGCCGCTTTGGTGACCCCCGAGATGATCGCAGCGGTCGATGCCGCCGCCGAAAAGATCAAATCGGGTGAGATCGTGGTGCATGACTATATGTCCGACGACACCTGCCCGGCTGCCCAGTTCTGATGTCAGCCGACACCGCAAAGAGGCAGCCGGAAACGGCTGCCTCCTTCGCCATCCAGCTGAAGGGCATCTCAAAGGCCTTTGGTCCGGTGCAGGCGAACAAGGACATCAACTTTGCCGTGCCAAAGGGCACCATCCACGGCATCATCGGTGAAAATGGCGCGGGCAAATCCACGCTGATGTCCATTCTCTATGGCTTTTACAAAGCCGACTCGGGCCAGATCATCATCAACGGCCAGCCCACCGCCATTCCCGACAGTCAGGCCGCGATCCGTGCCGGCATCGGCATGGTGTTCCAGCATTTCAAGCTGGTGCAGAATTTCACCGTGCTGGAAAACATCATCCTGGGGGTCGAAGAGGGCCCGCTCTTGAACCGGTCACTGGCCAAGGCACGGCGGGTGCTGGCCGATCTGTCGCGTGAGTATGATCTGGACGTCGATCCCGATGCGCTGATCGAAGATCTGCCGGTGGGCCATCAGCAGCGGGTCGAGATCCTCAAGGCGCTGTATCGTCAGGCCGATATCCTGATCCTGGATGAGCCGACCGGGGTGCTGACCCCGGATGAGGCGGATCATCTGTTCCGCATCCTGCGCGGTCTGCGCGATCAGGGCAAAACTATCATCCTGATCACCCATAAGCTGCGCGAGATCATGGAGGCCACCGACAATGTCAGCGTGATGCGGCGCGGCACCATGGTCGCCACGGTGAAGACCGCCCAGAGCAGTGCCGAGGCGCTGGCCGAGCTGATGGTGGGCCGCAAGGTGCTGCTGGAAGTGACCAAGGCCCCCGCACAGCCCGGCGCGGTGGTGCTGTCGGTGCAGGATCTGCGGATCCGCGACGAACACGGGGTTGAGCGGCTGAAAGGCGTCAGTTTCGAGATCCGCGCCGGGGAAATTCTGGGCATTGCCGGCGTGGCAGGCAACGGCCAGTCCGAATTGCTGGAAACCTTGGGCGGCATGCACACGGCTACCGGCACTGTCACGCTGAACGGTGCCGCACTGCCGCTGTCTGGCGCGGGCGCAGATGGGCAAAGCCGGCGTCGCGCGGGCATCGCCCATGTGCCCGAAGACCGTCACAACCACGGGTTGATCCTGGATTTCACCGCCTGGGAAAACATTGCCTTCGGTTATTTCAACGATCCGAAATACCAAAAGAACGCGCTTTTCATGGATAATGACGCCGTGCGCGCCGATACCGTCAAAAAGATGCATACCTTTGACGTGCGCCCGCCGATCCCCTCTCTGCCCGCCAAATCCTTTTCCGGTGGCAACCAGCAAAAGATCGTCGTCGCGCGCGAGTTTGAGCAGAATCCCGACCTGTTGCTGGTCGGCCAGCCCACCCGCGGTGTCGATATCGGCGCGATTGAGTTCATCCACAACCAGCTGATTGCCCTGCGCGATCAGGGCAAGGCGATCTTGCTGGTCTCGGTGGAACTGGATGAGATCATGTCGCTGTCAGACCGTATCGCGGTGATGTTCGATGGTCAGCTGATGGGCCTGCGCGACCCTGCCACAACAAATGAGCGTGAGTTGGGCCTGCTGATGGCCGGTGTGACTGAGACGAAAGGGGCCGCCTGATGGACCGTTTGCCAAGATGGGCCGATGTGGCGCTGGTGCCTGTGGTGTCGCTGATCCTGGCGGCGGCGATTGCCGCGCTGGTGATTCTGGCGATCGGCGAGGATCCTTGGCAGGCGCTGATGGTGATGGTCGAGGGCAGCCTGATGTCGTCCTATGGCTGGGGCTATACGCTGTATTACACCACCAGTTTCATCTTTACCGGGCTGGCGGTGACGGTGGCTTTTCATGCCGGTCTCTTCAACATCGGCGGTGAGGGGCAGGCGCTGCTGGGGGGGTTGGGCGTGGCTTTGGTGTGCCTCTATATCCCCTGGCCGCATTGGTCTCTGGCGCTGATTGGCGCCGCAGCGGGGGCGGCGCTGTTCGGGGCGGCCTGGGCCGCGATCCCGGCCTGGCTGCAGGCCAAGCGCGGCAGCCATATCGTGATCACCACCATCATGTTCAACTATATCGGCGCCAGTCTGATGACCTTTTTGCTGGTCGACGTGCTGCGCCCCCCTGGCAAGATGGACCCGGCTACCGCCAGCTTTCCAGCCGCGACAAAACTGCCTTCGCTGGCCGATATTCCGCTGGTCAACCTGATCTTCCCCAAGGATGTTCCGGCGAACATCACCCTTTTCATCGCCTTGGCCATGGCGGTCGGGGTCTGGGCGATGCTGTGGCGCAGCCGTCTGGGCTATCAGATCCGCGCCTATGGCAAATCCGAACCGGCGGCGCGCTATGCCGGGATCAACCCGACCCGCATCATCATGATTACCATGGTGATTTCCGGTGCCCTGGCGGGGCTGATGGCGATCAACAATGTCATGGGCGATGCTGAGCGGCTGTTGGGCAACTCGGCCTCGGGCGCAGGGTTCATCGGAATCGCGGTGGCGCTGATGGGGCGCAACCATCCGGTAGGGGTGGTGCTGGCGGCGCTGCTGTTCGGGTTTCTGTATCAGGGCGGCGCGGAACTGGGCATGTGGACCAAGATCCCGATCGAGATGCGGATCGTGGTGCAGGGGCTGGTGATCCTGTTCACCGGCGCTTTGGATATGATGGTGCGGATGGCGCTGGTGCGGATCTTTGCGCTGTTTCCCAAGGGTGCCCCCAGGGTGGAGGCCAGCTGATGGATTATTCAACGCTTCTGCAGATCCTGGATTCCACGCTGCGGCTGGCCACGCCCTTGCTGCTGGCCTGTCTGGCCGGGCTGTTTTCCGAACGCGCGGGCATCTTTGACATCGGGCTGGAAGGCAAGATGCTGATGGCCGCGATGACGGCGGGTGCGGTGTCGGCGCTGATTGCCACCTCAACCGGCTGGGCGCTGTTCGGGGCAGAGCTGACCTGGCTGCGCGATCTGATGTCGCCGGTTCTCTGGGGGCTGTTGGCCGGAATTGCGGCCTCGGTGGCCTTTTCGATGATCCATGCGGTCACCTCGATCACCTTTCGCGGCAATCAGTTGATCTCGGGCGTCGCCCTGAATTTTCTGGCGGCGGGGATTACCGTGCTGATCGCCCAGCGCCTGTTCAAGCAGGGCAGCCGGACGCCCCCCCTTAGCGGCACCGCGCGGTTCCAGCCGATTGATCTGCCGTTTGCCGATACGCTGTCGGGCGTGCCGGTGCTGGGTCCGTTTTATTCCGAAGTGATCTCGGGCCATTCGATCCTGGTCTATTCGGCCTTTGCCGTGGTCCCGCTTAGCTGGTGGGTGTTGAACCGCACCCGCTTTGGCCTGCGGCTGCGCGCGGTGGGCGAAAACCCGGCGGCGGTGGATACGGCGGGGGTGTCGGTGGTGCGGTTACGCTATCAGGCGCTGCTGATCACGGGTGTTCTGTGCGGGCTGGCGGGGGCCTATATGTCCACCGCCCTGCAGGCGGGTTTTGGTAAGGATATGACGGCGGGGCGCGGCTATATCGCGCTGGCAGCACTGATCTTTGCCAAATGGCGCCCGGTGCCTGCGATGTGGGCGTGCCTGTTGTTCGGGTTTTTCCAGGCGCTGTCCTTCCGGCCTGACGTGGTTGAGGCCGTGGTGCGGGTCAAGGTGCCAGTGCCGTTCCTGACCGCCCTGCCCTATGCGCTGACCGTGCTGGTGCTGGCGGGTTTTGTCGGCAAGGCGATCCCGCCGCGTGCCGGCGGCCAACCCTATGTCAAGGAACGCTGAGCCATGGCCGCCTCTGCGCTGAGCATTATTCACGACCGCGCCGGTAACGCCCCGGTTCAACTGGGCCTGATCCTGGGCTCGGGGCTGGGCCATCTGGCCCATGCGGTAGAGGGTGTCGCCATTCCCTACTCCGATCTGCCCGGTTTTCCGCATGTTGCGGTCTCGGGTCACAACCCTGCCTTGCACATCGGCACGCTTGAGGGCGTGCGCGTCGCGGTTTTCGGCGCGCGTGAGCATTACTATGAAAACGGCAATCCCGCGGCGATGCGCGGCGCGCTGGAAACCCTGCATGCCTTGGGCGCGCGGCAATTGATCGTCACCAATGCCGCCGGATCCCTGCGCGCCGACATCGCGCCCGGCGATCTGATGCTGCTGTCGGATCACATCAACTATTCCGGTCTGAACCCGTTGATAGGAGAGCCGACCGACGCCCGCTTCGTGCCGATGACGGCGGCACATAGCCCGCGGATCCGCGCCGCGCTGCGTGCCGCGGCAGAGGCCGAGGGCATTGCCCTGCCTGAAGGGGTTTATTGCTGGTATTCCGGCCCCTCGTTCGAGACCCCGGCCGAAATCCGCATGTTGAAGCTGCTGGGCGGTGATGCGGTTGGCATGTCCACCGTGCCCGAAGTGATCCTGGCGCGGTTTCTGGGGCTGGAGGTTGCAGCCATCTCAACCATCACCAACATGGCTGCGGGCCTGTCGGATGAAGAGATCAGCCATGAGCATACCAAGGCCATGGCCCCCTTGGGTGCGGCAAAACTGGAACGCATTCTGCGCAGATACCTGACCCAGCTGCGATGAGGGGCAAGCGCGTTTGACATCCCCGCCAAAGGGGCGCAACCCTATGGTCCAACCCCTCTTTTTCCAAAGCCAGCGATGCAAATCTACCTCCCCATTGCCGAGGTCTCGGTCGACGCCTTTCTGATCCTGGGGATCGGCGGCGTTGTCGGCTTTTTGTCAGGCATGTTCGGGGTGGGTGGCGGGTTTCTGATCACGCCCTTGCTGTTCTTCATCGGCATTCCGCCCGCGGTGGCGGTGGCGACGGGGGCCAATCAGGTGGTGGCCTCATCCATATCGGGCGTTTTGGCGCAGCTGAAACGCAAGGCGGTGGATTTCCGCATGGGTGGCGTTCTGCTGGTCGGCGGCATGGCGGGGTCGGCGGCGGGCATCTGGGTCTTTGCCTGGATGCGGGCGTTGGGCCAGATCGATCTGTTCGTGCAGCTGTCCTATGTGCTGTTCCTGGGCTTGATCGGCGCGATGATGCTGCAGGAATCGCTGCGCGCGTTCTGGCGCAGCAAGAAAACCAACGTGCCGATCCGGCGGGCCCATGTCCACAGCTGGGTGCATGGCTTGCCCTTGAAGATGAAATTCCGGGCCAGTGGCCTGTATATCAGCGTGATCCCACCGATGATCGTTGGCGCGCTGGTCGGCTTTCTGGCTGCGATCATGGGGGTGGGCGGCGGCTTTATCATGGTGCCCGCAATGATCTATCTCTTGGGCATGCCGACCAAGGTGGTGATCGGCACCTCGCTGTTTCAGATCATCTTTGTCACCGCATTCACCACCGTGGCGCATGCCATCTCCAGCCATACGGTGGATATGCTGCTGGCGTTCATCCTGATCGTCGGCGGGGTGGTGGGCGCGCAGATCGGCGCGCGGGTGGGCGTGCGGATGAAGGCCGAGCAGTTGCGGATTTTTCTGTCCCTGCTGGTGCTGGCGGTGTCTTTGAAGATCGCGGCCGATCTGCTGATCCGCCCGGCCGAGGTGTTCTCGATCACGCCGGGGCTGATGCCATGAGGCGGCTTTGGGCGGTGGTGTCTGTGGTGGCAGGTCTGGCTTGCGCAGGGGATGCGCGGGCCGATGAGGGCATTGTCGCCGGTCTCAGCCAGAACCGGGTGTCGATCACCGCCGATTTCGACGGCTCGGAAATCCTGATCTATGGCGCAGTGCGCCGCGACACCCCTGCGCCAGAGGGGCGGTTGGATGTCATCATCACCGTGAAGGGCCCGGACCTGCCCCTGATCGTACGCCGCAAGAACCGGGTCTGGGGTATCTGGATCAACGATGCCGCGATCTCGGTGGATTCCGCGCCCAGCTTTTACGCGGTGGCAACCACCCGGCCGCTATCGGCCATCCTGACTGCCACGGAAAACCTGCGTCATTCGATCACCATCGACCGCGTGATCCGCGCCGTCGGCATCACCAATGAGGCCGACGCATCCGAGGCCTTTGTCGAGGCGATGTTGCGGGTGCGCAGCGACAGCGGCCTGTACAAGCTGCTGGAAAGCCGGGTCCAGTTGACCGAAGACACGCTGTTTCGCACTGACATCAGTCTGCCGTCCAACCTGATCGAGGGCAAATACGCGGTGCGGATGTTTCTGATGCGTGAGGGCAGGGTCGTCGCCCGCCAGGAACGCACGATCAACGTTCGCAAAGAGGGGCTAGAGCGGATGATCTACAACATGGCGATGGATCAGCCGCTGCTGTACGGGCTGTTGTCGCTGGTCCTGGCGGCGGTGTCGGGCTGGGTGGCTTCGGCGGTATTCCGGCTGTTGCGGCCCTGAGAGCGGGCACCCCGGAATTTTCGAAAATTCCGGGCCGGTAAATTCCGGCCTCGGGGCCTAGACCTTTTTCTTGGTGCCAGCCGTTTCCAGCGCATCCAGCCGGGCCTTCAGCGCCTCATTCTCTTCGCGGGCCTTTTGCGCCATCGCGCGAACGGCGTCAAATTCTTCGCGGGTGACGAAATTCCGGTCGGCCATCCAGCGGTCAACCAGCGATTTCATCGCGGTTTCCGCCTCGGTCTTGGCACCTTGGGCCACGCCCATGGCGTTGGTCATCAGCTGGCTCATATCGTCGAGAAACTTGTTGCGGGTCTGCATAGGCCATGCCTCCTGTCCAAGGCCTCTATATGCGCTGGCGCGGCCCCGTTCACAAGACCGCGCTTGGGCGGGCGGGCGTGGCGGCGGCGGTTGACTTCACCCCCCGCCCCCGCGACAACCACTCTGCCCCCGCATAACCTGAGCATCGCATGATCCCCTTTCCCGATATCTCGCCCGAACTGTTCTCGTTCACCTTGTTCGGCATTACCTTTGCGCTGCGCTGGTATGCGCTGGCCTATATCGCGGGCATCCTGATTGCCTGGTCGCTGGCGCGGCGCACCATCGCGCGGGCCGACCTGTGGGCGGGCCGCCCCCCCCTGACGGCCGAACAGCTGGAGCGGCTGATGACCTGGGTGATCCTGGGCGTGATCCTGGGCGGGCGCATCGGCTATGTGCTGTTTTACGATGTCGGCAGGTTTACCACCGATCCGCTGGCCATTCTGCGGGTGTGGGAAGGGGGCATGTCCTTTCATGGCGGTTTTCTGGGCGTGGCGGTGGCGGGCATCGCCTTTTGCCGCCGCGAGGGCATTGCGATGCTGCCGATGGGCGATCTGATGGGGCTGTGCGCGCCGCCCGGTCTGCTGCTGGGCCGGATTGCCAATTTCATTAACGCCGAGCTGTGGGGCCGACCGACCGATCTGCCATGGGGCGTGGCCTTTCCGGGCGATGCCGCACAGACCTGCGAGGGCATCGCCGGGGTCTGCGCGCGCCATCCCAGCCAGCTTTACGAAGCGGTGTTGGAGGGGCTGATCCTGGGTGCGCTGGTCCTATGGCTGGCCTGGCGGCGCGGCGCGCTGCGGGTGCCGGGGCGGGTGATGGGCGTGTTTATAGCAGGCTACGGCATCGCGCGTTTCGCGGTGGAATTCGTGCGTCAGCCGGATGCACAATTCGTCATGGCTGGTAACCCCCTGGGCCTATACTTGCATATCGACGGCTGGGGGCTGACCGCGGGCCAATGCCTCAGCCTGCCGATGATCGCGTTGGGCCTTTGGTTTGTGTGGCGCGCCCGGGCCGTGCCTGCGCTGGCATGACACCGCTGGCCGCCCTGTTGGCGCGGCGCATCCGCGCGGGCGGGCCGATCCCGCTGTCTGACTATATGGCCGAGTGTCTGCTGCATCCCCAGCATGGCTATTACACCACCCGCCCGCCCTTTGGCTCGGCGGGTGATTTCATCACGGCGCCCGAGATCAGCCAGATGTATGGTGAGCTGTTGGGCCTGTGTCTGGCGCAATCGTGGCTGGATGCGGGCGCGCCCGCGCAGATCACCCTGGCCGAGCTGGGGCCGGGGCGCGGCACGCTGATGGCCGATGTGCTGCGCGCAACCGCGCGGGTGCCGGGGTTTCATGCAGCGGCTGAGGTGGTATTGCTGGAGGCGTCGCCCCGCCTGCGTGCCACGCAAGGACAGGCGCTGGCGGGGTCTGCGCCGCGCTGGATCACCGCGCCGCAGGATCTGCCGCCGGCGCCGCTGTATCTTTTGGCGAATGAGTTTTTCGATGCCCTGCCGATCCGGCAATTCACCCGTGTGGGCAATGCATGGGCTGAAACCGTGGTGGGGCTGGCGCAGGATCAACTGACCCTTGGCCGCGCCCCCCCCGCCCCTTTGGCAGCCCTGGCGCATCGGCTGGGCGATACCGCACCCGGCGATGTGGTTGAGATTTGCCCCGGTGCCGGGCCGGTGATGCAGGCGGTGGCCGCGCGCATCGCGGCGCATGGCGGGCTGGCGCTGGTGGTCGATTACGGTGGCTGGACCTCGCTCGGCGATACGTTTCAGGCCCTGCAGGCGCATGCGCCTGCCGACCCG